>CP136052.1:1092500-1420625 GCA_032620915.1 Oscillospiraceae bacterium NTUH-002-81
TGACCCCGTAACTTCGGGAGAAGGGGTGCCTCTGTAACAGGAGGCCGCAGAGAATTGGCCCAAGCAACTGTTTAGCAAAAACACAGGTCTATGCAAAACCGCAAGGTGAAGTATATGGGCTGACGCCTGCCCGGTGCTGGAAGGTTAAGGGGAGGGCTTAGCGTAAGCGAAGGTCCGAACTTAAGCCCCAGTAAACGGCGGCCGTAACTATAACGGTCCTAAGGTAGCGAAATTCCTTGTCGGGTAAGTTCCGACCCGCACGAAAGGCGTAATGATTTGGGCACTGTCTCAACAATGGACCCGGTGAAATTGAAGTACCAGTGAAGATGCTGGTTACCCGCGCCAGGACGGAAAGACCCCATGGAGCTTTACTCTAGCTTGATACTGGGATTCGGTATTGCATGTACAGGATAGGTGGGAGGCTATGAAAGAAGGACGCCAGTCTTTCTGGAGCCGCTGTTGGGATACCACCCTTGTGGTACTGGGTTTCTAACCTGCCGCCATGAACTGGCGGAGGGACAATGTCAGGTGGGGAGTTTGACTGGGGCGGTCGCCTCCGAAAGGGTATCGGAGGCGCTCAAAGGTTCCCTCAGAATGGTTGGAAACCATTCGTAGAGTGCAAAGGCAGAAGGGAGCTTGACTGTGACACCGACGGGTGGAGCAGGTACGAAAGTAGGACTTAGTGATCCGGTGGTATAAAGTGGGATTGCCATCGCTCAACGGATAAAAGCTACCCTGGGGATAACAGGCTTATCACTCCCAAGAGTTCACATCGACGGAGTGGTTTGGCACCTCGATGTCGGCTCATCGCATCCTGGGGCTGTAGTAGGTCCCAAGGGTTGGGCTGTTCGCCCATTAAAGCGGTACGCGAGCTGGGTTCAGAACGTCGTGAGACAGTTCGGTCCCTATCCGGCGTGGGCGTAGGATATTTGAGAGGAGCTGTCCTTAGTACGAGAGGACCGGGATGGACTGACCTCTGGTGCATCGGTTGTTCACCAAGAGCATGGCCGAGTAGCCAAGTCGGGACGGGATAAACGCTGAAGGCATCTAAGCGTGAAGCCCCCCTCAAGATGAGATATCCCAGCGAAAGCTGTAAGACCCCTTGAAGACGACAAGGTAGATAGGGCAGAGGTGGAAGTGCGGTAACGCATGCAGCTGACTGTCACTAATAGGTCGAGGGCTTGACCAAAAGCACTTAGTGATTGGCGAGCGCGAAGCGCGAAGACAGAACTTAGTGCGTTGGTCGTTCGAGTGAATGAACATGAACTCGAACTTCCGACAGTGGTTCAGGTAATAAACAATAATTCGGATGTAATACAATATGTGGTTTTGAAGGTACATGTATTTTTATTTATATAGGGGATTAGTTCAATGGCAGAGCAACGGTCTCCAAAACCGTCAATGGGGGTTCGAATCCCTCATCCCCTGTACATAAAAGTCTTCGATCGATCCGGTCGGAGATTTTTTTTGTATAAATAAGAAATTGCATTTAAAGAAAATATTGCGAGAAGAGACAGGTCAACAGAACAATGGCTTGTCTTTTTTTTTTTGAATAGGCAATATTTTCGATATTATTTGAAAAATCAGAACGAAACAGAAAAATTTCTCGGGGGGGTGACACTGAGGCAAAATTGTATAGTGTAAAAAGAAGGAAATGCTTGTATCTTTGTTTGGATTAGTTTATGATGAAGAAAAGAGAATCAGGGAGAAGGCGAACTTACAGAGATGTCAGGCAAGAAGAAAAAATTTCACGAAAAAGAAGCAGAAGAAGAGAAGAAAAGTACTGCACAGGAAGCAGAAGTGGTACATACGGATCCTGTGATACAGGATCAGACAGAGGCATCTCACGTAGAGGAGCAGCCGCAAGCTCAGGTACATATGCAGGACCAGCGGGCATCGCAGATGCACCCACAGGAACAATCGCAGCAATCATCTCAGATACATACACAGGAGCAGCCTGCATCTGCAGAGCTTTATGAACAGCTGGAGGCACAGCTTCGGACATTGCGGGCGGAATCGGCGAAGATGCAGGAGGAACTGCAGAAGATACGGGATCGCAGAGGCAGTCTGGACCGACGGCTTTACCGGGAACTTCTGGATTCGGAAGTGCTGGGACAGATTGCAGCCTGTTATGTAGAAATCCAGGGTAAGAAAGAATTGTACGGAGTTGTCCGGAAATTTCTGGAAGAACATGAGGAGCAGTGCAGCGGGATCCGGGCGGAGCTTCGGGCCATCCGGGAGCGAAGCAGAAGCAGCGGCGTGTCCAGTCTGGCCTGTGCAGCGGGCATTCTGAGTGTGGCAGGTATCGTGTATGCGGCGGCGGGAATGGCGCCGGGCGCAGTGATCGTTCTGTTTCTCGTGCTGATTGCGCTTTCCGGTTACGTGTGGATCAATGCGGAGAAAAACGCAAGGATCAATGGCTGTGCAGAGTATGTTTTGACAGTTATGGAAGATATGGAAGACAGTAAAAAATTGTAAAAAAATCCCAAATTGATATTGAATTTTTAATCGCCATTTAGTATACTATTTTCATTGGGTAGCAATGAAGGGCTTATGTAATATGGTGTTGGAACAGCAGTTTCAGAGAGGGGATTTTAGAAAAGGGGAAGTCACATAATGGATAACGTAGATATCAAGATTCTTAATTACCTGAAAGAAAATTCAAGACAGAAGGCATCCAGTATCAGCGAAGAAATTAATCTGTCGGTATCTGCAGTACTTGAGCGGATTCGTAAGCTGGAGAACAGTGGAATTATCAAGAAATATACGATGGTTCTGGATCGCAAGAAGATCGGATATGACATGCTGGCATATATTGAGGTCGGCCTGGAGCATCCGAAGTATTATGACAATTTCACCGAGGAAGTATTGAAGAATAAGCAGATTTTGTCCTGTCATTATATCACAGGCGATTTCGACTTTATTTTACAGGTAATCACCAACTCTTCCGAAGGACTGGAAGCAGTGCATCGTCAGATCAAGAGCATTCAGGGTGTTTCCACCACCAAGACCCAGTTTGTCCTTTCCACGATCAAGGATGAGTACACGGTGATTCCGGATCTGACTGAAAAATAAGAACAGACCTTTGGAGTGTATACAAGAGTTCGATAATGAGAAAGTACAGGAGGACTTCGACAGTGTTTCGATAATGCTGCGGAGTTCTTTTTTTACTGTTGAGAAACTGACATTCGTTATATCAATCGGAGATTATGCGGACTGCTAGCGGCGGGATAGAATTTTCTTAGAGGGGCTGCCCGGTTGCACAAAATAGCAGAATCGGGTATAATATCACATACGGCCCACCGCAGGGGCCGACAGAAAGTGAGAATTTTATGCAGTTTAATTCCTGGCAGTTTGCCGTTTTTTTACCGGTTGTATTTTTCCTGTATTACGCAGGCAAAGCAAGCTGGCGCTGGGCCATCCTTCTGGCGTCCAGCTATTTCTTCTATATGTACTGGAATCCAAAGATGGTGGTGTGGATCGTGGGAACCACGCTGGTGACCTACGTCTGTGCCATCCGCATGGAGGAGAGTGACGGACAGAGACAAAAGAAACGCTGGCTGCTGCTGGCATTGTTTGTCTGTCTTGCCATCTTGTTTTTCTTTAAATATTTTAATTTCTTTTCCCATTCCATCAGCGGTGCGGCGCGGCTGTTCGGGGCGCCGGTGGGGGATGTGACGCTGCAGCTGGTGATGCCGGTGGGCATTTCCTTCTATACGTTCCAGACGCTGGGCTATCTGATCGATATTTACCGGGGAAAAATACAGGCAGAGCGGCATCTGGGCTATTATGCCCTGTTTGTCACCTTTTTCCCGCAGCTCATTGCCGGGCCGATCTCCCGGGCGGGAAGCCTGATGCCTCAGCTGCATGAAAACGCAGAATTTTCCTATGAGGGCGTGACGAAGGGGCTGAAGCTCATGGCCTGGGGCTATTTCAAGAAGCTGGTCATCGCCTCTTCCCTGGCGGTATATGTGGACAGGATTTATGATGACCTGCAGTCCTACGCGGGCTTTGCCCTGCTGGTGGCGGCAGTGTTCTATTCCATTCAGATCTACTGTGATTTTTCCGGGTATTCGGATATTGCCATCGGCTGTGCCAAGCTGTTTGGCAAAGACCTGATGATCAATTTCAGGAGCCCGTATTTTGCATCCGGCATCAAGGAATTCTGGGGACGGTGGCATATTTCCCTGTCCACCTGGTTCCGGGATTACGTGTACATTCCGCTGGGCGGCAACCGGGTGTCGGCGTTCCGACACCAGCTGAATCTGGTGATCACCTTTCTGGTCAGCGGCCTGTGGCACGGCGCGGACTGGACATTCGTGATCTGGGGCGGTCTGCATGGATTGCTGCAGGTGGCGGAGTCGCTGCTGACGAGAGGTTCAACATCAAAGAAGAACAGTAAAACCCAGATCAGTGATCAAAACGAGAAAAAACAGTGGAGCCATATCCTTGGAATCTGCGCCAGAACCGTGCTGACCTTCATCCTGGTGACCGTTGCCTGGATCTTTTTCCGGGCGGACACGCTGTCGGATGCCTGGTATGTGATCTCCCATATGTTCCGCAACTGCCAGTATTTCCTGCCCTACCTGCGGGAAGGGTATGATTTCCTGGGGCTGACGAAGCTGAAGCTGCTGGGACTGCTTCTGCCGGTGGCGCTGCTGGCGGTATTTGATTATTTTTCACTGAAAATGGATGTGATCGACCGGATCGGCCAGTGGAAGACGTGGCAGCGGTGGCTGCTGTATGTGGCCTTTGTCAGCGTTACCATCTGCATGGTGGCGGCGTCCTATGGAAATGTATCCCAGGAATTTATTTATTTCCAGTTTTAGTTTCCGGTTCCGGCCGGTTTGGAAGGAGTATGAATGGCAAAACTGATCAGAAAGCTGTGCCTGCTGGCGCTCTGCGTAGGTGCGGTGTTAAGTGTTTTTGTGGGCATCAATGTGCTGGGCGACCCGTACAATGTGTTTCATGTGGACCATATCCGGGACATGGGCGTGGAGCCCAACAAGAATTTTATCAAAATGAAATATGTGCTGGAAAATAAAGATAAATACGATACGTTTATTTTCGGCTCTTCCCGGGTGGGTTTTCTCTATTTTGACACCTCGCCCTATGAACATTATTATAATATGTCCTACTCGGAGGGACTGCCCAAGGAGCACTTGGACAACTTGAAGGTACTGCTGGCAGCAGGGGTGCAGCCGAAGCACATTTTCCTGGGCGTGGATAACATTTCCTATCTGGTGGATCCGGCGCTCCACGAGGATCTGCTCATCCGGATGCCTTACCCGGCGGACGGCAATCTGCTTCCCTTCTATGCGAAAAATGTGAGCAACTGGGAGGTGACATGCAAGTCCTTCCGGCTGCTGACGGGGCTGGAGAAGGTGGAGGTGGGCAATATGCCGCTGGATCCGGCGCGTTTCTATGAAAACGGGGAATCGGTGTACAACGATGATTACCAGATGCCGTCAAGTGTCTATGAGACGGCCTACTGGGACAGCTATTATGCGGATCGGACGGACGAGGCCATTGAGGAGATCCGCCAGTTCAAGGAGCTGTGCGAGAAAAATGGCATCGAACTGACGGTATTTATCAATCCGCTGCACTACAAGACGTACACGAAATCTGCAAGGCACGGGCTTTTTACTTTTATGGAAAAGCTGGCCCAGGTGACGGACTACTATAATTTTACGGGGTTGAACGAGTACACCTCCCAGGACCAGTATTTTTTTGAAACGTCCCATTATAAACCGGAGGTGGGGTATGCCATGGTGGATGCCATGTGCTACGGAAAAGTGCCGGAGGATCTGGCGACATCCTGGTTCGGCATGCTGGTGACGGCGGACAATGTTTCTGACTTTACCGAGTATTTTCAGGAGCAGATCGATGCGATGAAAAGCGGAAAATAATTGACATACAGGCGGGAGAGACGGTATAATAAAGTCTGTATGCCATACGAAAGGGGTTTTTTTATGAAATATGATGTCATCATTGTGGGAGCTGGCCCGGCAGGTATTTTTACTGCTCTGGAAATGATCAAAAAAGGGATCGAAGAAATCCATTCTCATGATAGATAAAGGTAAAGATGTAAAGAAGCGCAGCTGCCCGAAGGCAAAGACCAATCACTGCGTCAACTGCAAACCGAACTGTGATATTACCACCGGATTTTCCGGCGCAGGTGCATTTTCTGACGGAAAGCTTTCTCTGAGCTACGAGGTGGGCGGCGAGCTGCCCCGTCTCATCGGCGCGGAGAAGACCCAGGAAATGATCCATTACACCGACGGCATTTATCTGGATTTCGGCGCAGACTCCAAGGTAGAGGGCGTGGGACAGGAGGACAAGATCAAGGCGATCCGTAAAAATGCCATCCGTGCGGGCCTGAAGCTGGTGGACTGTCCGATCCGTCATCTGGGAACGGAGAAAGCCCAGGAGATTTATGGAAAGATCCAGGACTATCTGCAGGAGAACGGTGTGGAGATCCTGTTCCAGACGTCCTGTCTGGATCTGCGGATCGAGGATAATGTCTGTGTGGGCGTGGAAGTGGAAAACGAGCGCACCCACGAGAAGAGCTATTATGAAGGCGAGAAGATCGTCGTTGCGGCGGGCCGGGTAGGTGCAGACTGGCTGCAGGCCATCTGTGCACAGCATGACATTGAGCACGTGCCGGGAACCGTTGATGTGGGTGTCCGTGTAGAGGTGCGCAATGAGATCATGGAAGAGGTCAACAGCGTGCTGTACGAGTCCAAGCTTATCGGCTATCCGGAGCCCTGGGGCAACAAGGTGCGTACCTTCTGCCAGAATCCGGGCGGTTTTGTGAGCCAGGAGAATTACAACAATGACCTGGCCCTGGTCAACGGCCATTCCTATAAGGTAAAGAAGTCCAGCAACACCAACCTGGCCATTCTCTGTTCTCATAATTTCCGGATCCCCTTCGATCAGCCCATCGAGTATGCGAAGCGGATCGGAGAGCTGACCAACATGCTGGGCGACGGCCATATCCTCGTACAGCGTTACGGCGACATCAAGGCCGGAAAGAGAACGTGGCAGGAGGAGCTGGATCGAAGCAACGTCCGTCCGACGCTGCCGGATGCGGTGGCAGGCGATATCACCAGCGCCCTGTCCTACCGGACCATGATGAACATCATCGGTTTTATCGAGATGGTAGATCAGGTCGTACCGGGCTTTGCCAGCTATGAGACGCTGCTGTATGCGCCGGAGATCAAGTTCTACAGCAACCGGGTAAAAATGGATGAAAAGTTCAATACCAACGTGAAGAACCTGCACTGTCTGGGCGATTCCAGCGGATGGACCAGAGGCCTGATGATGGCATCTGTCATGGGTGTCCTCATGGGAAGAGAACTGGTATAATAGTAAAAGCCGGGAGCGGCGGAGTCAGTATAGATTCCGTTGCCCCGGCTTTTTTGGCGGTGTACCGGTTTATTTCACCAGCGCGGAGATTTTCTTGAATCTCTCATTTCCCGCGATCTGCGTCAGCTCAAACAGCAGCGCCTCGTAGGAGGTGAGGATGGCACCTTCCTTCTCTGCCCGCCTGAGAGCGGTGGCCTTGTCGGAATCCTTGCGGGAATCCACGCAGTCCTCCACAAAGAGTACCTGATAGCCGTCAGCGCACAGGTCGATGACGGTCTGCAGGGCGCACACGTGGGATTCGATGCCGCAGATGATGACGGTTTTCCGGCCGGAAGCGATCACAGCTTCCCGGATGGCGTCGTTCTGCCAGCAACTGAAAGTGATCTTGTCAAAAACGGGGCAGTCTGCCACCAGCTCCCTGATCTCGGGAACGGTTTCTCCCAGGCCCTTCGTGTATTGCTGGGAGACGAGAACCGGGACGTCCAGCACCCGCAAACCCTGTAAAAGAATGCGGGAATTGTGAATTAATTCACGTTCATGTGCCATGGCCGGAACGAGCCGGGTCTGGTAATCAACAGCGATGGTAATGCAGTTTTCTGGGGTAATACGCATAAAAACCTCCTTCAAATCATGACTATTTTTCATATTAAATACAACTTTTTTTCCGTATTTCCGCGGAAGCTTTTCTCAAGCTTACCATATTTTGGGGATTTCGGCAATCTTTGTAAAAAAAAGGTAAAAAAAGAGGCGGAATACAGGGATTCTTTATCACTTATTTACAGGATTTCAAAAAATGTTTTATTGACATTGCCGGATTGCAAAGGTAAAATGAAGGCAGTGAGTTGAAAAAGGACAGGTTGCATCCAGCAGGGTAGAGCCAGAGTTGTGATTTACTTAACATGGTTACATATCGGAAAAAGCCTGTCACATTTTCAACTAAAATTAATTTCAAAATGGAGGAATTCAAAATGGCAAAGAAAGTAGTTATCGCAGGCGCTTGCCGTACGGCAGTTGGTAAGATGGGAGGCGTATTAAGCACAGTACCGGCAGTAGATCTGGGTGCAATTGTAATCAAAGAGGCTCTGAATCGTGCAGGTGTTCCGGCTGACCAGGTAGATGAGGTTCTTATGGGATGCGTTATCCAGGCAGGCCTTGGACAGAACGTAGCACGTCAGGCTTCTGTGAAGGCCGGTGTTCCGATCGAGGTTCCTGCTGAGACACTGAACAACGTATGCGGATCCGGACTGAAGTGTGTAAACATGGCAGCAGACATGATCATGGCAGGAGATGCGGATGTCGTTGTGGCTGGCGGTATGGAGAACATGTCCATGGCACCGTATGCGCTGATGAAAGCCCGTTTTGGTTACAGAATGAACAATGCAACCATGGTTGATACAATGGTGAATGACGGACTGTGGGATGCATTCAACAATTACCATATGGGAATCACTGCTGAGAATGTGGCAGAGAAATATGGTATCACAAGAGAAGAACAGGATGAGTTCGCTGCATGGTCTCAGAACAAGGCTGTAAAGGCTCAGGAAGAGGGCAGATTTGATGCGGAGATCGTTCCTGTACCGGTGAAGATGAAGAAAGAGACCGTACTGGTTACCAAGGATGAGGGACCGCGTGCTGGTGTTACCAAGGAGAGCATCTCCAAACTGAAACCGGCATTCAAGCCCGATGGAACCGTTACAGCAGCTAACGCATCCGGTATCAATGATGGCGCAGCAGCCGTTGTCCTGATGAGCGAGGAGAAGGCTAAGGAGCTGGGTGTTACCCCTATGGCTACATTTGTAGTAGGAACCTCTGCCGGCGTTGATCCGTCCATCATGGGTGTGGGACCGGTTGCAGCAGTCCGCAAGGCTATGAAGAAGGGCAACTTCACTCTGGATGAGATCGATCTGATCGAGGCTAACGAGGCATTTGCAGCACAGTCTCTCGGCGTTGACAGAGAATTACATTTTGATCGCAGCAAGCTGAACGTAAATGGCGGTGCAATTGCAATCGGACACCCGGTAGGAGCATCCGGATGCCGTATCTTTGTTACACTGCTTCATGAGATGCAGAAGAGACCTGATGCGAAGAAGGGGCTTGCAACTCTGTGCGTAGGCGGCGGTATGGGCGTTTGCACAGTTGTAGAGAAATAATCAATTAAATATTTTTGTGCCGCAGCCGGCTTCGCCGGGTGCGGCATTTGAAAGTTGTAACGGAGAGAATAGTAAGGAGGGTGCTGTACATGGAATTTGTAACATATGAACAGACCGGACACATTGCGGTTATGACGATCAACCGCCCGAAGGCACTGAATGCGCTGAATAAGCAGGTGCTGACAGAGATCAACGAGGTTCTCGACCAGGTAGATGTGAATACCGTCAGATGCATGATCGTTACCGGTGCAGGAGAGAAATCCTTTGTTGCCGGTGCTGATATCGGAGAGATGAGCGTACTGAACCGTGAAGAGGGCGTTGCCTGGGGCAAGTACGGCAATGATATCTTCCGGAAGCTGGAGACTTTGCCGGTTCCCACCATTGCAGCCGTCAATGGCTTTGCACTGGGCGGCGGCTGTGAGATTTCCATGAGCTGTGATATCCGTATCTGTTCCGAGAATGCCGTATTCGGACAGCCGGAGGTTGGCCTGGGCATCACACCGGGATTTGGCGGAACTCAGAGACTGGCCCGTATCGTTGGCATGGGACGCGCAAAGGAGATCATCTACACCGCATCCAACATCAAAGCTGATGAGGCATACCGGATCGGTCTGGTGAACAAGGTCGTACCGCAGGAAGAGCTGATGGCAGCCGCACAGAAGATGGCTTCCAAGATCGCTTCCAACGCACCGGTAGCCGTTCGCCTTTCCAAGAAAGCCATCAATGAGGGCCTGCAGGTGGATATGGACAAGGCTATCGTCATTGAGGAGCATGCTTTTGGTGACTGTTTCGCAACAGAGGACCAGAAGGAAGGCATGAGCGCATTTCTGGAGAAGAGAAAAGAAAAGAACTTCCAGAACAAATAATTTTTTAAATAAATCAAGGAGGAATTACCATGAAGGTAGGCGTTATTGGAGCAGGAACCATGGGTTCCGGAATCGCACAGGCATTTGTACAGTGCGAGGGCTATGAAGTAGCATTATGCGATATCACAGAGGAGTTTGCTGCAGGCGGCAAGAAGAAGATCGAGGCTGCTCTTGGTAAGCTTGTAAAGAAAGGCAAGAAGACCCAGGAAGAGGTTGACGCGATCCTTGCAAAGATCACCACAGGCCTGAAAGAGAACATCGCTGCTGACTGTGATCTCATCATCGAGGCTGCTGTTGAGAACATGGAGATCAAGAAGAAGACCTTCAAAGAGCTGGATGCTATCTGCAAACCGGAAGCCATCTTTGCTACCAACACTTCTTCTCTTTCCATCACAGAGATCGACAAGGGCATCGGCCGTCCGGTTATCGGCATGCACTTCTTCAATCCGGCACCGGTGATGAAGCTCATCGAGGTAATCCCGGGCATCAACACTCCGCAGGAGACCGTTGACAAGGTGATCGCTATCGCAAATGAGATCGGCAAGACCCCTGTTGAGGTAAAAGAGGGTGCTGGCTTCGTTGTAAACCGTATCCTGATCCCTCTGGTAAATGAGGGTGTTGGCATCTACGCTGACGGACTTGCTTCCGCAGAGGGTATTGATACCGCTATGAAGCTTGGCGCTAACCATCCCATGGGACCGCTGGAACTGGGCGATCTGATTGGCCTGGATGTTTGCCTGGCAATCATGGAGGTTCTGTACTCCGAGACAGGCGATCCGAAGTACCGCCCTCATCCGCTGCTGAGAAAGATGGTTCGCGGCGGCCTGCTTGGAAGAAAGACCGGCAAGGGCTTCTACGACTACAGCAAATAAGCAGTCGCTTTAATCGAATAAAACAACATATTTCGGGATCCCGGCATGGTCGGTTTTTGGCTGTGCCGGGAACTTTGGGGTGAAAAAACAAAACATTTTACGACAATTTGCTGCAGGCAGTCTGTGAAAAAAAGAAAAAAGGCGTGTTTTTTAATCACATGGATTGTCAAAAGCTTGACAAAATTTGCAATTTCTACTATCATGGTAATTAATCAGGCGATCAATTCAGATCATCCTGTTTAACATTTTTTAAAATGGAGGAGTAAAAAATGGATTTCGTATTAAGCAAAGAGCACGAAATGGCGAGAACTCTGTTCAGAGATTTCGCACAGGCAGAAGTGAAACCTCTGGCACAGGAGGTTGATGAAACTGAGCATTTCCCTTGGGATACCGTAAGAAAGATGCAGAAGCTTGGCTTCATGGGAATCCCGATGCCGAAGGAGTACGGCGGACAGGGCTGCGACAGCCTGACATACGCAATGTGCGTAGAGGAGCTGTCCAAGGTTTGCGGAACGACAGGCGTAATCGTATCTGCACACACATCCCTCTGCTGCGAGCCTATCCGTAAATGGGGCACACCGGAGCAGAAAGAGAAATACCTGACACCTCTGGCAAGCGGCGAGAAGATCGGTGCATTCGGTCTTACAGAGCCCGGCGCAGGAACAGATGCTTCCGGCCAGCAGACAAAGGCAGTACTTGACGGAGACCACTATGTACTGAACGGCTCCAAGATCTTCATCACCAACGGTGGAGCAGCAGATACATATGTAGTGTTCGCAATGACAGATAAATCTCTGGGCAACCATGGAATCTCTGCATTTATCGTAGAGAAAGATTTCCCGGGCTTCTCCATTGGAACAAAAGAGAAGAAGATGGGTATCCGTGGATCGTCCACAACAGAGCTTATTTTCCAGGATTGTATCGTGCCGAAGGAGAACCTTCTCGGTAAAGAGGGACAGGGCTTCGTAGTAGCAATGACCACACTGGACGGCGGCCGTATCGGAATTGCCAGCCAGGCACTGGGACTTGCACAGGGAGCACTGGACAATACCATCGCATACGTAAAAGAGAGAAAGCAGTTCGGACGTGCACTGGCTAAATTCCAGAACACCCAGTTCCAGCTTGCAGACATGCACACAAAGGTAGAGGCTGCAAGACTGCTGGTTTACAAGGCAGCAAGAGCAAAAGACACCCAGAAGAAATATTCCCTTGAAGCAGCAATGGCTAAACTGTACGCTGCAGAGGTAGCAATGGAAGTAACCACAAAGGCAGTACAGCTGCACGGTGGATATGGCTACACAAGAGAGTACGATGTAGAGAGAATGATGAGAGATGCGAAGATCACCGAGATCTACGAGGGAACATCTGAAGTACAGCGTATGGTAATCAGCGGAAGCATTCTGAAATAATAGGTAAAAGGAGAATAAGTTCAATGAAAGTAGTTGTTTGCATAAAGCAGGTACCCGACACAAAGGGCGGGGTTGAGTTTAATCCCGATGGAACACTTAACAGAGCAGCTATGCTTGCAATCATGAATCCGGATGACAAAGCCGGCCTTGAGGCAGCACTGAGATTAAAAGACCAGTACGGCGCAGAGGTTACCGTAGTAACCATGGGACTTCCGAAGGCAGAGGATGTACTTCGTGAGGCACTGGCAATGGGCGCAGACAATGCGATCCTCGTAACAGACAGAGTACTGGGCGGAGCAGATACATGGGCAACTTCCCAGACACTGGCAGGAGCTATCAGAAACCTGGACTACGATCTGATCATCACAGGCCGTCAGGCAATCGACGGAGATACCGCACAGGTAGGTCCGCAGCTTTCCGAGCACCTTGGAATCCCGGTAATTTCCTATACCCAGGAGCTGAAGGTAGAGGGAGACAGCGTAATCGTAAAGAGACAGTATGATGACAGATATCACATGCTGAAAGCAAAAATGCCGTGCCTGCTGACAGCACTGGCAGAGTTAAACGAGCCTCGTTATATGACACCGGGCGGAATCTTCGAAGCATGCGCAAAGGAGATCACTGTTTGGGGAAGAAAAGACCTGAAGGACGTAGAGGATTCCAACCTTGGACTGAAGGGATCCCCGACCCAGATCGCAAAAGCATCTGACAAAGTCAGAAAGGGCAAAGGCGAGACAGTAAATCTTGATGTAGCAGAGTCTGTAGATTACATCATGAACAAGCTTCAGGAAAAGCATATTATCTAATTTAAAACGAGGTGAGAAATATGAATATCGAAGAATATAAGGGAGTATATGTGTTTGCCCAGCAGGTAGACGGAGTAGTAGGGGGCATCGCATTTGAGCTGGTCGGCGAGGCAAAGAAGCTTGCAAAAGACCTGAATGAGGAAGTAACCGCAATTCTGATCGGTTCCGACATCAAGGGACAGGCAGATGAGCTTGGCGCATACGGCGCAGACAGAGTCATCGTAGTAGATGATCCGGCACTGAAGGATTACCGTACAGAGCCTTATACACATGCAATGGCATCCGTGATCAAGAAATACAAACCTGAGATCGTGCTGATCGGTGCAACCGCAATCGGCCGTGACTTAGGTCCCCGTCTTGCTGCAAGAATCCACACCGGACTGACAGCAGACTGCACAAAGCTTGACATCGGCGATTTCCCGCTGAACCCGGTACCGGGCAAAGAGCAGAAGCACAACCAGCTGCTGATGACCCGTCCTGCATTCGGTGGAAACACCATCGCAACCATCGCTTGCCCGGATTTCCGTCCGCAGATGGCAACGGTTCGTCCTGGCGTTATGCAGAAGCTTCCGAAGGATCCTTCTCATAAGGCAATCGTAGAGGAGGTACAATCCTGGATTCGAGGAGAACTCCAACTACGTAGAGATCCTCGAGATCGTAAAGGCAGTCAGCGATGTAGTAGATATCATGGACGCAAAGATCCTGGTATCCGGCGGCCGTGGCGTAGGAAGCCCGGAGAACTTTGCAATCCTGCAGGATCTGGCAGATGTGATCGGCGGAACCGTAAGCTGCTCCCGTGCAGTCGTAGATGCAGGCTGGAAGCCGAAGGATCTGCAGGTAGGCCAGACAGGTAAGACTGTACGCCCGAACCTGTACTTTGCAATCGGTATTTCCGGAGCAATCCAGCACCTGGCTGGTATGGAAGAGTCTGACGTGATCATCGCGATCAACAAGGACGAGACCGCTCCGATCTTCGACGTAGCTGACTACGGCGTTGTAGGCGACCTGAACAAGATCGTTCCGCTGCTGACAGAGAAGCTGAAAGAGTACATGGCTGCTAAGAACTAATTTGAGAAACACTTAAAAGATGGAGTGGGGCGTTCTTCTTTTAGGACGCCCCATTACTATGCTAGTTGAGAAACGGGAGCATTTTGATGGAAATTGGATATAGTACAGTACAGGAACAGTCGCAGATTATGTCGCAGAATCAGATACAGTCCCTGCAGATCCTGGCGATGGACAATATGGAACTGAACGAATATCTGCAGAATGAATATCTGGAAAATCCTTTGCTGGAGTATGTATCCGCTTCGGAGGCGGGACGTGAGGACAGATCCGGCATGGAGTCTATGAGCGGTACAGGGGCAACCCGGGTATCGGATCATATTACTACAGAATCTTACAAAGCCTGGAATGAAGGTTCCAAGGAAAAAGAATATGATGTTGCTTCTGAAAACCCGTTGGAATTGAAATATTTTTTGCTGGATCAGATCAATCAGCTGAAATATACCGTGGCGGAAAATAAAGTCATGGAATTTCTCATCGATTGCTTGGATCCCAGCGGTTTTTTTACCATGTCAACACAGGATGTCGCCCGGATGACAAAGACATCGGTGGAGACTGTCGAAAAGTGTCTGGATATCATGTCCAATCTGAAACCGGACGGTATCTTTGCACCTGATCTTGCCCATTGTCTCATTCACCAGCTGGAAGTGCTGGGGGAGGATGATGAGTATATTCATGACATTATTCTGAATCACCTGGAAGATGTGGCGAATGGAAAGATCAGTTCTATTTCAAGAAAATTAAACCTGCCGACGACGCAGGTTCGCAAATATATTGCTGCGATCAAGCGGCTGAATCCCCGTCCGCTCATGGGCATTGTCCCGGGCAGAACGGAATATATCACGCCGGATATTGTTTTTTCCTATAAAGATCAGCAGTGGAGCATTGAACTCAATGACAAATGGATGGGCGATTACAAGCTCAGTTCCTATTATATGAATCTGATGCAGACGGCCACGGATAAGGAGCTGCTGGAATATTTCCGCAGGAAGATGGAGAGCACCCGCTTTATTATCCGCAGTGTGGAGCAGCGCCGTATGACGATCCTTCGGATATCCCAGGCGATCCTGGACTGGCAGATGGAATATTTTAACGGTCATGGACCGCTGAAACCGATGACGATGGCGGATATTGCAGAGAAGATTGACATGCATGTGTCTACGGTCAGCCGCGGCATCAAAGGAAAATATGTCCAGTGCCCCAGAGGAACGCTGAAGGTGAAGGATCTGTTCTCCGCCAGTGCCCTGCAGAGTCAGGACGGCGCCGAGACCCCGGATGTGGTCAAGACGAAGATCAAAGAGCTCATCGACAATGAGAATCATGAGAAGCCGTACAGCGATCAGGAGATCGCGGAGATCTTAAGTGCCAGAAATATCTGTATTTCCCGGCGGACAGTTGCCAAGTACCGCAAGGAAATGGGCATCAGTACGACCTATGAGAGAAAATACAGTGAATAATCATTAAAAAAGAACCGACAGAGAATATTGCGTCTCTGTCGGTTCTTTTTTGTTAAGCGCGGGCTCTTCCGATCTCGTCTACTTTATAGATAGCAGCCACTACGTCTTCTTCGGTTACAGGGAACGGAAGGTTCTTGGTGGACTGGGTTCTCACGCAGGCAGCTGCAGCAACAGCCTTGATCTCCTCGTCGATGACATTGGTGATGCCAAGGTCAGCAAGTTTGGTGGGAAGACCAATGGTCTTGCAGAAGTTGAATACCTGGTCGAACTCTTCGGCAGGTGCTTTCTCCAGAACAAGCTGGCAGAGGGTACCATAAGCAACCTTTTCACCATGGAGCATGCCATGTGCCTGGGGAACCTGTGCGAATCCATCGTTGATGGCGTGAGCTGCAGCCAGTCCGCCGCTCTCGAATCCAACACCGCTTAACAGGATGTCTGCCTCTGCGATATCCTCAACAGCTTCGGTAGCTTCTCCCTTCTTTACATCCTCAAATGCCTGTACACCGCTCTTCATCAGCAGATCAAAGCAAAGCTTTGCCATAGCGATGGCTGTGTTCGGGGCGGTGCCGCGGCAGTAGTTGCGGGCACCGGATGCCTTGCAGGCTCTTGCTTCAAAATAAGTAGAAAGAGCATCGCCCATGCCGGATACGAAGAGACGTACCGGGGAGCTTGCGATGATGGCGGTATCTACGATAACCACATCGGGATTTCTCTTTCCATAGATAACTTTGCAGACCACACCCTGATCGTTGTATACAACGGAAAGGCCGCTGCACGGTGCATCGTTGGATGCGATGGTGGGAACAACAATGACGGTCACATCCAGACGGACAGCAACTGCCTTACCGGTATCGATGGCTTTGCCGCCGCCCACAGCGATGACGCTGTTGCATTCTGCCTCTTTGCCGATCTTCATCAGACGGTCGATCTCTTCCAGAGAGCATTCGCCGCCGAAGGTCTCAAATACGCACTCATATCCGGCTTCTTCCAGAGAAGTCTTGATCTCTTCGCCGTGTTCTGCCTGGTTTCTCTTACTGATGATCACAAGGAATTTGGTGCCCATGTTTTTTACATGTGTTCCGATATTTTTCAGTTCTCCCGCAGCCTGGATGTATTTGCCAGGTGCCTTCATTACTTTTGCCATAAAATACTCCGCCTTTCTTTCTCTTGGATCGGATGGGATACCATCCACGGACTGCCTGTAAAAGGCTTTTCCTGTTATGATTAAATAGCAAAACATATGCCAACATAAGAATATACCTGGGAAATAGTGGAAGTAAGGACAAAAATAATAGATGCAAAATTGCAACACAAATCAAAAATGCAACAAATGTGAACACGGGAAAAGAGCTGATAAAATAAAGGAAATCTATTGAAAAAATAAAAAAAGTATAAAAATCATAGAAAAACACGTTGCAGTTATGCAACTGAAATGAAAACAGAAATTTCTGATTATAAACAAAAACTAAAACCCAGTTTATAAAGGCTTAAGAAATGGCGCGTTTGCGCATTTTTTAACAAATCGGAAAATTTTTGCAGAAAGTTGAGAAAATCTTTCGGTTGGCACCACCTTTGCTATATATATAGATAGCAAAGCTCATAAACAATAACTTATAAGGAGGAGAATATTTATGGCTATGAAAAGAGAGTACGGCGCGGAGCAGCCTTATATCCCTGCCGGGATATTTAAGATCCGTATTCCGTTCGTACATTACAGATGGGAGATTTCCGAGTGCTTGCAGGCTATTCTGATGTGTGCAACATGTCTTGGAGCTATCCCTACTCTGCAGGAGGTTATGGGTGTTGACTACAACGTTGCTTGGTCCATGGTTATCATCAACGGTTTCTTCTATTCCATGCACTCCCTGCTGGGTGACCCGGTGGTTCCTGGTTGGATCACACCGTCTATCCCGCTGACAACTGCGTTCCTGACCATGTATGAGATGGGCGTTGAAAGAAATCAGCATCTGATTGCTCTGCAGTTAGAGGTTGGTATTATCTTCCTGGTTATGGGTATCACTGGTCTGGCTGAGAAAGTTATCAACTGGATCCCTGCTTCTCTGAAAGCTGGTATTCTGGTAGGTGCTGGTATCTCCGCTATCGCTGGTGAGTTCAAAGAGGGCGGAAGATTTAACCTGTATCCGATCACTGTTGGTGTTGGTTCACTGGTTGCTTACTTCCTGCTGTTCTCTGCAATGTTCAAGAAATGGATGTTCAAGTATAAATGGGCTAAGATGCTTGGTAACTTCGGAATGCTTCCGGCTATCATCCTTGCCGTTATCATTGGACCTGTGACAGGAGAGCTTCCTGCTCCGAACCTGGTACTTGGTTCTATCATCAAGATTCCGGATTTCGGTGCTATCATCAATGCACTGTCTCCTCTTGGACCGACAGGCTTCCCGGGAGTCAGCGTATTCCTTACCTGTATCCCGACAGCTATCTCCATTTACATTATCGCATTCGGTGACTTCGTATCTTCCAAGGCTCTGATCGATGAGGCACATGAGGTACGTCAGGACGAGTACATTGACTTCAATGCTAACCGTTCCAACCTGATTTGCGCACTGAGAAATATTGTTCAGTCCTTTATCGCTCCTTACGTTGCAATGTGCGGACCTCTGTGGGCAGCAGTTACAGCAGCAGTTGCAGAGCGTTATAAGAAGGGTAGAGAAGAGATGGATTCCATCTTCTCCGGAGTTGGTACTTTCCGTTGGATGACCTTCATCTGTGTAGCATTAGTTCCGGTAGCTTCCTTCGTACAGCCGATCCTTCCGGCAGCCCTTTCCCTTACACTTATCGTTCAGGGTTATGTATGCGGCCGTATCGGTGTAGATGAGATGAAGACACCTGAGGATAAGGCAATCGGTATCGTAGTTGCTTCTATCCTGTACCTGAAGGGTTCTGCTTGGGGCCTTGCAGTAGGTATCATCCTGTACGTTCTGGTTTGCCTTGGTGGCGAAGAGAAATAATTTTCAGGACACAATATTGAAAGTGTTTATGAGCCGTATTTGTATGGATACAGTCCATAAGAAATACATAATTTGTTAGTTAGGTAATCATGCATGTATTATAAATAACTGGCAATGCTGGAAAAAGGGTCGCCCCTGTGTGGGAGCGGCTCTTTTTTTGCACCTTAATCAACCGGAAGAGGGCAGAGCTTTTTATAGGTGAGGCAGAATGGAAAGTGCATGGAAAGCGCAGCAGCGACAGAGAGAACGTTGCTCTGGAGAGCGTGTTGCCCTGAAAAGGGTTGTCCTGGTGGGAAGAATAATGCGGTAGGGAAGGCTGTGTTATGGGGAGTATGCAGCGGAAGCGAGGTTGAAAATATCCTCTGGCTGGGAATGAGGGGGGGTAGGTAAAGGCAGATGGAGGCAGATGGAAGCGGAGAAAATGGATGGTAACTGTAGGCGAAGGGGATAGAAATAGATGAAAAAATGAGGATCGTGTTATATCTGACACGTTGTTGACATGGGAAATTTAAAAATGACACATGCCTGTAACTGCGTATATAAAGAAATCAGAGATAATATGTATCAGACATGGAAGAGTACATGTAGATATATAAAATAGAAATAAAGAGAAATTAGAAGGTGTACAGGTGATATATATAAGACGTACAGGAGGTGTATAAAAGATACACAGAAGATGCATGAAGGGCACAGGAAAGAGAGGATAAAAAAGAATGCCGGGGGATGGCAGAAGACAGAGGATGATCTAAAAGACAATGCAAAAGGGGCAGGATCCTGAAAATCCTGCCCCAATCAAAAATTCTTGAAAGGATGAAAATATTAATATTTCTCAGCGAATCTCTTCTCGAACTCAACTGCAAGGTCATCTCTGAACTGCGGAGCAGCCAGGCCGATGAGCTGACGAGCTCTTTCTCTCAGGGTTCTGCCCTTCATCTTGGCAATACCATACTCGGTTACGATGTAATCAACATCACATCTGGATGTGGTAACCGGGGATCCCTCTGTCAGGAACGGAACGATCTTAGAGATTGTGCCGCCTTTAGCGGTAGCCGGGAATGCAAGGATTGCACGGCCGCCCTTGGAATAAGCAGCGCCACGGATGAAGTCAACCTGTCCGCCGATGCCGGAGAACTGCTTCAGGCCCATAGCCTCTGCGCAAACCTGACCCTGTAAATCAACCTGCAGGGCAGCGTTGATGGATACCATATTGTCGTTCTGGCCGATAACCATCGGGTTATTTACGAAGTCTACAGGCATCATCTCGATAACCGGGTTGTCATCTGCAAACTCATACAGCTTCTGGGTTCCCATCAGGAAGGTGATAACCATCTTGTCTTTGTGGAAGTTCTTTGCCTTACAGGTGATAATGCCTTTCTCGTACAGATCTACCACGCCATCGGATACCATCTCTGAATGGATACCAAGATCTTTCTTGCCGCCAAGGAAGGTAAGAACAGCATCCGGAATAGAGCCGATGCCTAACTGTAAGCAGTCGCCGTCTTTGATCAGGGAAGCAACCTTCTCACCGATGGCTTTCTCGGTGTCACCAATCTTTGCGATCGGGAGTGCCGGGATCGGAGCGTCATCCTCAACGATAACGTCGATGTTGTCTACATGGATAAAGTTGTCGCCCATTGCACGGGGCATATTCGGGTTAACAACAGCGACCACCTTGGTCTTCGGGCACTCTGCAGCCGGCTTTGTATAGTCACAGGAAGTACCGAAGCTGCAGAAACCGTTCTTATCCGGTTTGGATACGGTACAGAACAGAACGTCTGCTGCGTAGTCGGTTGTAAATAACTCGGGTACCTGATAGAAGAAGCAGGGAGTGAAGTTACCGCGTCCGCTGTTTACCACGTCTCTGGTGGATCCGCCAAGAAAGACAGGATTTACATCGAAATGTTTTTCCATGCCGGGCTCGCCATATTTGCCGTGGCCCATAGCTACCATCTGATGGATCTTGATGTCGTGAAGATCAGCAGCTACAGCATAGTCAACCATTTTGTCGATCAGTGCTACCGGCTCACCAACTGCATGTGCGATGATGACCGTATCTCCGGATTTTACAACTTTTGCTGCTTCATCCATAGAAGTAAGTTTAGAAGCGTAAGTTTCTTTCCAACCCATTTTAAATATCCTCCTTAAGAATGTAAAATGATTTATTGAGAAAATTCTCTCTAATTTAAAACTTTGTGGGACAGAAGCCTGCCCCACAAAGCCTAAATTGCCTTAACAGCCAATATATGCTTGTTAATTATTCGCTGATCTTAGCGATTGCTTTAGCAAGCTCTTTCTTCATAGCGATGTTGCCCTGACGGGAGATCATGATTCTCTGTGCCTGCGGGGATCCAGCGCCGTGCATGGACTCTGTTCTGTAACCAACAGCAGCAGTACCAAGAGTTAAGTTCTCAACCAGTCTCAGAGCACGCAGTCTGTTCTCTGTGGAAACAGAAGCAACGCCTCTGAAGTATTTCTCAACCAGCGGTCCAGTTACCTCGCCCTTAAGGTCTTTCTCGGACGGAGCAGTAACCATAAGTCCACCAGCGATATCCTCAGCCAGACGAGCGATCTCGTAAGGGAATCTGGTTACGTTCTGCTTACAAACGTTAGCAAGTAACAGGTCGATCAGGTAGTTACCAGACTCGGTAGGTTTGCCCTCTGCGGAGCAAGCGATACCACAGCAGTACAGGGTCTCATTCAGGTGAGTCATCTCGATGAGCTTATCTTTGATATGAGAAGCCTTCTGAGCGCCGTTGTAGTCTGCGCAAAGAGCAGCAGCACCGATCAGGACATCGCCTACACCAACTTTACATCCGCCATAGGACTGTCTGTGGTAACCAGCGAATCTCTCAACGAGCATACCAGCGAACTCATTCTCACCAGCCATGAAGATTCTGTCGTTCGGAACGAATACGTTATCGAATACAACCAGAGCCTCAACGCCACCGAACTCGGAGTTACCTGTATCCATCGGAGCGCCCTCAAGTTTTCTTGTATCGCAGGACTGACGGCCGATGATCATTGTGATGCCCTCAGCATCTGTCGGTACTGCGAAGGATACTGCGTAATCCTTGTCATCAGGACCCATAGCGATGGTAGGCATTACGATAACTTCCTGAGAGTTGATGATACCGGTCTGGTGAGCCTTAGCACCCTTAACTACGATACCGTCTGCTCTTCTCTCAACGATATGCAGATACAGATCAGGATCAGCCTGAGCGTGCGGAGCAAGTCCTCTGTCACCCTTAGGGTCTGTCATAGCGCCGTCAACGGTTAAGTCAGCGTCCTGAACATATTTAACGAATTTCTTGAAGTTCTCATGATAATGTGTGCCATACTTCTTGTCGATCTCATAAGTTGTGGACCACTCAGCGTTGAAAGCGTCCATACCTACGCATCTCTGGAAACAGGCAGCTGTCTTCTGACCGCAAAGTCTCTGCATTTTAACTTTGTTTACCAGGTCAGTAGCGTTTCTGTGGATGTTTGTGAAACGGTTAACCTTTCTTCCGTCATCAAGAGTAACGGTCATCAGGTCTTCGTACTCGGGCATCTGAGCTAAATCATATGTAGCCTTTACGGAGTTCAAAGAGGGACGTAAAATCGGGTTGTCAACCACGTTCTCAACCTTCTCACCAAACATGTAAACGTTCAGTTTCATTTTACGCATGCTTTCTACATACTGTTCTCCTGTCATTAATGCCATAATTCTCATCCTTCCTTTTCTTTTAGAATTTTTATGGATTGTTTAGTAAAAGTACATATCGTACTCTTTCTAATCTTTTAATACAGCAAATCGCGTGCCAAAGTTGTCTGAATTGTAAAAAGCGTGATATTCAGGGATTTTGTATTTTGTCACATTTGTATAAATGAAACAGATACGGCCATGTTGCAAAAATGCATTGCACATTCGCAACATGGCCGTTCGACATTATTTTTCCAGATCAATCATATATTTCTTTCGTTTCCGCACAAAGGTGGAGGGATCCATTCCCAGGCTTTCCGCGGCATCCCGGACGTTGCCGTACTTCTCATAGGCGAGACTGATGTACTCCAGCTCGATCTGCTCGATCATTTTCTTCAGGTTCGTTGTCTCCGTGGGCAGCTTCGTGTGGATCACCGGTTTTTTCTCCTGCTGGATAAACGGCAGATCCTCGGAGGTGATATGGTCGTCGTTGCTGATGATCATGGCCCGCTCGACGATATTTTTCAGTTCCCGGATATTGCCGGGCCAGTTGTAACTCTGGATGAACTGCAGTGCCAGGGGTGTGAACACTTTCTGGAAGCTGTACTTCTTATTAAATGTAGTCATAAAAAGATCCAGCAGCGGCAGAATATCGTCCGGACGCTCCCGCAGGGGCGGAATCGTGATGGGAAATACCATGAGGCGGTAGTACAGATCCTCTCGGAACGTCTTGTCGGCCACCATCTCTTCCAGATTCCGGTTGGTAGCGGCAATGACCCGGACGTCCACCTTGATGGGGGATGTGCCGCCGATGCGCTCGATTTCCTGCTCCTGGAGGACACGCAGCAGCTTTACCTGCATATCCAGTGGAAGCTCGCCGATCTCGTCCAGGAAGATGGTGCCTTTGTCTGCCACCTCAAACAGACCGATTTTTCCATTGCGGTTTGCACCGGTGAAGGCACCCTTCTCGTAACCGAACAGTTCGCTCTCCACCAGACTGGGGGAAATGGCGCCACAGTTCACTTTGATGAAGGGTTTGTCTTTGCGGGAACTGTTCTGATAAATATATTTGGCGAACATTTCTTTGCCGACGCCGGTTTCTCCGAAGAGGATAACGGTGGTATCCAGTGCGGCTACCTTGTTGGCCAGGTGGAGCACAGCAAGGGAGTTCTCGTCCACACATACCAGATCTTCAGAGGTGTGGCTGAGCTTTTCCCGGATGCTTTCCAGTTCATCCGGGTTGCGGGGAGAGCGCATCTTACTGCGGGCGACCTCTTCCTTCAGATTGTAAATCTCTGTCAGATCCCGGACATTGGTGACAACCATGGTAATATTGTCTTCTTTGTCAAAGACAGGGGAACTGGTGATCAGTGCCTTCTTGCCGGTCTTGAACTGCTGATGCAGGGTAACCGGGTGGCGCTTCTGAATGGCCAAAAGAGAACCGGACACGGAAATAATGTTCTGTTTCATCAGATCCCGCATATTACAGCCTATGACTTCCGAACGCTTCAGCCCGGTGATCAGCTCATAGGCCTTGTTGACCTTGATCGTATTTGCATCACCATCAGTAATATAAATTCCATCAAAAGAGTTCTCGATGACCGCATCCAGCTTGTCATTGGCCTCCTGTAGATTATGAAAAATATTCAGCGTAGTAGGTTTGTTGTTATCTGAAATGGTGGGGGTACTCAAAAGGTGTTTCCTCCTATTATATTTAGATACCGGGACCATACCGGAAACGCGATGCGTTTGCGCAGGAGTAATACACAGGTATCTTTTTTATGGTAAATCATAAAGATTTTATTATATTTATAGTACCATGTTTAAACGCTGAAAACAACGATTGTTTGCAGGTTTGCAACGATTTTTACAGGCATTTTTTGTGAAAAAATTGACGTTTATGGCATGAAATTTGCTCTATATTAGTTACAGTGGAGTATGTGGAGGTGAGAGTAATTATGGAAATGATCGATAAGATTGAAAAATTATTAGATGAGAAGGTTCGCCCTTCCCTGCATGCCCATGGCGGCGATGTGGTCATCAAAAGCTATGAGGACGGCGTACTGAAGGTGAAGATGATCGGAAAATGTTCCGGATGTCCTTCCGCCCATGCAACCAACGAGGAGCTGATTTCCGCAGAGGTAAGAGACGCATTCCCGGAAGTGGAGGATGTCATCCTTGTGGAAGAGGTCAGCCAGGATCTGATCGACATGGCTTACAAAATTTTAAATCACGAGGTATAACACGAATGAAGGTGGGAATCAAGTATTGCGGCGGCTGTAATCCGAGATATGACCGGGTGGCTGCAGTAAACCAGCTGAAAAGGGAGTTCCCGCAGGTGGAATTCGTGTCAGCCTCCGGGAATCCGGACTGTGATATCGTGTTCGTTGTGTGCGGCTGCTTTGCGGCGTGTGCCGATCGGACAGGCCTTCAGGCGAAGGATGAGATGATCACAGTGTGGCAGCTGTCAGATGTGGACAAGGCAAGACAGAAGTTAAGGTCTGTCTGTCCGGACTGGCAGGAGGTGACATTAGAGGATTCTGCACTGTCGGCGGGCATCACCCAGACAGAGGAAGCCAAGGCTGCATGGGAGGTTCAGAAGGAATCCCTGGCCCGGGCGGACAAGGCAGAACAGGAAGAGGCGGCACGCTGGATGCGTATGGTAATGCCGCTGTCCGGCAAATAACGAATCAGGCAAGAGGGCATCCATGCCCTCCTGTTGATGATATTTTTAAGTATGGAGGAGTAAAAAATGGATTTCGTATTAAGCAAAGAGCACGAAATGGCGAGAACTCTGTTCAGAGATTTCGCACAGGCAGAAGTGAAACCTCTGGCACAGGAGGTTGATGAAACTGAGCATTTCCCTTGGGATACCGTAAGAAAGATGCAGAAGCTTGGCTTCATGGGAATCCCGATGCCGAAGGAGTACGGCGGACAGGGCTGCGACAGCCTGACATACGCAATGTGCGTAGAGGAGCTGTCCAAGGTTTGCGGAACGACAGGCGTAATCGTATCTGCACACACATCCCTCTGCTGCGAGCCTATCCGTAAATGGGGCACACCGGAGCAGAAGGCAAAATACCTGACCCCTCTGGCAAGCGGCGAGAAGATCGGTGCATTCGGTCTTACAGAGCCCGGTGCAGGAACAGATGCTTCCGGCCAGCAGACAAAGGCAGTACTTGACGGAGACCACTATGTACTGAACGGCTCCAAGATCTTCATCACCAACGGTGGAGCAGCAGATACATATGTAGTATTCGCAATGACAGATAAATCTCTGGGCAACCATGGAATCTCCGCATTTATCGTAGAGAAAGATTTCCCGGGCTTCTCCATTGGAACAAAAGAGAAGAAGATGGGTATCCGTGGATCGTCCACAACAGAGCTTATTTTCCAGGATTGTATCGTACCGAAGGAGAACCTTCTTGGTAAAGAGGGACAGGGCTTCGTAATCGCAATGACCACACTGGACGGCGGCCGTATCGGAATTGCCAGCCAGGCACTGGGACTTGCACAGGGAGCACTGGACAACACCATCGCATACGTAAAAGAGAGAAAGCAGTTCGGCCGTGCACTGGCTAAATTCCAGAACACCCAATTCCAGCTGGCAGACATGCACACAAAGGTAGAGGCTGCAAGACTTCTGGTATACAAGGCTGCAAGAGCAAAAGACACCCAGAAGAAGTATTCCCTGGAAGCAGCAATGGCTAAACTTTACGCTGCAGAGGTAGCAATGGAAGTAACCACAAAGGCAGTACAGCTGCACGGTGGATACGGCTACACAAGAGAGTACGATGTAGAGAGAATGATGAGAGACGCGAAGATCACCGAGATCTACGAGGGAACATCTGAAGTACAGCGTATGGTAATCAGCGGAAGCATTCTGAAATAATAGGTAAAAGGAGAATAAGTTCAATGAAAGTAGTTGTTTGCATAAAGCAGGTACCCGACACAAAGGGCGGGGTTGAGTTTAATCCCGATGGAACACTTAACAGAGCAGCTATGCTTGCAATCATGAATCCGGATGACAAAGCCGGCCTTGAGGCAGCACTGAGATTAAAAGACCAGTACGGCGCAGAGGTTACCGTAGTAACCATGGGACTTCCGAAGGCAGAGGATGTACTTCGTGAGGCACTGGCAATGGGCGCAGACAATGCGATCCTTGTAACAGACAGAGTACTGGGCGGAGCAGATACATGGGCAACATCCCAGACACTGGCAGGAGCTATCAGAAACCTGGACTACGATCTGATCATCACAGGCCGTCAGGCAATCGACGGAGATACCGCACAGGTAGGCCCGCAGCTTTCCGAGCACCTTGGAATCCCGGTAATTTCCTATACCCAGGAGCTGAAGGTAGAGGGAGACAGCGTAATCGTAAAGAGACAGTATGATGACAGATATCACATGCTGAAAGCAAAAATGCCGTGCCTGCTGACAGCACTGGCAGAGTTAAACGAGCCTCGTTATATGACACCGGGCGGAATCTTCGAAGCATGCGCAAAGGAGATCACTGTTTGGGGAAGAAAAGACCTGAAGGACGTAGAGGATTCCAACCTTGGACTGAAGGGATCCCCGACCCAGATCGCAAAAGCATCTGACAAAGTCAGAAAGGGCAAAGGCGAGACAGTAAATCTTGATGTAGCAGAGTCTGTAGATTACATCATGAACAAGCTTCAGGAAAAGCATATTATCTAATTTAAAACGAGGTGAGAAATATGAATATCGAAGAATATAAGGGAGTATATGTGTTTGCCCAGCAGGTAGACGGAGTAGTAGGGGGCATCGCATTTGAGCTGGTCGGCGAGGCAAAGAAGCTTGCAAAAGACCTGAATGAGGAAGTAACCGCAATTCTGATCGGTTCCGACATCAAGGGACAGGCAGATGAGCTTGGCGCATACGGCGCAGACAGAGTCATCGTAGTAGATGATCCGGCACTGAAGGATTACCGTACAGAGCCTTATACACATGCAATGGCATCCGTGATCAAGAAATACAAACCTGAGATCGTGCTGATCGGTGCAACCGCAATCGGCCGTGACTTAGGTCCCCGTCTTGCTGCAAGAATCCACACCGGACTGACAGCAGACTGCACAAAGCTTGACATCGGCGATTTCCCGCTGAACCCGGTACCGGGCAAAGAGCAGAAGCACAACCAGCTGCTGATGACCCGTCCTGCATTCGGTGGAAACACCATCGCAACCATCGCTTGCCCGGATTTCCGTCCGCAGATGGCAACGGTTCGTCCTGGCGTTATGCAGAAGCTTCCGAAGGATCCTTCTCATAAGGCAATCGTAGAAGAGTACAATCCTGGATTCGAGGAGAACTCCAACTACGTAGAGATCCTTGAGATCGTAAAGGCAGTCAGCGATGTTGTAGATATCATGGACGCAAAGATCCTGGTATCCGGCGGCCGTGGCGTAGGAAGCCCGGAGAACTTTGCAATCCTGCAGGATCTGGCAGATGTGATTGGCGGAACCGTAAGCTGCTCCCGTGCAGTCGTAGATGCAGGCTGGAAGCCGAAGGATCTGCAGGTAGGCCAGACAGGTAAGACTGTACGCCCGAACCTGTACTTTGCAATCGGTATTTCCGGAGCAATCCAGCACCTGGCTGGTATGGAAGAGTCTGACGTGATCATCGCGATCAACAAGGACGAGACCGCTCCGATCTTCGACGTAGCAGACTACGGCGTTGTAGGCGACCTGAACAAGATCGTTCCGCTGCTGACAGAGAAGCTGAAAGAGTACATGGCTGCTAAGAACTAATCAGGAAGAAATAACGATATCGGAAGATATCATGTGTAAGCGCGAGATAGAGAAAGAGGCTTTCGGGAGATCGAAGAGGTTTCCCGGGAGCCTCTTTTGTAAACTATAAAATTTCTCGAAGGTAAATGATATTATTTCTATATACAACGATAAACATAGTAAAAACGACCTAAAAACAGTCAGTGATTGCGAATTAGTAAATAAAATAATTTCTATATACTATCATATTGTGTCTTTACAGAAAAAGGTCGAAAATCCACAGGAAATGTGGTAAAATGGCAGATATACACCATGGATCCGGAGGAAAACAGGGAATGAATAAGAAAACAAAAGGGAAAAGAACAGCGGTTGCAGTGGTAGCTGTCGTTGGTTTACTGTTCGGTATCTGCGGAACGGTACAGTCGTTTCGAACGAGTGCACGACTGGAGGCAGAAGTGGCATTGCTGACAGAACAGCTGCAGGAGAAGGAGACGAAGATCGCAGCGCTGGAAGCGCGGACGGCGGATCATCTGGATGCCTATCTTCCCAGGAGCTTATATGTGGCAGTGGGACGGACCCTGGAGCTGTACAACGATCAGGTAGCTTTTTCCGGTGACCGGCATGACTATTCTTTTAACTGGGTATGTGATATCGGACGGAACCTGGAACGGAAGTTTGCCGTGACCGGGGATGCGGATAGTCTGGGAGAGCATACGCTGACACTTACCATATATAATGACCAGCTGGAGCCGGTGTGGGAGCAGGAGACGGTGCTGGAAGTGGTGGAAGATCGGATCCGGGAGAATGTACATATTTTAAATATCGGAGACAGCCTTTCAGACAGCACACCATGGTATGAAGAGGTGACACGGCTTTCTGATGGAAGGGTAACCTTTGTGGGAACCCGGGGCAGTAAGAATGCCATGCATGAAGGACGCAGTGGTTTTTCTATTTGTGATTATCTGACGGAGACGGATTATCCTTACGCCGGGGAGGGCGTGCACGGTTTTTACAATCCGGCCACAGGTGGATTTGATTTTTCTTATTATAAAGAGACCACCGGCGTGCACCCGGATGTGGTGCAGATTTTTCTGGGCAAGAACGGCATGAGCCTGGACAGCAAGCCGGGCATCGACTGGCTGAAAGAGATGGTGGACAATATCCGTGAGACAGAGCCGGATATACCGATCTATCTCGTACAGACCATTTATATGGGAGATCAGAACGGCATCGGTGGAGAGACAGACGGGAAGGGACGCTCTGCGCTGAACGGTTATTACAAAGCAGAAGAAGATGAGAAGGTGTTCCTCTGGACGAAGGCCATGGACGAAGCGTTCGGGGAGATGGAGCAGGTGTACCTGATTCCGGCAGCGCTGACCTTTGACAGTGCCTATAATTTCCGGGCGGGCATCGAGAAGGTGAATGCCAGAAGCTCCCGGACGGAGGCGGTGCTGGAGGAAGGTATGCATCCCAACAAAGAGGGATATCTGCAGATCGCGGACAGCATTTTTAGTGTATATTGCGGAACGATGCGATAAACCGTATTGAAAAAATGCCAGGGATGGCGTTACGTGTGCAGCAGGACTGTGAAAAAGAAGGAAAGGGGTATGGTTTTATGGCTGGATATATTATGGCGCTGGATGCGGGGACGACCAGCAACCGGTGCATTCTATTTAATGAAAAAGGGGAAATGTGCAGTGTGGCGCAGAAGGAGTTTACCCAGTATTTTCCGAAACCGGGCTGGGTAGAGCATGATGCCGGGGAGATCTGGTCCACCCAGCTGGGCGTGGCCGTGGAGGCCATGTCGAAGATCGGGGCTTCCTCCCGGGACATTGCGGCCATCGGCATCACAAATCAGCGGGAGACGGCCGTCGTGTGGGATAAAAAGACCGGGGAGCCGGTGTACAACGCCATTGTCTGGCAGTGCCGCAGAACGTCGGAATACTGCGATTCCCTGAAAGACCAGGGGCTCACCGAGTGGTTCCGGGAGAAGACAGGGCTGATCATTGACGCTTATTTTTCGGGAACGAAGATCAAATGGATTCTGGATCATGTGGAGGGCGCCAGAGAGCGGGCCGACCGCGGGGAACTGCTGTTTGGAACGGTGGAGACGTGGCTTATCTGGAAGCTGACCAAGGGCCGCGTGCATGTGACGGACTATTCCAATGCATCCCGAACGCTGCTGTTTAATATCAAAACACTGACCTGGGATCAGGAGATTCTGGATCTTCTGGACATTCCGGCCTCCATGCTGCCTACGCCGGTGCCGTCCAGTGAATTGTACGGCATGGCGGATGCAGCTTATTTTGGCGGAGAGATTCCCATCGGTGGTGCGGCCGGGGATCAGCAGGCAGCGCTGTTCGGCCAGACGTGTTTTACCCCGGGAGAAGCGAAAAATACGTATGGAACGGGCTGCTTTCTGCTGATGAACACGGGAGAAAAGCCGGTGTATTCCCATAACGGACTGGTGACCACCATTGCCTGGGGACTGGACGGCAAGGTCAATTATGCCCTGGAGGGCTCGATTTTTGTGGGCGGCGCGGCCATCCAGTGGCTGCGGGATGAGATGCGCCTCATCGATTCGGCGGCGGATTCCGAATACATGGCGGGAAAGGTGCCGGATACCAACGGCTGCTATGTGGTGCCGGCCTTTACCGGGCTGGGAGCGCCTCACTGGGATCAGTATGCCAGAGGCACCATTGTGGGCATCACCCGCGGTGTGAACAAATATCATATCATCCGGGCAACGCTGGAATCCATTGCCTATCAGGTGTGCGACGTCATCCGGGCCATGGAGGCGGATGCGGGGATATCCCTGTCTGCACTGAAGGTAGACGGCGGCGCCAGTGCCAACAATTTCCTTATGCAGACCCAGGCAGATATGATCCAGGCGCCGGTGCTGCGGCCCTGCTGCGTGGAGACGACAGCCATGGGGGCTGCGTATCTGGCGGGCCTTGCTGTGGGATACTGGAAAAACAAAGAGGATGTGCGGACCAACTGGCAGATCGACAGAACCTTTGAACCGCTGGCGGCGCCGGAAGAGGCACAGCGGAAGATGAAAGGCTGGGAACGGGCTGTGCGGCAGGCCTACGGCTGGGCCAAAGAAGAAATATAAAATTCCTGCATCAAATTTTGGGGTGAGAAAAACGGTGTGGGAAAATGATGAAAATGAAAAAGATGGAGAGTTGAAAAATGTTGACAGAGACAAGAGGTTTTGCCAGCGTGGCAGAGCGGAATGCCTTCTATAAAAAGGCGGCGTCGCTCATTTTGCCAATGGCGCTGCAGAACCTGATCAATGTGGGGGTGACGGCCACAGATATTATCCTGCTGGGCAAAGTGGGCGAGACGGTATTGTCCGGCGCGTCCCTGGCCGGGCAGATCCAGTTTATCATGACGCTGATTTTTTTCGGGGTGACCTCCGGGGCCTCGGTGCTGATCGCCCAGTACTGGGGCAAAAAAGATGTGGATGCCATTGAGAAGGTCATGGGCATTGCCCTGAAAATCGCAGTGGTGACGGGAGCCCTGTTTACGGCGGCTGCCCTGTTTTTTTCGGGATATCTCATGCGCATTTATACGGCGGAACCTGCGGTCATTGCGGAAGGGGTCAAATATCTGCGCATTGTGGGGATTTCCTATCTTTTTAATGCGGTCAGCATGGTGTATCTGAACCTGATCCGCAGCGTTGAGCGGGTCATTATTTCCACGGTTGTGTACGCGCTGTCCCTTGCACTGAATTTTATCATTGACGTGATCCTGATTTTCGGCTATCTGGGATTTGCCCCCATGGGCGTAAAGGGGGCCGCCATCGGCACATTGATTGCCCGGATCCTGGAGTTTGTCATCATGGTCATCTATGCCGTGTGGATGAATGACACGGTGAAGATCCGGTTACGCTATTGTCTACACATGGATCCGGTGCTGCTGGGAGATTTTTTCAAATATGCACTGCCGGTCACCTTCAATGAAATGGCGTGGGGTGTTGCGTTTTCCATGAATGCGGCCATCATCGGCCATCTGGGCAGCGCGGCGGTAGCGGCCAATTCAGTGGCCCAGGTGGTGCGGCAGCTGGCCATGGTGATCTCCTTTGGGGTATCCTCGGCGGCGGCCATCATGGTAGGCAAGGCCATCGGCGAGGCGGATTCTGCCAGTGCAGTGCTGTATGCGGAAAAACTGCGGACAGTCAGTGTGGTGTGCGGCGTGGTCGGTGCGGGTCTGGTACTGCTCCTCCGGCCTTTCGTCATCAGTCAGATGACATTATCTGCGCTGGCGGCAGATTATCTGTATCATATGATTGGCGTGATGGCGGTTTATCTCATGCTGCAGTCCCACAATACGCTGGTGATCGTGGGCGTCCTGCGGGGCGGCGGCGATACCCGGTACGGACTGCTGGTGGATGCCCTGAGCATGTGGTGTTATTCCATTCCGCTTGGTTTTATCGGCGCCTTTGTGCTGAAACTGGACACAAAAATCGTCTATATGATGCTGATGAGCGATGAGCTGTTGAAGCTGCCGTTCTGCATTGCCAGGTTCAGAAGCCGGAAATGGGTGAGGGATGTGACCAGGTGATAAATTTATTCGCAGGGGAAAGCATTGGAAAATTCCATAAAGTGTGGTAGAATACGGGTAATGTCCGGTGAAATGCCGGAGAAGGAGGATTTTAGAATGGAGAGAAGCTGCAGTAATACAGAATGTTCCAAAGAAAGCTGTGCAGGATGTCCCAGCAGCCAGCAGGGGCAGCAGGCCACCAGTTTTCTTGTGCCGGGCAATCCGCTGTCTTCTGTGAAGAAGGTCATCGGCGTTGTCAGCGGAAAAGGAGGCGTTGGCAAGTCCCTGGTGACAGCGCTTCTTGCAGATACCATGGCAGAGCAGGGTTTTCAGGTCGGTATCATGGATGCGGACATCACAGGGCCGTCCATGCCGCAGATGTTTGGCATTCATCAGAAGGCGGAAGGAAACCAGGATGGTATTTTCCCGGCAGTGACCAAAAACGGCATCCGTCTGATATCTATCAATCTTCTGATGGAGGATGAGGAGGCCCCTGTTGTCTGGAGAGGCCCGGTCATCGCCAATGTGGTAAAACAGTTCTGGTCCGAGGTGCTCTGGGGCGATCTGGACTACCTGTTCGTGGATATGCCGCCGGGAACCGGCGATGTACCGCTGACGGTGTTCCAGTCCCTGCCGGTAGACGGCATCGTGGTCGTAACTTCGCCGCAGGATCTTGTAAAGATGATCGTAAATAAAGCTCTGAATATGGCGAAAATGATGAATGTTCCGGTGCTTGGCATTTTTGAAAACTATAGCTATGTAAAATGTCCGGATTGCGGAAAGAAAATCGAAATTTTCGGAAAGAGCCAGGTCAAAGAGACTGCTGAAGAAAATGGCATCAAGCTGTTAGGTCAGATCCCCATCGATACGAGCTTTGCAAAGCTGGCGGATGAGGGACGCTTCGAAGACGCTGACACAAGTTACGTGCATGGAGCGGTAGAAGTGCTTGTTTAGTCATGGCTGTCGTGTACCGCATGGGAAGACTTCCCGGAGGCAAATAGAAATTTCAAGAAAAAGCATAGACATTGTCAGAAATGAAATGTTGCAGAGGCTGTGATAGAAATATCCGGCCTCTTTTTTGTGGCGTGTCTGCCGGTTCCTTCCTTCACCGGCGGTATTCGCTGTCGGCTACATACAGGAAGGATTAACCGGTCTGTGCTTCCAGCTTTTCCACACGGGTCTCCAGATTAGATAATTTTTTGATAAAAAGAATCTGGTTGTCGTACTCCAGCTTGGCAGCCTTGAAAAAAGACATCTGCTCCTTGATCTCATCAATATCCTTTTCGCATAGAACAATCTCATCGTACAGTTCGCTCTTCGCATCTTCAATAGCTTCTTTCAAGTCATCCTTTGTGGCAAAGTTCGAAAGCTTGTCATTGAATTCTGCCTTCACTTCATCAATAGATGCTCGGAGGTCATCCTTTGTAGCAAAATTGACAATATCCTCCTTTGTTGCCATATGATCCAGCTTATGTACGATCTGTAACAGTAAATCGTGGTCCGTCATTTTATCACCTCCTCCTCGTGACTGCTTATATTCTATCACCGGACCGGGCGGGTTTCAAGGTACTACCGTTCGACAATATATGACAGCGTTTTGCCGGTTAAGACGGAATTACAGGATATTTTCTTTTATGCGCCTTTTGTAAGCAGATTTCATCTTGCAGTTTTTTATTTTTCATCTTGTCAAAATGGAGGACGTGTGTTATATTATGAAAACAAACATATGTTCGAAAGAAACGAAAAGGAAAGGGAGGTCAGCGGATATGGGAAGTGGATCTTCAACGGGGAAGCGGTATTCTGCCTGCACATCTGTCACAAAAGAACGTTCGCTGTATGAGAAGCTGCACATTCTGGCGGATGCGGCCAAGTATGATGTGGCCTGTACCTCCAGCGGCGTGACCCGGCGCGGGAACGGGCAGGGGATAGGGAACTGTACAGCCGCCGGGATCTGTCACAGCTTCAGTGCGGATGGCAGATGCATTTCCCTTCTGAAGGTACTGTTTACGAATGAATGTATTTATTACTGCCGATATTGTCAGAACCGGGCGGACAATGATATCCCGCGAGCATCCTTTACCCCCGAGGAGCTCTGCCGCCTGACGATGGAGTTTTACCGGAGGAATTATATCGAAGGGCTGTTTTTGAGCTCCGGGATCCTGAAGAACCCCACCTATACGATGGAACTGATTTACGAGGCGATCCGCAGGCTCCGGCAGGAGTATCACTTTCGGGGCTATATCCATGTGAAGGCCATACCGGGGGCGGACGCCGGTCTTGTGGAACGGCTGGGGTATCTGGCAGACAGGATGAGTGTGAATTTGGAACTGCCGACGGCAGGCGGTCTGCGGGCACTGGCGCCCAATAAGACGAGAGACATGATCTTAAAACCCATGCGGCAGATCCAGAACGGTGTGGAGAATAACCGGGAGGAGATCGTATTGTACCGGCATGCGCCGCGGTTCGTGCCGGCAGGCCAGAGTACGCAGATGATCATCGGGGCGACCACGGAGACGGACTATCAGATTGTGAAGGTGGCAGAGGCGCTGTACCGGGGATTTGCATTGAAGCGGGTGTTTTATTCTGCGTATATGCCGGTGTATCAGGAGGAGCAGCTGCCGATGGCACCGGGCGGAGGCTCTCTTCTGCGGGAGCACCGTCTGTACCAGGCAGACTGGCTGATGCGGTTTTACGGCTTTGAAGCCGGAGAACTGCTGACGGAGGACCGGCCCAATCTGGATGTGCGGCTGGATCCCAAGTGCGGGTGGGCCCTGCGGCATCTGGAGCTGTTTCCGCTGGAGGTGAACCGGGCGGCGTATGAGCTTCTTCTGCGGGTGCCGGGCGTGGGTGTGAAGTCTGCGCAGCGGATCGTGCAGGCGAGAAGGCATGGGACGCTGCGTTTTGAGGATCTGAAGAAGATGGGCGTTGTGCTGAAACGTGCGGGGTGGTTTCTGACCTGTCAGGGACGGACACTGCGGCCTCTGCGGCTGGACGAGACGTTTCTGACAGACTGTCTGGCGGAGAAGGGAAGTGCTGGGATGGATGCATCCGGAAATGCGGGCTTTCATCAGATGTCACTGTTTGAATTTCCGGGATTTACCCAGGAGCCAAACTGGAGGAGCGTGGCAGAGTGAGATCTTATATCCTGTGACAAATCGAAAGCAAACAGTATCTGCATGGAAAAGCGCAGGAGGAGAATGCTTTCGCTAGAGTGGAAATACCAGAAGAAAAGGGGCCGTAAGAAGCGGAAATCCGTGTGAAAAGAAAGGGCAGGTTCTGTGAAGATGAGAAGCGACGAGGGGGATGGCGATGAAGACGGTTTTATGCTGCGAGGACAGCCTGGAGGGAATCCTGTGCGGCGTGTATGAGGGATGGGCGGGAAAGTACGGACATGCATCGGTGGCACTTGCGCTGGGGAATCCCGGGCAGCAGGAATTGTTTGTACGCTACGTGCAGGTGCCAACGGAGACGGAACCTGCGCAGAAGGTGTATCGGACAGTTCTTCGGGTGATGGGGGAGGAAGCCTGCGAGCAGATGGAACTGGCGGCGATGTCGCACAGGGAAGATAAAGGGACTGCCATCTATCAGCTGATCGTCAGCGGTTTTCATATGGCACAGCCGGGCCGGGTGATGGAGGCGCTGACGCTGCCGGGGGTGCAGCGGGTGACGGAGCTGGCCGGAAGTGTCTGGAAGGAGGCACATCATCTGATGGGATTTGTGCGGTTTGCGGAGTCGAGGGAGGGAACGCTGGTGGCCTTCATGCAGCCGAAGGCGCAGCTGCTTCCGGTGCTGGCACCGCATTTTGCAGATCGACTGCCCGGGGAGAACTGGGTGATCGTGGATGTGGCTCATGGACAGCTGGCGGTGCATCAGCGGCAGACAAGCTGGGTGCTGCTGCGGGATGCCGCGCTGGCGGAACAGATGAAGGAGGTGTTTGCGGGGGAGGAACGACTGTCAGAGGAGGAGCTGCTGTTCGGGCAGCTATGGAAGGAATTCTGCAGCAGTATTGCCATTGCAGGGCGGAACAACCCGGCATTGCAGAATCAACTTCTTCCTGTGCGTTTTCGACCATTTATGATGGAATTCTGCGAAAAATATTGACAGAGAAGAAATCTGATGGCATAATATGCATCGTTGCGATTATATTGTGGAAAATATAACCGAATACGGAATGTTTTGGGGACTGTGGGGTATGAAAGGAGTTTTTTACATGAACGAACGCAGAATTAAACTTTCCGGGACGAAAGAGGTCAAAGAGTTTGTGAATACCGCAGGACTTTGTGACTTTGATGTGGATGTTTTTTACAATCATTTTGTAATTGATGCCAAATCCATCCTTGGTGTGCTCAGCTTGGATCTGAACCAGGTGCTGACGGTGAAATACCGGGGGAAAAACGCGGAATTTGAGGATTTACTGAATAAATACCAGGCATGCTGATCCGGCAGAGCCTGGAAATGAGTGGCCGACAGGAAGAAGCTGCGCAGAGGAAGCGCTGTTCTTTTTGTCGGCCATTTTTGACGAAAATTTTTCTTCATAGTATAATGGGCAGAGGAAAACGGGAAAGGAAGAACAGGGGTGGAACAGCGGCAGATGCGGGTTTCTGTGAGAAACCTTGTGGAATTTATTTTGCGGGAGGGCGATATTGACAACCGTCATGGCGGCCCAGGGGTGGATCAGGAAGCGATGCTGGCAGGCGGACGGATCCATCGGAAGATACAGGGTGGCAAGGGCAGCAATTATCAGGCAGAGGTTTCTCTGAAAGGGGTATTTCCACGAGAGGGATACGATCTGATCGTGGAAGGCCGGGCAGATGGGATTATGACGGAAGCGGACGGCACGGTGACGGTGGATGAGATCAAAGGGGTATACCGGGACATTCACCAGATGGAAAAGCCGGATAAGCTGCATCTGGCCCAGGCCAAATGCTATGCGTATCTGTACGGGGTACAGGAGAACCGGGAGCAGATGCGGGTGCAGATGACCTATGTGAATCTGGAGACGGAGGAGATCCGCTATTTCCGTGAAGATTTTTCGATGGAAGTGCTGGAACCGTGGATGCAGGCGCTGGCAGAGGCCTATGGGAAATGGACGGATTTCCAGATTGCCTGGGAGGAGACGCGAAATGCTTCTGCCCGGGCGCTGACATTCCCCTTTTCTTACCGCAAGGGCCAGCGGGAGCTGGCAGTATCGGTTTACCGGACCATCAGCCGGCGGAAGCGGTTGTTTATCCAGGCGCCTACGGGGGTGGGGAAGACCATGTCGGTGGTTTTTCCGGCGGTGAAGGCGTTTGGGGAAGGGCTGGGAGAGAAGCTTTTCTACCTGACGGCCCGGACGGTGACGGCCCAGGCGGCCAGAGATGCCTTTGCCATTTTGCAGAAGCAGGGCCTTCGGCTGAAGCGGGTGTTCCTGACGGCGAAGGAGAAGATTTGTCCCCTGGAGGAGCCCCAGTGTGACCCGGAACACTGTCCTTACGCCCGGGGACATTATGACCGGGTAAATGAGGCGGTGTATACATTTTTGCAAAATCAGGACTATGGCGGGCGGGAGGAGCTACTGGACTGGGCGGAGCAGTATCAGGTCTGCCCCTTTGCTTTCAGTCTGGATGTTTCTTCCTTTGCAGACGCGGTGGTGGGAGATTATAATTACGCCTTTTCTCCCACTGCCCGGCTGAAACGGTTTTTCGGCGAAGGGATGAAGGGGGATTACATTTTTTCTCATAGATGAGGCCCACAATCTGGTGGATCGTTCCCGGGAAATGTTCAGTGCGGCCCTTTGCAAGGAAGATTTTCTGGCGATGAAGAAGCTGGCGAAGCCGGTGAGCAGGAAGCTGGAACGGGCGCTGGAGCGGTGCAATCGGTACCTGCTGGAGCGCAAGCGGGAGTGTGAGGACTATGAAGTGCTGCGGGATATCACACCTTTTCTCACGGCGTTGCTTTCTCTGAACGGGATCCTGGAGCAGTTGCTGGAGGAAGAGCGGGCGGCGGATATCGCAGAGCCGCTGCGGGAGTTTTATTTTCAGGTCAACATCTTTTTGCATATGGCGGACCGGCTGGGAAGTGGCTATGTGATCTATACGGAACACGGGCAGGATGGTCGGTTCTGGATCCATGAATTTTGTATTGATCCTTCGGAAAATCTGCGGGAATGTCTGGATAAGGGGTGCGCGGCGGTGTTCTTTTCGGCAACGCTGCTGCCAGTGAATTATTATAAGAAGCTTTTGAGTGGGGAAACGACAGATTACGGGGTGTATATCCCGTCGCCCTTTGATGCCGGGAAGCGGCAGATTGTCATCGGACAGGATGTGAGCAGCCGGTATACAAGAAGGAATGAAATGGAATATCGCAGGATCGCCGACTATATTCAAAGGATCACCAGCCAGAAGAACGGCAATTATCTGGTGTTCTTTCCTTCTTATCAATATATGCAGCAGGTGTATGAATGCTTTCGGGAAGAGATGGGGGATCAGCCGGGGCTGCGCTGCCTGGTGCAGTCCGGACAGATGCGGGAATCTGACCGGGAGGCATTTCTGGAGGCTTTCCGGCAGAACCGGCAGGATCTGCTCCTGGGGTTTTGCGTCATGGGCGGGATTTTCTCGGAGGGAATTGATCTGCGGGAGGACAGCCTGATCGGCGCCATCATTGTGGGAACGGGGCTTCCCATGGTGTGCCGGGAACGGGAAATCTTGAAAAATTATTTTGAGGAGCGTCAGGAGGACGGGTTTGCCTTCGCCTATCTATATCCGGGGATGAACAAGGTGCAGCAGGCAGCCGGAAGAGTCATCCGCACGGAGCAGGATCAGGGGGTCATCGCCCTGTTGGATGACCGGTTCCTACAGCGCGTCTATCAGAGAACCTTCCCGGCAGAATGGCAGGAATATACCGTATGTACCCGGGAGACGGTTGCAGATGCGGTTCGCCGCTTCTGGGACGGAATCAGAAATAACGGATGAATTCCGCGGCGGCCTGGGGCAGGGGAATCTGCTCCTGATAGGCCAGAACGAGCTGCCTGCCGGGCAGTTCTTCCCGGATGTTCAGGCGGAACAGATCCTGGCTTTTGCCGTCCAGGAAGAAGTCCGGGACAAAGGCAATGCCGAGGCCGATGCTGGCCAGATCCAGCAGCAGGTCGTTGCTGCTCAGTTCGATCTCCGGCACCAGATCCAGCTGGTGCTGCTGAAACAGCTGATGCAGATATTCGCTGGTGGTGCTTTTTCGATCCAGCATCAGGATCGGGTAATTCTGCAGGTCTTTCAGTGACAGGGAGACATTCTCCAGATCGAAGAACCGGCGGCTGGCCACAAATACGTCTTGAAAGGTTCGCAGCGGTTTCCGGTGGACAAGATTGGTGAGCCGGGAATTGGGATAGTTGACGACGATGAGGTCGGCCTGCCCGTTTTCCAGCAGATCCACACAGCCGATGGAGGTGGAGTTGGTCACTTTGATATGGATGTTCGGGTGCTCCCGGTGGAAACGGCTCAGATAGGGAATGAGAAAATGCCGGCAGATGGTATCGCTGGCACCGATGCGCAGCTGTCCGCCGCTTAGGGGATTGGCGTCCAGCAGCTGGGATTCTCCGCGCATGATGAGATTCATGGCGGGTTCCACATGGCGCAGCAGGATCTCGCCCTCTGGTGTCAGCTGCACCTTCTTGGTACTGCGCAGGAACAGCTGTTTGCCCAGCTTTTTTTCCAGCACCTTGACGGACTGGCTGACGGCAGACTGGGAGATATACAGCTGCCGGGAGGCTTCGGAGAAGCTTAGGGTGGTTGCTACATAATAAAAGACCTTATATAATTCGTAATTGATATCCATGGGAGCTCCTTTGGGTTTGATGAATAGCCGTTTATGGCTGAACTAGGATAAAGTATACCATAAGTGTTACAGATTATGGTAAAATATATGCGAAAAAACAGACGCATGGCAAAAGCGGAGGAAATAGATTGATGATAGAGACAGTGGTATCCATCGCCCTTCCTGTAGGGGAGCGGCTGACGATCGAGAAGAACCGGCTGCTGCCCCAGGGGGCGGACAGCGAAACGGACAGGAACAAAAACCGGAAACGCCTGGCGATTGTGACCGGCATCCACGGGGACGAGCTGGAGGGACAGAGCGTGTGCTATGAGCTGAACCGGCGGCTGGCTGCACACCCGGAGCATCTGAAGGGCATTGTGGACATTTATCCGGCGGTGAACCCGCTGGGCATTGACTCGGTGACCAGGAGCATTCCCATGTTTGATCTGGACATGAACCGGATTTTCCCGGGCAGCCGGCACGGCTCTATGGCAGAGCAGATTGCGGCTGGTGTTATAGAGGATCTGTCTGGTGCAGACCTGTGCATTGACATTCATGCCAGCGATATTTATCTGCGGGAGGTGGCGCAGGTGCGCATCAGCGAGGACACGGCGCAACAGCTGCTGCCCTGGGCCAGACTGCTGAATGCAGATTTCGTGTGGATCCATGCCTCGGCGACGGTGCTGGAGGCCACGCTGGCCCACAGCCTGAATATGATCGGAACACCGACGCTGGCAGTGGAGATGGGGGTAGGCATGCGGATCACCAGACAATACACGGAACAGCTGGTGACCGGGATTTTCCGGGTCATGCAGGAAATGGGCATCTGGGACGGACCGACAGAACCGGTGCGGACGCCGGTGATCTCCACCGATGGCGAGGTGGAGCTGGTGAATGCCAGCTGCTCCGGCATTTTCATGCCCTGCGCGGCGTTTGGCACTCAGGTGAAGAAGAGCACCCTTCTGGGGGAGATTGTCCGGCCGTTGACCGGACAGGTGCTGGAGCGGGTGCTTTCTCCCATTGACGGCCTGCTTTTTACCCGCAGAGAATACCCGGTGGTGTATGAAGGCGCTCTTCTGGCGAGAGTGCTGGGAGGCGAGAAGAAATGAAGAAGAAACTGATTTATTCCATGAAGTCCCCTTACCGGGAGGAACTGAAAGTATGGGGGTATCATTTCGGAAAAGAGGAACCCTCCGCGTGTATCGTGGGCTCCATGCGGGGCAACGAGATCCAGCAGATGTATGTGTGTTCGCAGCTCATCCGGCGGCTGCATGAGCTGGAGCAAAAAGGCGGGATCGTGTCCGACAATGGCATTCTGGTCATTCCGGCGGTGAATTATTATGCGGAAAATATCGGGAAACGATTCTGGCCTGCGGATAACCGGGATATCAACCGGATGTTCCCGGGAAACCATGCGGGGGAGACGACCGAGCGGATCGCGGCGGGGGTATTCGAGCAGATACGGGGATATAACTATGGCATTCAGCTGGCAAGCTTTTACCGGCCGGGGGATTTTGTACCCCATGTGCGGATGATGGAGACCGGCTACCAGAGCGCCAGTCTGGCAAACCTGTTTGGTCTGCCCTTCGTGGTGGTGCGGAAACCACAGCCCATCGATACGGCGACGCTGAATTATAACTGGCAGATGTGCAAGACCAATGCGTTTTCCGTGTATACAAGGGAAACAGACCGGATCGATGAGGAGAGTGCCGGACAGGCGGTATCGGCCATCCTGCGGTTCCTGACGCGGATGGGGATCGTCCGTTACAACAGCCACAGCGGGTATATTGCCAGCGTGATCAACGAGGGCGATCTGATGGCGGTGTACAGTGGCTGCGGCGGCATTTACCGGCGCTGCAAGGATCCCGGACAGGAGGTGCGCCAGGGTGAGAAGATCGCAGAAGTGCTGCATCCCTACGAGGGAAATGTGATCGAAACAATAGAGGCCCCCCTGTGACGGCATTGTTTTCTTCGCCTACAAGAAGCCTCTTGTCAATGAACATGAGATTGTGTATCAGATCATCAAGCGGATGCACGAATGATCAGGACAGCTCCCGGGCGATGCGCCGGGAAGCACGTCCCATACAGGCAAGGCCGGTGATGTCGGCCAGTGCCCAGCCGATGGGAATGGCCATCCAGATACCGGTGACACCGATGTGCGCGGATAACAGGTAGGCCAGCAGTACTCGGGTACCCAGGGAAATGACGGTGAGAACGACGGACATTTCCGCCTGCCGGATGGCGCGATAATAGCCGTACAGCAGGAAAAGACAGCCGATGCCACAGTAAAAGGCACCCTCAATGTGCAGATAGCGGACGCCGCAGGCAATGACGGCAGTCTCTGCGGCACTGACGAAGATCTGCATCAGCGGTGCGGCAAACAGGCAGACGATGGCAGAGATCACGATGGAGAAGGTGGCGCTTAAGAGGAAGGCCTGACGGGTTCCTTTGCGGATACGTTCCTGATTCCGGGCTCCGTAATTCTGGGCGATAAAGGTGGAGTAGGCGTTTCCGAAATCCTGTACCGGCAGATAGGCGAAGGTGTCGATCTTGACGGCGGCGGCGAAGGCGGCCATAACGGTGGGGCCGAAGCTGTTGACCAGCCCCTGTACCATGAGGATGCCGAAGTTCATGACAGACTGCTGCACGCAGGTCATGGAGGACAGCCGGATGATCTCCTTTAAAATATGCCGGTCAAAGGCAAGTTCGGTGCGGGAAGGCAGCAGTTCCCGGCAGCGAAGCAGGGTGTACAGGAAGATGCCGATGCCGGACACATACTGGGCGATGACGGTGGCCCAGGCCGCGCCTGCGATGCCGAAGGAAAAGACAGCGACAAAGAGCAGATCCAGGCCGATGTTCAGCAGGGCAGATACCGCCAGGAATACCAGTGGCACGGTGGAATTGCCCACGGAGCGCAGCAGGCAGGAGAAGAAGTTATACAGGGATGTGGCGACCAGCCCGGCAAAAATGACGAGCAGATATTCCCGCATACCGCCCATGACTTCTTCCGGCACCCGGAGAAATAACAGGATCGGGTGCAGACCTGCGTAGACGGCGATATTCAGAAGGACTGTGACACTCATGATCAGAAGAAAAGCGTGAAGTACCGCTTTTTTCAGGCCGATGCTGTCTTTTTCTTCCCTGGTAAATGGAAAAAAGAGCGCCGGAGCCCAGACTTAAGCCCAGAAAGATCGAAGTGAGAAAGGTCATCAGCGTGTAAGCGGAGCCTACGGCGGCCAGGGCGTTGCTGCCCAGCACCCGGCCCACGATGAGTGTATCAGCGATATTATAGAACTGCTGCAGCAGATTTCCTGCCATCATAGGCAGGGCAAACAGCAGAAGAGAACGGGAAATATTTCCCCTGGTAAGATCTATGTACATGATTACCTCCAAAAGCGTATGTATCATCTGACGAACACGCGCTGCCGCGTGCTATCGCCTGCTGCACAGGCTGTTCGTTCTATCATAACACAGACGTTATCAATGTGCAATTAAAGTCCCGCACAGGGCAGCTGAAAGAAAGAGAACCGGGAAATGTATCCAAAAGAAGAATAAAATGGTATAATGGTCTGCATACTACAGAAAAACGGACAGAATGGAAGGAGTATACAATAGATGAGACAGGAAATTTATGATATATATGAGCGGATCGAGGAGCGTCCGGCACCGGATCTGGCTTCCACAGAGATCTATCTGCGGCATAAGAAGAGCGGCGCCCGGGTGCTGGTGCTTTCCAACCAGGATGACAACAAGGTGTTCTGCATCGGTTTTCGTACCCCGGTCAGCGACAGTACCGGGGTACCGCACATCATCGAGCATTCCGTGCTGTGCGGTTCTGACCATTTCCCGGTGAAGGATCCTTTCGTGGAGCTGGTCAAGGGCTCACTGAATACTTTTCTGAATGCCATGACTTACCCGGACAAGACGGTTTATCCCGTTGCCAGCTGCAACGATGCAGATTTCAAAAATCTGATGCACGTGTATATGGATGCGGTTTTCTTCCCGAATATTTACAAGCATGAGGAGATTTTCCGACAGGAGGGCTGGCACTATGAGCTGGAGGATCCCCAGGGAGAACTGACGGTCAACGGCGTGGTATACAATGAGATGAAGGGGGCTTTTTCTTCTGCGGAGGGCGTTCTGGATCGGGTGATCCTGAACTCTCTTTTCCCGGATACCGGTTATGCCTATGAATCCGGCGGAGACCCGGAGGTGATCCCGACCCTTTCCTATGAACAGTTCCTGGATTTCCACCGCACCTATTATCATCCGTCCAACAGCTATATTTATCTGTATGGCGACATGGATGTGGAGGAGCGGCTGCTCTGGATGGACAGAGAATACCTGAGCCGGTTTACTATCCAGCCGGTGGAATCCGCCATTGCACTGCAGAAGCCCTTTGCTGCCATGCAGCGGGTGGAGAAGCAGTATTCCATCGCCCAGGGAGAGGAGGAGAAGGATAACACCTACCTTTCCTATAATAAAGTTATTGGCACCAGCCTAGATCCGAAGCTGTATCTGGCGTTCCAGGTGCTGGAGTATGTGCTGCTGGGGGCTTCCGGCGCACCGCTGAAGCAGGCGCTGCTGGATGCCGGTATCGGACAGGATATCATGAGCTCCTACGACAACGGAGTATACCAGCCGATTTTCTCGGTGATCGCCAAGAAGGCCAACCCGGAGCAGGAAGAGGCGTTTGTGCAGGTCATTGAGCAGACCCTTTCCCGGATCGTCAGCGAGGGCATAGATCGGAAAGCGCTGCAGGCCGGGATCAATTATTATGAATTCAAGTACCGGGAGGCAGATTTCGGCCCTTACCCGAAGGGACTGATGTATGGTCTCCAGGCATATGACAGCTGGCTCTATGATGAGCGTGTGCCGCTGATGCATCTGGAAGCGCTGGATACGTTCCGGTATCTGAAAGAGCAGCTGGATACGGATTACTATGAACAGCTGATCCAGACGTATCTCCTGGACAATCCCCATGCGTCTCTTGTGCTGATCCGGCCGGAGCGGGGACTGACTGCCCGGATGGATGCGGCGCAGAAGGAGAAGCTGGCCGCCTATAAAGACAGCCTTTCGGAAGAAGAAAAAGAGAAACTGGCGGCGGATACGAAGAACCTGCGGGCGTACCAGGAGGCGCCGGACGATCCGGCAGCATTGGCCACCATTCCGGTGCTGCAGATTTCCGATATCCGAAAGGAGGCGGAAGTACCGCCTCTGGAAAAGATCGGGGATGGCACCGCAGAGGTGCTGTTCACCGAACAGGAATCCAACGGCATCGGCTATGTAGAGCTGGATTTTGATGCCGGGCAGGTGCCGGAGGCACTGGTGCCCTATGTGGGCATCCTCACCAGTGTGCTGGGCTATGTGAGCACAGAACACTACAGCTATCAGGAGCTGTTCCATGAGGTGAACATTCAGACCGGCGGCATCGCCCCCTCCATCAACGTGTATGGCGATGCGAAGGAGTACCGGGCCTATACGCCGGTGTATACGGTGCGGGCAAAGGCGCTTTACGGGCAGATGCCGTCGGTCTTTGCCCTGCTGGGAGAGATTTTGTTTACTTCTCAGCTGGAGGATGAAAAACGGCTGAAGGAGATCCTGTCCCGGCTGAAATCAAGACTCCAGGCAAGCCTTGTGTCTGCCGGTCATTCCGCGGCAGCGATGCGGGCCATGTCCTATACTTCCGGGTTGGCTGCCTATACGGACAGCACCAGCGGCATTGCCTACTATGAGCTGGTGGAGGATCTGGAACAGCATTTTGAGGAAAAGAAAGCAGAACTCATGGAGAACTTAAAGGAACTGATGATCCGCCTGTTCCGGCCGGAGAACCTGCTGGTGCATTACACGGCCCAGCGCTGCGGACAGGAAGCGCTTTTGAAGGAGCTGCCGGACTTTGCAGCCCGCCTGCACCGGGAAGCTGTTCCGTCTGGCGGGGCTCTGCCGGTGCCGGAGAAGAAGAACGAGGGCTTTCTCACGGCCTCCAAGGTACAGTACGTGGCCTGCGCAGGCAATTTCCGGGATGCCGGGTTTGCCTACACCGGCGCGCTGCGGATCCTGAAGGTGATGTTAAGCTACGATTACCTGTGGAACAACATCCGGGTAAAGGGCGGCGCCTACGGCTGTATGAGCGGATTTTCCAGGATCGGGGATTCCTATTTTACCACTTACCGGGATCCGAAGCTGCGGGAGTCCCGGGAGATTTTCCTGGGTACACCGGCGTACCTTGCACAGTTTACGGCAGATGAGCCGACCATGAGAAAATACATCATCGGTACCATGAGTGAGGTGGATGCGCCGCTGAATCCGTCGGCCAGAGGCAGGAAAGCGCTGAGCATGTACAGAAGCCATGTGACCCGGGAGGATGTGCAGCGGGAGCGGGATGAGATCCTTGGCGCCACAGTGGAGGATATCCGGGCATTGCGGCCCATTGTGGAAGCGGTGCTGGCAGCAGATAACTTCTGTGTCATCGGCAACGAGGAGAAGATCCAGGAGGAGAAAGACCTGTTTATGGAAGTGAAGCCGCTGATCCATGCATAACGAAACGCTGGAACAGGAAAGTCGGGCGCATACCGGAGAAATGCAGACAGGACAGATAGAAAACAGAAAGGCAGCATGGGAGGAAAAGAATGAACGAACAGTATAAATCGGGGTTTGTGACGCTGATCGGCAGACCGAATGTGGGAAAGTCCACACTGATGAACCATCTCATCGGTCAGAAGATCGCCATCACATCCAACAAGCCCCAGACAACGAGAAACCGGATCCAGACGGTTTACACCTGTGAAAAAGGGACAGATCGTGTTTGTGGACACACCGGGTATCCATAAGGCGAAAAACAAGCTGGGAGAATATATGGTCAACGTGGCGGAGCGCACGGTCAATGAGGTGGACGCGGTGCTCTGGCTGGTGGAGCCGACCACCTTCATCGGCGCCGGGGAGCAGCACATTGCCAAACAGCTGTCCACGGTGAAGACACCGGTGATCCTGGTGATCAATAAGGTAGATACGGTGAAAAAGGAGGGAGATCCTGGCCTTCATCGATGCCTACCGCAAGATCCTGGATTTTGCGGAGATCGTGCCGGTATCTGCCCTGAAGGGGACGAATACGGACACGCTTCTGGATGTGATCTTCAAATATCTGCCCTACGGGCCGCAGTTTTATGACGAGGATACGGTGACGGATCAGCCCCAGCGCCAGATCGTGTCGGAGCTCATCCGGGAGAAGGCACTTCGGTGTCTGGATGAAGAGATCCCTCACGGCATTGCGGTGTCCATCGACCAGATGAAGTTCCGCAAAGGCGGCAAGATGGCAGACATTTCTGCCACCATCGTGTGTGAAAAAGAGTCCCACAAGGGCATTATCATCGGCAAACAGGGTGCCATGTTGAAAAAAATCGGCAGTGCTGCCCGCTATGAGATCGAGCAGATGCTGGAGTGTAAGGTCAACCTGCAGCTGTGGGTGAAGGTGAAGAAGGACTGGCGGGAAAGCGATTTCCTCATCAAGAACTTCGGCTATGACAAGAAGGAAATTTAATCTATGGATCAGACGATTGCCCTGATGGGGATGGTGATTTCTGCCCAGCCCATCGGCGAACATGATAAGCGGGTGGTGATCCTGACGCGGGAGCGGGGAAAGATTTCGGCCTTTGCCAGGGGCGCGAGACGGCAGAACAGCCCGCTGCTGGCCGGGACGAACCCGTTTGCCTTCGGACAGTTTCATGTATATGAAGGGCGTTCCTCCTATACCCTGGTGCAGACCGAGATTTCCAATTATTTCCGGGAACTGGCCGGGGATGTGGAAGGAGCCTGCTATGGTTTTTATTTTCTGGAACTAGCGGAGTATTACAGCCAGGAAAATGCAGAGGCACTGGAGATGCTGCGCCTTCTGTACCAGACTTTCCGGGCGCTGATGAAGCCTGCCCTGGACCGGGCGCTGATCCGCCGGATCTTTGAACTGAAAATGCTGGTCATCAACGGGGAATATCCGGATATGTTCCATTGCTGCCTGTGCCATAAGGAACAGAATCTTGTCATGTACTCTGCCGTCAGGGGCGGCGCGGTATGCCATACCTGCGCGCCGAAGGTAGCCGACGGCATCACCATCGGGGGCTCCACAGTGTATACCATGCAGTATATCATCTGTTCCCCCATCGAAAAGCTGTATACGTTTCGGGTGACCGAACAGGTGCTGGGAGAGCTTTCCATGGTCATGAACCGGCACTTTGACCGGTATGTGGACAAAAAGTTCAAAACACTGGATATTTTACAGATGATGGTTGAAAATATAAAATAATACCTGTATAATAAATTGGATTAGACCAACAATGGACTGGAGGCCAACAGATGAGAAAGTGGAAGAGCCTGATGCTTCTGGGCATTTCCGCAGTGATGCTTGGCGGTTGTTCCATGAAGTTCAGCGCAGAGGAAGACGCGGTGTATGTGAATAAGAAGGGCCAGGTGCTCGGCGCGATCGTGGAATCCTTTGATAAGGACTATTATGATGCGGACGAACTTCAGGGAATGCTGGAACAGGACGTCGCGGAATACAACGGCGAGAACGGGAAGAACAGCATCGAAGTGGACAGCTTCAAGGTGAGCGGCGGACAGGTGAAAGTGATCATGAATTACGCGGACTGGGCGGACTATGCGCATTTCAATGACGTGCAGTTTTTTGCCGGGAAGCTGGCGGATATTCAGGGGAAGAATTACGGAGCGAACGTGACGTTTACCGGTCGGGACGGATCGGAGACACTGACGCTGGATCAGATAGAAGGGGATTATTATGTGATCCTTCTGGAAGAGAAGATCGTTGTGCAGACGGCGGGAAAGATCGCCTATGTCAGCAATAACGTGAGTATCGAAGGCGAGAAGCTGGCGAGAGTGAACGAGGATGCCACCGGGCTGGCTTATATTATTTATGAAAAATAAACACAAATATTAAGAGGAGATAGAAGTATGGAAAAGACAATGGACAAGATTGTAGCACTGGCCAAGGCCAGAGGTTTCGTTTATCCCGGTTCCGAGATTTACGGCGGACTTGCCAATACATGGGATTACGGCAATCTGGGTGTGGAGCTGAAGAACAACGTAAAGCGGGCATGGTGGCAGAAGTTCGTCATGGAGAACCCGTACAACGTGGGTGTGGACTGTGCGATCCTCATGAACCCGCAGACATGGGTGGCATCCGGACATCTGGGCGGATTCTCCGATCCGCTGATGGACTGTAAGGAATGCCATGAGCGTTTCCGTGCAGACAAGCTCATCGAGGATTACAATGAGGCCAACGGCATTGCCGTGGAGGGCAGCATTGATGCCTGGTCCCAGGAGCAGATGAAGAATTATATCGAGGAGAAGGGCATCAAGTGTCCGTCCTGCGGTGCACATAATTTTACAGACATCCGTCAGTTCAACCTGATGTTCAAGACGTTCCAGGGCGTTACCGAGGATGCAAAGAATACCGTATACTTACGTCCCGAGACCGCACAGGGTATTTTCGTAAACTTCAAGAATGTACAGAGAACTTCCCGGAAGAAGATCCCCTTCGGTATCGGCCAGATCGGTAAATCCTTCCGTAATGAGATCACACCGGGTAACTTTACCTTCCGGACGAGAGAGTTTGAGCAGATGGAGCTGGAGTTCTTCTGTGAGCCCGGCACCGATCTGGAGTGGTTCGCATACTGGAAGAAATACTGCATCGACTGGCTGAAAAACTTAGGGATCCGCGATGATGAGATGCGTGCGAGAGACCATTCTCCGGAGGAGCTTTGCTTCTACAGTAAGGCAACCACCGACCTGGAGTTCAAGTTCCCCTTCGGCTGGGGCGAGCTCTGGGGCATTGCAGACCGTACCGATTATGACCTGACCCAGCATCAGAATGTATCCGGTGAGGATATGTCTTACTTTGATGATGAGAAGAAGGAAAAATACATCCCTTATGTCATCGAGCCGTCTCTGGGTGCTGACCGTGTGGTTCTGGCATTCCTGTGTGCTGCTTACGATGAGGAAGAGCTGGAAGGCGGAGACAAGCGTACCGTGCTTCATTTCCATCCGGCACTGGCTCCGGTGAAGATCGGTGTCCTGCCGCTGTCCAAGAAGCTGAACGAGGGTGCGGAGAAGGTATTTGCCGAGCTGTCCAAGCGCTACAACTGCGAGTTTGATGACCGCGGCAATATCGGAAAACGGTACCGCAGACAGGACGAGATCGGAACTCCGTTCTGCGTGACCTATGACTTTGAGTCCGAGACAGACGGTGCGGTGACGATCCGTGACCGTGATTCCATGGCACAGGAGCGTGTGAAGATCGAGGATCTGAAGGCATATTTTGAGGACAAATTTACATTCTGATTAGAATAAAGAACGATAGAAACAACCGATGTGAGGGGCAGTTTTCTGGTGACAGATGCTGTCCCTTCCTTCTACATGGCATGCAAAGAAGGAGAGGACAATTTGACAGGAGAGAAAAACAAAAATCACCGGCAGAGAAAAATTGCCTATGTGCTGTGCTGTTCCCTTCTGGTGGGAGCGGCGGTTGTCTGCCTGAAAAAATGGGTGTTTCCCCCGGCTGGGTGATACCGGGGAGACGAATACCCGCATCACGCAGATCTGGTCTGCGGAGGATTATCTTGCCTTTGTGGAAAGCCTGCGGGCCGGGGATACTTATGACGGCCAGTATGTGAACCTGCAGGCGGATATTGATCTGGAAGGAAAAGAGACCGACTGGGGGCTGGAAGGTGTGGTGTTTGCCGGGATCTTTGACGGCAACGGACACAGCATCCGCAATTCCGGCCTGATCCGCAGGGAAGCGCCGGAGGTAAAAGGCCGGGATCAGCGGTGTGGTCTGCAACGTGGCGGTGGTGGATGCTGCGGCAGAGGCCGGGGAAGCATCGGCACTTTCCGTGGAGGTGCTGGAAAAAGGAAAGGTGCTGAACTGTTCGGCGGATGCGGCATTTGCGGCAGAGGGACAGCCGGGGATGATATTCAACTGTGCACTGCCGCAAAATATAAAAGAGGATTTCAACGGGAATCTGAGCCGCTGCGCCTACTATGCCGGTGGACAGATCGACGGCTGGTACCGCTGGGCGGAGGATGGCACGTTGACGGATACCCAGGCAGCCACACTGGTTTCCATGGAAGCAGATGTGACCTTCTGCGAGGAGACGCGGACACTGTCTGCCTATTATTCGGATTTCGAAAATGCCTGGTGTGTGGCACTGCCATCCGGCTGGACAGAGGCGACGATGGTGCTGCGGCTGGATTTTACAGACGGAGAGAGTCTGGGGATCAATGCTGACGGACAAATCGGGGAAGTGACAACCGACTGGGCGGGGATTTCCTATCCTATCAGGATCCTCTTTGATGAGAATACCCCGGCGCTGTTTCTGGATACCGGCATGAGTGATGCCGTCTCTTATCTGGCGGCAAATAAGGAAAACAAGGTGTCCGGCAGCTGGACGATGACCGGAAGCGACGGCGCAGTGCTGGACAGCGGTAAGGTGCAGCGGCTGCGGGGCCATGGAAATGACTCTTTTGCAGCACCCAAGATCAGCTATAATCTGGATTTCGCGAAAGAGACAGATCTTCTGGGCATGGGCGCTTCCAAACGGTATGTGCTGCTGGCCGGTTATCGGGATAATTCTCTTCTGGCCTATAAGGTGACCAATGATCTGTCGCGGAGTGTGGGGATGGATTATGCACCGATAACCCGGTTTGTTCAGCTGTACATAGACGGGAATTATATGGGAATGTATTTTCTGACAGGAAGAATTGAGATTGGAAAGAACCGGTTTGACCTGCCGGATCTGGCAGCGGAGAATGCAAAGGTGAACGGCAATGCCATGCGCACATATCCCCTGCGGGAGGAATTGACAGAGAATGGTCTGCGGGTATTCCGGGAACTCACCGGTGAACCGTCAGACATCACCGGCGGGTATATCCTGGAGAGGGACGTGATGGACTATGATCCCGTCAAGAGCCGGTTTGTCAGCAGAAGAGGCTGGTCTCTGGTCCTGCGCAGCCTTCCGTATGCATCCAGAGGGGAGATAAATTACATTGCGGATTACTGGCAGGATTTTGAGGATGCACTTTATGCTGCGGATGGCTATAACGAAAAGGGAAAATACTACACAGAATATATGGATATCACATCCTTTGCGGATCAGTGGCTGTTTTACGAACTGAACACGGAGATCAGTATGAGCAGCAGTATCTATTATTACAAACAGTCAGAGGTGGATGGAGATGGTCTGCTGCATGCCTGTTATCCGTGGGATATGGAGCATGCCCTCCGGAGCACCAATCATGTGACCTCCGGGTGGATCGGGCGTCCGAATTTCGGCAGAGGCTCCATCGATGAGATATGGACTGTGTTTTATGAGCATGAGGACTTTGCGCGGGAAGTGGAGAAGGAATGGAAAGCAAAGTTTCTTCCGGCCCTGAATGCTTCTGTGGAGGCGGGGCAGATCTCCGATGAGAAGGGTCTGGGAAGCCTGGACTGGTATGGGCAGACATATGCAGCCTCCGGACTTCTGAATCAGAGCCGTTGGGCAGATTGCAGCTATCAGGCCAAAGTGGACAAGATCCGGGATACTTATGACCGCCGGAAAGATTTCATGACGAAGGAACTGTCTTTGTATGATACGGACTACACCTGGTTCTTTGAGGAGGATGGGCAGATGTTCGGTATGACCGAGGAAGGGGAACTGGAACCGGTTGGCACGGACTCCTGAGGCAGAAAATGACGAATGGTGAATATTTTTCATGAAAACTAAGAATAATTTTCCACGAAGCTTGACTATCTGTTGGATTATGATAAAATAGACGTGGTTGAATTTGTTAATAAATAATTTAGGAGGAATATTTCAATGGCAAAATGGGTTTACATGTTCAAAGAAGGCAACGCTGATATGAGAAACCTTCTTGGCGGAAAAGGCGCAAACCTGGCAGAGATGACCAATCTTGGCCTGCCGATCCCTCAGGGATTCACGGTTACGACTGAAGCCTGCACAGATTACTACACACAGGGAAAGCAGATTTCTGACGAGATCAAAGAGCAGATCTTTGCTGCACTGAAGAAGGTAGAAGAGATCAACGGCAAGAAGTTTGGCGATCCGGAGGATCCGCTGCTTGTATCCGTTCGTTCCGGAGCAAGAGCTTCCATGCCTGGTATGATGGACACCATCCTGAACCTCGGACTGAACGATGTTGCAGTAGAGGGCTTCGCAAAGAAGACCGGCAACCCGAGATTTGCATATGATTCTTACAGAAGATTTATCCAGATGTTCTCCGACGTTGTTATGGAGATCAGCAAAGCAAAATTTGAGCGCGTTCTGGATGAGATCAAGGAAGCAAAGGGCGCGAAGTACGATACAGACCTGGATGCAGATGATCTGAAGGAAGTAATCGCACGTTTCAAAGCTCTTTACAAAGAAGAACTGGGCAAGGATTTCCCGCAGGATCCGGTAGAGCAGCTGATGGAGGCTGTAAAGGCCGTATTCCGTTCCTGGGACAACCCGCGTGCCATTGTTTACAGACGTATGAACGATATCCCGGGTGACTGGGGAACCGCTGTCAACGTACAGACCATGGTATTTGGTAACATGGGCAATACATCCGGTACAGGTGTTGCATTTACCCGTAACCCTTCCACCGGCGCTAAGGGTATCTTCGGTGAGTACCTGATCAACGCACAGGGTGAGGACGTAGTTGCAGGTATCCGTACACCGCAGCCGATCACACAGCTTGAGAAAGATCTGCCGGAGTGCTATACACAGTTCATGCAGATCGCTAAGACCCTGGAAGATCACTATCGTGATATGCAGGATATGGAGTTCACCATTCAGGAAGGCAAGTTATACTTCCTGCAGACACGTAACGGTAAGAGAACCGCTCCGGCTGCTCTGCAGATCGCTTGCGACCTGGTTGATGAGGGCAAGATCACAGAGGAAGAGGCAGTTCTTCGTATCGAGGCGAAGTCCCTTGACCAGTTGCTTCACCCGACTTTCGATCCCGCAGCTCTGAAGGCTGGCAAGGTGATCGGTTCCGCACTTCCGGCTTCTCCTGGTGCTGCAGCAGGTAAGGTTTACTTCACCGCTGACGACGCTAAGGCTGCTGGTATCGGCGGAAGAGGCGAGAGAACCATCCTGGTTCGTCTGGAGACCTCCCCTGAGGATATCGAGGGTATGCATGCATCCCAGGGTATCCTGACTGTTCGTGGTGGTATGACTTCTCACGCAGCAGTAGTTGCACGTGGTATGGGAACTGCTTGTGTATCCGGATGCGGCGACATCGTCATCGATGAGGAAGCAAAGGTATTCACACTGGGCGGCGAGACCATCCATGAAGGAGATTACATTTCCCTTGACGGTTCTACCGGTAACATCTACCTTGGAGACATCAAGACCGTTGATGCTTCCATCGGCGGAAACTTCGGAAGAATCATGGCTTGGGCAGATAAGTATAGAAAGCTTGGCGTTCGTACCAATGCAGATACACCTGCAGACACCATCAACGCTGTGAAGCTTGGTGCTGAGGGTATCGGCCTTTGCCGTACCGAGCATATGTTCTTCGGTGAGGAGAGAATCCCGAAGATCCGTAAGATGATCCTTTCCAAGACTGTAGAGGCCAGAGAGGCTGCTCTGAACGAGCTGATCGTATTCCAGAAAGCAGACTTCAAGGCTATGTACGAGGCTCTGGAGGGCAAGCCGATGACCGTTCGTTATCTGGATCCGCCGCTTCATGAGTTCGTTCCTACTGAGGAAGCTGATATTGAGGCACTGGCAAAAGATATGGGTCTGACTGTTGCAGAGGTTAAGGCTACCTGCGATTCCCTGCATGAGTTCAACCCGATGATGGGTCACAGAGGATGCCGTCTGGCTGTTACTTACCCTGAGATCGCTAAGATGCAGACAAGAGCCGTTATGGAAGCTGCAATCGAAGTGAAGGCTGAGAAAGGCTATGACATCGTTCCGGAGATCATGATCCCGTTAGTTGGCGAGAAGAAAGAGCTGAAGTTCGTTAAGGATATCGTTGTAGAGACCGCTGAGGCTGTAAAGGCTGAGAAAGGCTCCGACATCCAGTACCATATCGGTACCATGATCGAGATCCCTCGTGCTGCTCTGACTGCAGATGCAATCGCTGAGGAGGCTGAGTTCTTCTCCTTCGGTACCAACGACCTGACACAGATGACCTTTGGCTTCTCCCGTGATGATGCCGGTAAGTTCCTTGATTCTTACTACAAGAACAAGATTTACGAGTCTGATCCGTTCGCTAAGCTTGACCAGACTGGTGTTGGCCAGCTTGTAAAGATGGCTGTAGAGAAAGGTAAGACAACCAGACCGAACATCAAGCTTGGTATCTGCGGCGAGCACGGCGGAGATCCGAGCTCTGTAGAGTTCTGCCATCGTGTAGGCCTGAATTATGTATCCTGCTCACCGTTCCGTGTGCCGATCGCAAGACTGGCAGCAGCTCAGGCAGCATTAAAGGATAAACAGTAATCCAGATCCGGTTATCCGGATTCATGTGAAAGCATGACATATGTCCAAACGTAAGATGCCCCGGAACCGTAAGGTTTCCGGGGTTTTTCTGTGAAAGAAAACACTCCTTGCTGTCCTCTCTTTACGTGCATTTTACAGAAAAATGATAGATGAAGGAAGGCATGTTCCTGTATGATAAATGATCAGAGACGAGAGAAAAGGAGAAAAAAGCATCGTGAAGTATAAAGAAATCAGGGAGAATAAGGAAATCAATGCATATCTGAAAAAAGGAGACGCCAATCTGGGCCTGCTGGGCTTTACAGACCATTCCCAGGCGCACTGTGTGCATGTGGCGCATCAGGCAGGGAAGATCCTGGAACGGTTCGGGTATTCCGAGCATGAGATCGAGCTGGCCAAGATCGCCGGATACATGCACGATATCGGTAATGCCATCAACCGGACGCATCATGCGGAGTATGGTGCGCTGCTGGCCAATGACCTTCTGAAAGACACGAACATGTCTCTGGAGGATCGGATCACGGTCATATCAGCCATCGGCAACCACGATGAATCCACGGGAAATCCGGAGGATGTCATATCGGCCGCCCTGATCATTGCGGATAAGACCGATGTGAGGAGAAGCAGGGTGCGGGAAAAAGAGCAGGCCGCCTTTGATATCCATGACCGTGTGAATTATGCGGTGACCGATGCCAAATTAAAGATAGAGAAGGATCGATCGGTGATCGCACTGAATCTGCAGATCGATGAGAAAATCTGTTCCATGTTTGACTATTTTGAAATTTTCCTGGAACGGATGCTGCTGTGCAGAAAGTCCGCAGAGGTTCTGGGGACAACCTTCAAACTGACGGTAAATGGACGAAAGGTTTTATAAAAATGACTTTGCGGGGCGTGTGAAATTTTCACACGTCTTTTTTCGTACACAAAATCCGAAAGAAGCGGCCAATGACAGGGGATGCGGGAAGAAAAGGCGGCCGGCGGCAGGTTGAGACGAATGTCACCTTGCGGGAATGAGACTTTTGTTTATAATAAAATCATAAGATCAGACGTGGCGTCCGTTTACAGGAGAGACGGATGGATATCGATATCAATGGAGTGAACACAGTCAATGAAAATCCGACAGAAAATAACCGGGACAGCCGATGGCCGGGGATACGTGCTCATGGCGGCCCTTGCCTTTTTTCATTTTGTTTTTCTCGGGACAGAGTATCTGTTTGACGATATGATGGCGCTGGTGACAGAACCGACGCAGGTGGTGACTGCCCAGGGGTATGTGCTGGGGGCCAGTGTGCTGGGATTTCTGCTTTATCCGGCAGTGGTATCCGGGATGGAAAGAAAAAGGGAACGTGCGGTGGCTGACCTGCATACGATACGGGGAACCGGCGGGATGCTGCCGGTTTTTGCCGGGGCGCTGGCCGGGATCATCTGCATCTTTGTTATGTGGCAGCATGCCTCGTATGGGATGCTGCTGATCGCCGGATGCCTTTGTTTTATTTTGCTGGGTATGGGCGGAAGTGCGGTACACTATGGCCTGTCACTGGCGGTGAAGGAGCGGTATCTTGCGAAAACAGTGGGTGTTTCCTATGGGGTGGGTATCTGTCTGCAATTTCTGAATCATCAGCTGGTGCAAAATGATATGGCAGAGTCGGTGGTGCTGGCGGTATCTGCTGCGGTGTTTGCCGTGCTTTTGCTGAGAGCAGACATCGGGCAGGAAAGGACAGAGACTCTGGACAGGAGCGTTGGAAATGAAGATATTTCTGCTCGTGCCGGTCTCTGGCTGATCCTGCTGGTGATTTTACTGACGTGTATTTTTTCCACCCTGGATGCGGCGGTGACGCTGGTGCATGCGGCGGGAGCTGCAGATGTGGGGCAGTGGCCGAGACTTTTGCTGGCGGGAAGCGGCCTGCTGGCAGGTGTTCTCTTCGATGGCTGGGAACACCGTGTTGGAAATATGCTCATGTACTGTGTGACGATCTTGTCCGTGCTTTGCATCGTGATCCTGGACAATGGCGGCGCCTTCTGGCTGGGGCTGGCGGTGTTTTATCTGTCAGCGGGATTTTTTGTCGTGTTTTTTACCGCCAGTTTTATGCGGTTATCGAAATATGAAAAATGCCCGCAGCTTTGGGCGGGGCTTGGAAGGGCGGTCAATAATCTGTGTGCTTTCTGGATGGGGCCCATGTCGGTGGCGCTGCTGCGGTCAGACAGGGAGGTGCTGCGGACGGGAACGCTGCTGGTGCTTCTGGTGTTGATCAGCCTGGCCTTTTTCTTCTATACCAATGCCGCAGAGATGGGAAATGCGCCCGGGGAGAGCCGGGAAAACGTCCGGGAGCCTGCGCGGGACGAAGTCCGGCGGATGGAAGCGTTTGCAGAAGATTTTTCCCTGACGGAACGGGAAAAAGAGGTGCTGCGCGTATTGCTGGTGTCGGAGGAAAATGTGCAGGACATTGCGGAGCAGCTGCTCATTTCCCGGGCGGCGCTGTACCGGCATATCGCCAGTCTGAATGAGAAGACCGGAACAAAGTCCCGCATCGGGCTCGTCCAGTTTTATTATACATATCAAGGGAGGACAGGGAATGAGAAAAAGACAGATCAGTAAAATGACAGCACTTCTGCTGGTGGCTGCGCTGTGTGCAGGCTGCGGTAGCGGAGGCGATAACCGGGCTGCATCGGACGGAACGGCGCAGACAGAAGCGGACAACGGACAGGAAGGGACAGCTGTGGATACAGCCGAAAGTACGAAAGCAGACGGCGGCAAGACGGCTGCCGGTGAAAATGCGTATGCAGCTTACCAGGGCTATGCTTATGCGGAAGCAGACGGCCAGGTGAAATATGCGCTGGATACATCAGATGGCCTGCGGCTGTACTGCTATTTTCAGTCGGATTCCCCGGCATATGAAGAGGTCATTTATGATCTGACGCTGGCGGGAGAAGGCGCTTCCACAGATGTGACGAAGGTGGTGCAGGAGCCGGATACGGATCTGACGGATTCTTTTGCCGGATTCCATTTCGCTTTTTATCCGCAGCAGGTGGTGATGACGGTGGAGCGGAAAGAGGAGAAGCTGGCAGGCGGCGAATCGGAAAATCTGCTGACGGGAGAGTATACCCTTGCCCCTTCGGACTGGAAGCCGCAGCAGACCGGAGAGAAGGCCGACGGGCGTTCGGCAGAGGCGGGCACAGAGACGGCGGATTTCATGGCTCCGTATCAGGGCAGGGAACTGGTGGCGCTGGCCCGGGCTTTTTATCAGAGGGAACATGATTTTCTGGCGCCGGAGGGGGCGTGCACCGACAATGGGGATGGCACGACTACCATCCAGCTCTACGAGAATGTACAGATTGATGCAGATACGTGGCACACAGCCACCTCTGCCTGGTACACGGTGGATGCCTATGGCCGGGGCAGAGACGATGTGATGGAGACAGAAGTCACGTTTCCGGGTCTTTCGCTGGCGGAGCTGGCCGCATACATGGGGACACCGGAGACGCTGACCTATGTACAGGAGGCAGAAGGACGAAATGAGTGGAAAATCACAGACGGAGAAACGATCGTTGCCTGCCTGAAAGCGCTGGAGCAGATGAAAGTAGGGGAGAAAACCGACCTTCGCGCGGCGGATGCCGGAGATACGCTGCTTTTTACAATGGCGGACGGAAGTACATGGACGCTGGATTTTGAAAACGGCAATCTGGTGCGGAACGGCAGCTGCTATGCGACTGAGGGCTGGAAGGCCGTTCGGGAGGTACTGAAGGAGGCGCTGGCCGGGGAGGGGATGCAATGAACCTGGGAAGAAAGCGATCACAAGCAGAGGTTGTAACAAAGACAGAAAATCTGTCGGCATCACAGAGGATATTGCGGAAAATCGAGAGGGCATTGATCAGTGGCTGGGAGCTGCGAAAAGCTGTGCTGCTGGCGGGGACAATCTTATCAATGCCGGTGTTTGGGCTGACAGCCTGCGGCAAGGCAGCGGCAGAAACGGCAGGCGCAGATACCCCGGCCGGGGCATGGACGCTGGTTCGCATGTCCTACAATGGCCTGACGGTGGAAAAAGAAGATCTGGAGGATATGGATGTTTCTATGGCATTGCAGCTGCTGGAGGACGGTACAGGAACGATGGACTATGACGGCGTGCTGCGGGAGCTGTCCTGGGATGAAACCGACATCACCATGGACGGTGTGGCAGATGCGTACACGCTGGCAGATGGCCTGCTGACCATGGCCGATGAGAACATGGAGCTGGTATTTGCACGGGCAGCAGGAAATCTGATGGCCGCAGGAACCGACGGAGACGGCGCTGGTGATCAGAATGGCGAAGATGAGGGCGACGACACAACGGGAAGCACAGATCTGGCAGGCAGAACGGGCAATTCCCCGTCTGGAAAGGCCCAAAATGCGATAGAGGACAACTGGACGGTGGTGCCCCTGGCATCGTCCCAGGCGCTGGTGCCCTACAGCTGCACGGAATTTAGCATGAACATTCCCCAGGGGTGGACGGTGCAGTCCTCTCCCATGCTGACCGGGATGTACCATGCCATTCGGGTGTTTGATCCGGCAAACCCGGTGAACCAGGTGTTCTTTATGCTGAAAATGGAGCCGCTGTTTGTCAGTGAGGATGCCCGCACCATGATGGCCCTGTATGGGCAGACCTTTGCCAGTTACCCGGTGCTGACCGATCCGTCAACGGAAGGGCTGTTTCACATATTTCCGCAACTGGCCTATGCCATCGGGAATACGTCCGATTATGACAGCATACAGGTTCCTTCTATAGAAAACTTTTCTGTGACGGAGCAGTTTGCCAGCAGCAGCGGAATGAGCAGCGTGGCTGTCAATCCGGCAGTGCTCCGGGGCACCTTTACGCTGGACGGCATGGCGGGCGAGGGAATGTTTTCGGCAGATGTGGTGCCCTTTGCCATGGATGTTGCCGGATATTATTCAGCCTATAATATCACCGTGCTCAGTGCGGCAAAAGATACGTTTCAGGACTGGGAAGCAACACTGGGAAAAGTGTTAAGCAGCCTGCAGTACACCCAGCAGTTCGTAGACTTTGCCATGTCCCAGAGCAATCAGTCTGCGGCCACCTCTCAATCTCTGAGCCAGACAGCCAGTGAGATGTCGGACACCATCATGTCCTCCTGGGAGAACCGCAATAAAAGTCAGGACATCATCAGCCAGAAGCAGAGCGATGCCACCCTGGGCTATGAGCGGATCGTAGACACCGAGACCGGCAGCATTTACAAGATCGACAACGGATTCACCGACTGGTATACGGGGCCGCGGTACAAAGCTGTCACCGATGACCAGTACACCGACGAGGTGGAGGCGGTGATCCACTGGAAATAAAGAGGGAAACTCCCCCGGCGTACTTTACCATACTTCGGGGGAGTTCGTTTCTTATGGTTTACAGCTCCGTATCACCGTCTGTTTCTTCACTTATGGTTGCTCTCGCAGCTTTCGGCTTCATCGTGCGGGCGTTGATGCCGTTGATCTCCACATGGTCGTCCACGGCGATGACCAGGCACTGGCGGCCGTCGATGATCCGGGTCTCCACCAGATCCGTGCGCTCGGGGTTGACCTGGATGACGATGTCCGGCGTCTTGATCTCAAATTTCTTCGTATTCACCACGTTGGTGGCCAGCAGGGTGGTGTTTTCTCCGGCAGTGTTTGCAAAGCTGTCATCAAAATTTTCCAGCTTTTCCTCGGCAACGCCGCTTTTCTCAAACAGATATCGCACCTCGTCCTTGTCCAGCGCCAGCGGATCGGGCTCGTCCTGATGCTCCTCCATCATTTCGTTGAGATTTTCATGGATGGTGCGCACGGTCTCGTAGGAGCAGTCCTCCCCCCAGGGTGTCCTCAATGAGGGCGTGGAACACTTCCTTCTGCTCGGCGGCGGACACGGGCTGGGGACAGCCGAAGATGGCATCAATGAGGCTGTCGTTTAAAAGCCCCGGATTTTTGGAATAGTACAGGACACTGTGGATGTCGGTGCTGCGGTCGTTGAAGGCCGGGAAAAGGAACCCCAGGTTCGGCAGTCCCACGATCCAGTCCCGGATGCGGTCCTGGAACCGGTTGTCCTGTACGTTGTAGGACAGGCCGGGTTTGCACAGATCTACGGGACAGATGCTGCACAGGATGTAGTCGTACACCTCATCGGAGGCGTCGAACATTTCCATATTGTCGGAAGCTCTGCCCGGAATGTCATAGGCGGCATGGATGAGCAAAATGAGAAAATTTTCCCCATAATCATAGGAAGTGATAATTTTATCATAAAACTGCTCCAGCAGGTCTTCATCAGTGAGTTTGCTGTCCCTGAGCCTCATGAGAAATTCCTGTGTGCCGCCGGTGAATTCGCTGTCCAGCGGAAATTCCATGTTCAGCAGGTTCTTCCCCACTGTGCCGGACAGGGTTTTACGGAAAATATCGAAATATTTAAAGATCTCTTCCTCAGGAAGAGAAAGAAAAGCCTCTTTCAACTCTGTTTTTTTGTTCTTTTCGCCGTCCACGTAACAACCGCACATACGGGTGATGGTGCAGTTGTTGGGCGTAAACTGCTTGCGGATCTCATTGATTTCCTTTTTATTCATGATAAGACACCTCATTTTATGTAGTAATTTTTTATTATATATGATTTGAAAAAATAAAACAAGCGGTTCAAAAATGGAAAATAATGATAAAAAATATCAATAATAAAAGTTAGGTTTGACGAATCGGAAGGTAAGCGCATATGATAGATTTACCAAAGGGAATGGCAATGCAATCCCGTTGGAATTTCATTCATTTACAAGAGGTGATTCCTGATGAAACAGCATAAGTTTTGGGCTTGGGCCACAGTGATCTGTATGGCAATGGTGTTATATACAGGACACCGGCGCAAATAAAAAGGAGGATAAAGAATCATGATTGAAAGTTCAGTACTTAAGAAACTCGGAGTTTTTGCAGGTGGCGTTTTATTTGGTACAGCCGGAATCAAGGTGCTGTCCAGCAAGGATGCAAAGAAAGTTTACACAGGCTGCACAGCTGCCGTTCTTCGCGCAAAGGATTGTGTCATGAAGACAGCATCTACTGTACAGGAGAACGCTGAGGACATCCTCGCTGAGGCAAAGCAGATCAATGAAGAGCGTGCCAAGAAGGAAGAGGAAGTTTTCGAGGACGAGGCTTGCTGCTGCGAATCTGAGACAGAGACAACAGAGGCTGAATAAGTTGCAGGACAGGGTGCCGCGGATCGAACCATATGAGGAGAACCGGGGCGCCCTCCTTTTTGCACAGGAGGAAGGATTTATATGAGATTTCAGATAAAGCATGAGATGCGGGGCAGACTTCGTATCCATGTGATCAAAAGCCGTATGACCTGTGAAGAGGCAGATATGCTGCAGTATTATTTGACACAGATCGAAGGCGTGGAGCAGGCGAAGGTGTATGAGCGGACCGGGGATGCGTCCGTTGTATATACCACAGACCGGCAGGTATTGTTAGAGAAGCTGCAGCAGTTCCGTTTCGACAGTTCGCTGGTACCTAAGGAGTATCTGGCGCACTCGGGCCGGGAACTGAACTCCGCTTATCAGGAAAAGCTGGTCATGAAGGTCGTTCTGCGTTATGCAGGAAAATTATTTGTGCCGTATTCCATCCGGGCCGTGTGGACTGCCATCAAGTCCGTGAAATATCTGAAGCACGGGGTACAGACGCTGGCCAAGGGCCGTCTGGAGGTACCGGTACTGGATGCGACCGCCATCGGGGTATCCGTATTCCGCGGCGATATGAAGACCGCAGGCTCTATCATGTTCCTGCTTGGCATCGGTGAGATCCTGGAGGAGTGGACCCACAAGAAATCTGTCAGCGATCTGGCGAGAAGCATGTCCCTGCGTGTAGGCAAGGTATGGCTGAAAACAGAGGGACAGGAGGTACTGGTGGATTCTTCCAAGGTACAGGCCGGTGATTCTGTCATCGTACACATGGGCAATGTGATCCCCTTCGACGGCATCGTGGAAGCGGGCGAGGCTATGGTCAACCAGGCATCCATGACCGGCGAGTCCCTGCCGGTACACAAGGTTTTGGACAGCTATGTTTATGCAGGTACCGTTGTGGAAGAGGGCGAGATCACCATTCGCTTGAAACAGACGTCCGGTTCTACCCGTTATGAGAAGATCGTGTCCATGATCGAGGAGTCCGAGAAGCTGAAATCCGGTCTGGAGAGCAAGGCCGAGCATCTGGCAGACCGCCTCGTACCTTACACCCTGCTGGGCACTGGCCTGGTATATCTGCTGACAAGAAATGCAACCCGGGCACTGTCCGTGCTGATGGTAGATTTCTCCTGCGCACTGAAGCTGGCTATGCCGATCTCGGTACTGTCCGCCATCCGTGAGGCAGGCAGCCATCATATGACGGTCAAGGGCGGCAAATTCTTGGAGGCAGTTGCCGCAGCTGATACCATCGTATTTGACAAGACCGGCACCCTGACCAAGGCGCGTCCGACCGTAAAAGAGGTTGTACCGTTCAACGGAAGAAAAGAGGCAGATATGCTCCGTGTGGCTGCCTGCCTGGAGGAGCATTTCCCGCACTCTATGGCAAAGGCTGTGGTAAAGGCAGCCCAGGATCAGAACCTGGAGCATGAGGAAATGCATTCCAAGGTGGAATATATCGTGGCACACGGCATTGCATCCACCATTCAGGAGAAACGGGTTGTCATCGGCAGCTACCACTTTGTATTCGAGGATGAGAACTGCGTGATCTCGACAGGGGAGCAGGAGAAGTTTGACAGCCTGTCACCGGAGATTTCTCATCTGTATCTGGCCATTGAAGGTGTCCTTTCTGCGGTCATCGGTATTGAGGATCCCCTGCGTGAGGAGGCACCGGCTGTGCTGGCAGCCCTGAAGGCAGCTGGCATCACCAAGACAGTCATGATGACCGGCGACAGCGAGCGGACCGCTGCAGCTGTGGCAGCAAAGATCGGTGTGGATGAGTATCATGCAGAGGTACTGCCGGAGGATAAGGCCAACTTCATCGAGGCAGAGAAGGCAGCAGGCCGTACCGTCATCATGATCGGCGACGGCATCAACGATTCCCCGGCACTGTCTGCGGCAGATGTGGGAATCGCAGTCAGCGACGGCGCAGAGATCGCCCGTGAGATCGCGGACATCACCATCACTGCGGATGATCTGCAGGAGCTGGTAACGCTGAAAGAACTGAGTGCCGGACTGATGAAGCGGATCCACGGCAACTACCGGAAGATTGTGGGCATCAACACGACGCTGATCGTGCTGGGCGCTATGGGTATCCTCACACCGTCCACCTCTGCCCTGCTGCACAACATGTCCACACTGGGCATCAGTCTGAAGAGCATGGAGAATCTGCTGCCGGAGACACTGTAAGAGGCAGATCTGGAAAAGATTATTGTAAATATCGTGATACGGATAAAAGGCGCTGCCGGGAATGGAAGAAAGCTTCCTCCCGGGGCGCTTTTTGTATCACAGGAACCGGTTGCCAGGAAGAAGAAATTCTTCTATAATAGATACATCACGATACCGGGGGCAAAAGGCTTACATCTATGTGAGCCTGCTCATCGTTGATATCATCACCTATGCATAGAGAAAAGCAAGACAGAACGGAGAATATATATGAGTCATAAACAGGATGAAAACGGAAAAATCTTGCTGGAAGGGATTCCCAATGCCCGGGATCTGGGCGTATATAAGACAAAGGACGGACATCAGATCAAACCCCGCCGGCTGATCCGCAGCGGCTGTCTGACGGGAATGACCGAGGCGGATACGAAGATTCTGACAGAGGATTATGAGCTGCGGGCGATCGTGGATTTCCGGACGGCAGCGGAACTGTCAGAAAAGCCGGATCCGACGCTTCCCGGTGTGACCTATATGCACAATCCGATTTTAAATGAGGCGCAGATGGGCATGACCCATGAGGAAAAAGCGGAGAACAAGGGACTGCTGGATTTTCTCGTGGAGCTCATTCAGACTGGAGAAAACGGGCCGGAGCAGTTCATGTCCGATCTGTACGCCCAGCTGGTGCTGCATGAGGAAACAGTTCGACGTTATCGGACATTTTTCGACGCTGTTTTAAACAACCGGGAGGGCGCATTGCTGTGGCACTGCTCCGCAGGCAAGGACCGGGCGGGCATGGGCGCGGTATACCTGCTGTGGGCGCTGGGCGTATCGGAACCGGTGATCCGGGCAGACTATCTTCTGACGGACCGGTATCTGGAGAAAAACTTAAACCGGATGATCGCCCATCTGGCGGAAACCGTACCGGATGAGAAGGTGTTAAATGGCGTGCGGATCATGAACACGGCCAGAGAGAGCTACCTGAACCGGCTGTATGCGGAAGTGGATCGGCATTATGGCTCCATGGATGCTTTTTTGCGGGAGGGACTTGGCCTTGGAGAGGAAGAAAAGCGGGAATTACGGGAAAACTACCTGGAATAGCGCAGGAGAGCACATATTTTCATTTGATTTCCTATTAGATTGTGGTAGAATAAGGTGAATTCAGGAAAACGGAGGAGAAAGGGTATGCTTGAACTCAAGAACGTCTCCTATGAGGTCAATGAAGACCAACGGGAGATCGAAATATTAAAGAACATTAATCTGAAAATAGAAGAGCGGTTTGTGGCCATCACCGGCCCCAACGGCGGCGGCAAATCCACACTGGCAAAGATCATTGCCGGTATTCTGGTGCCGACTTCCGGCCAGATCCTTCTGGACGGCGAGGATATCACAGGCATGAATATCACGGAGCGTGCCAAGGCAGGCATCAGCTTTGCCTTCCAGCAGCCGGTGCGGTTCAAGGGCATCACAGTGCGGGATCTGATCACCCTGGCAGCAGGGAAGAATCTGACGACGGCGGAGGCCTGTTCTTATCTGTCAGAGGTGGGCCTGTGTGCGCAGGAGTACATCAACCGGGAAGTGAACGCCAGCCTGTCCGGCGGAGAGCTGAAACGGATCGAGATCGCCATGGTCATTGCTAGAGGCACGAAGCTGTCCGTATTTGACGAGCCGGAAGCCGGCATCGATCTGTGGAGCTTCAATAACCTCATTCAGGTATTTGAGAAGCTTCATGAGGATGTCCACGGTTCGATCTTGATCATTTCCCATCAGGAGCGGATCTTAAATATCGCTGACCGCATTGTGGTCATCGCAGACGGCCGGATCAGCAAGACCGGAACGAAGGATGAGATTTTGCCGGAACTCTTATGTGAGCCCGGAAGCTGCAAATTTTACAAAGGAGAGAAGTAGACATGGATGCAATACAGTTAGGATTACTGGAACAGGTCGCAGATCTTCACGGCGTTCCGGAGGGTGCTTATAATATCCGTTCCAATGGCCAGGGAATCGCAAGAAATTCCACAGCTAACATTGAGATCGCGCCGAAGCAGGACAAGCCCGGCATTGATATCATTATCAAGCCTGGCACAAAGAAAGAGAGCGTCCACATTCCCGTTGTGCTCAGCCAGTCGGGACTGAAGGATATGGTATACAATGATTTTTATGTGGGAGAGGACGCAGATGTGGTCATCGTGGCAGGCTGCGGCATCCACAATGACGGCGGTGCGGATTCCCAGCACGACGGTATTCACCGCTTTTTCCTCGGAAAGAATGCCCGGGTAAAATATATCGAGAAGCATTATGGGGAAGGCACCGGTACCGGCGAGCGGATCCTCAACCCGGTGACGGAGGTTACCCTGGATGAGGGCAGCTACATGGAGATGGAGACCGTGCAGATCAAGGGTGTCAACTCCACCATCCGCACCACGAGAGGAAAGCTGGCTGCAGATGCCAAGCTGATCATTCATGAGAAGATCATGACAGACGGCGCCCAGACGGCAGAGACAGACTTCGAGGTGGATCTGGATGGGGAGAATTCCAGCGCCGATGTGGTATCCCGTTCAGTTGCCAGAGGAACATCTCACCAGTTATTCAAGTCAAAGATCAACGGCAACAATGTCTGTTCAGGACACACGGAGTGTGACGCTATCATCATGGATCATGCCAGCGTCAGCGCCGTACCGCAGCTGACAGCCAACAGCACCGAGGCCAGTCTGATTCATGAGGCTGCCATCGGAAAGATCGCAGGAGAGCAGCTGATCAAGCTGATGACCCTGGGACTGACCGAGGAAGAGGCTGAGGCACAGATCATCAACGGCTTCCTGAAATAAGACAACTATTTTATAGAAGAAACACAGACAGGAAAGGAAGAATAACAATGAGTATCAGATTAGGAATTATGGGTTACGGAAATCTCGGAAGAGGCATTGAGTGTGCCATCCGGCAGAATGCAGACATGGAGCTTGTGGCAGTATTTACCAGAAGAGATCCGAAGAGCCTGCACATCCAGACACCGGGCGTGCCGGTATATGCGGCAGAGGATGCGGTGAAGATGGCAGATAAGATCGATGTACTGCTTCTGTGCGGCGGCAGTGCCACCGACCTTCCGAAGCAGACGCCGGAATATGCGAAATATTTCAACGTAGTGGACAGCTTCGACACCCATGCAAGAATTCCGGAGCATTTTGCCAATGTAGATGCAGCAGCGAAAGAGAGCGGCCATGTGGCGCTCATTTCCGCAGGCTGGGATCCGGGCCTGTTCTCCCTGAACCGTCTGTATGCCAATGCCATCCTGCCGGAGGGCAAGGATTATACGTTCTGGGGCAAGGGCGTCAGCCAGGGACATTCCGATGCGATCCGCCGGATCAAGGGTGTCAAGAATGCCAAGCAGTACACCATCCCGGTGGAAAAGGCCCTGGAAGCTGTGAGAAACGGAGAGAATCCGGATCTGACAACGAGAGAAAAACATACGAGAGAGTGCTTTGTTGTGGCTGAGGAGGGCGCAGACCTGGCAGCCATCGAAAAAGAGATCGTGACCATGCCCAACTATTTCGCTGATTATGACACCACCGTGCATTTTATCAGCGAGGAAGAGTTTGCAAGAGACCACAGCACCATCCCTCACGGCGGCTTTGTCATCAGAAGCGGCAGAACCGGATGGGAGAAAGAGAATTCTCATATCATCGAGTACAGCCTGAAGCTGGATTCCAACCCGGAGTTCACCTCCAGTGTGCTGGTGGCTTACGCGAGAGCCGTTGCACGCCTGCACGCAGAGGGCCAGACCGGCTGCAGAAGCGTTTTCGATATCGCACCGGCTTATCTGTCTGCCAAGACAGGAGAGGAGCTTCGCGCTACCCTGCTGTAAGCGGTTGCGTGACTGAGAATATCTCCGAAAACAGGAGGGTTTATGAAGAAAGTTTTGATAGGGGAAGATGTGAAACGGACGCTGATGGTAGTGGCAGCTTCGGTATTCAGTGCGTGGAATATCAATACTTTTGTGCATGCAGCAGGGCTTCTGCCCGGTGGATTTACGGGTCTTTCCCTGCTGCTGCAGGAGTGCTTTGCGGCGTTCCTGCATCTGGCAGTGCCTTATTCTGCCATCAACGTCATTCTGAACTGCATTCCGGCAGCCATCAGCTTTAAGTTTATCGGGAAGAAATTCACCGGTTTTTCGGTGCTGTCCATCGTGCTCACCGGCCTGCTGGTGGATATGCTGCCGTCGGCGCCGGTGACGGATGAGGTGCTGCTGAACGCCATTTTCGGCGGCATCATCAATGGTCTGTGCATCACCATCTGCCTGAAAGCCGATGCCACCACGGGAGGGACGGATTTTATTTCCATCTTCCTGTCGGAGCGGTACGGCATTGATGCCTGGAATTATATCATGATGATCAACGTGTGTATCCTTTTGGTGGCGGGGGCCCTGTTTGGCTGGACGAAAGCGATGTATTCCATTATTTTCCAGTTTACCTCCACCCAGGTACTCCACGGCCTGTACCGCAGATACCAGAAGGAGACACTGTTCGTCATCACTGAGTGGCCGGATGAAGTATATCAGGCAATTCGGGATACGACCAATCACGATGCCACTCTGTTCAAGGGCATCGGCCTGTATCTGTACAAACCCAGGAAGATGGTATATTCCGTTGTTTCCCGGGAGGAGGCGCGCAAGGTTGTGGCGGCCATCCGCAAGGTAGATCCCAAGGCGTTCATCAATATGGTGAATACCGATCAGGTGACCGGACGGTTTTACCAGAAACCAAAGGATTAAAAAAATTGGTGAAAAATAAGGGCTACACAAATAAAGCAGACTGTGCTATAATACTTCTCATGCAGATATAGTTCATCGGTAGAACGCTAGCTTCCCAAGCTGGAGAGACGGGTTCGATTCCCGCTATCTGCTTGAGGCGTACCCGGAAGTACTGAAAGAACAAGGCAGTATTTCCGGGGTTTTTTATTAAATTAAAAATCAAAACAGACAATGAAGGAGGACACAGAATATGAACAACTTTGTGGTAGCGATTACAAGAACGTGCGGAAGCGGCGGTATGAGCATCGGCCAGCTGCTTGCGGACCATTATGGCGTGAATATTTATGACCGGAAGCTTCTGCAGCTTGCTTCAGAGGACAGCGGCATCAGTGAGGAGCTGTTTGCCAGCGCGGATGAGAATGTGAAGAAGAGCATGCTGTACAAGGTTTCCAGAAAGGTATATACCGGTGAGATCATTCCTCCGGAGAGTGAGAACTTCACATCGAACCAGAATCTGTTTGCGTTCCAGGCCAAGGTGCTCAAGGAGCTGGCAGAGCGGGAGTCCTATGTGGTGATCGGCCGTGCAGCCGACTATGTGCTGAAGGATTTCCACAACCTGATCCGTGTGTATATCCATGCACCGAAGGATATCTGCATCGAGCGGGAGATGAAGCGCCAGGGCATCACCGAGCATGAGGCATCCGCCTATGTGGAGAAGATGGACAATTACCGGGAGGCATACTATACCTACCACACCGGCCATGTGTGGAGAGATGCCAACAACTATGATCTGTGCCTGGATACATCCAAGTTTACCTATGAGGAATCTGCGGAGATCATCAAGAGCCTGATCCGCATCCATGCCGGAATTGACAAGTAAAAGGCGAAGTAATCCATACAGCAAAAGCAGAGACGGGAGTGAGAGGCATTCCCGTCTCTTTTTTTAAAACAATGTGGAAAATGTATGGTACAGGTTAAGAATGCCGTAGCCCCATTCCCGGTTGGGATAGGTAAGATCTGTGGAGCGTCTGGCACTGCGGATGAAGAAATTTTTGACGCCCAGGCCGTTGAGGGAGGGGGCATTTTGCCGGATGATGGCCCACTCGAAAAACAGGGCGGCAGCCCCGGCTCCGTGGGCGGCGGCCAGACTGGTGCCGGAGCGCTCCTGGAACCTTCCGCCCGGCAGCGGTCCGATGAGTCCGACACCCGGTGCAGCCAGATCCGGCTTGATGGACATGATGGGGGTGAAGCCCCGGCTGGCTTCCAGGTAGAGACTGGAATTGCGGTAATCGTAAGCGGTGTAGGTGATGGACGACAGGGAACTGCCCGGGCTGGCGACGGTCTGCAGCGGTGTGGAGCGCAGAAAATAGGTGTTTTCCCGGACAAGCCCCCGGGCGGGCAGCCACAGGTCATAAAACACCTCCGCCTGGGTGTCGGTGGTGACAGTGATCCGCCAAAGACCGGACTCGGGGGTAAGAAATCGGAGAAAGAGCATCTGGGCGCCGGACTGGGGATCCAGCGGGATCGTGGTGACGTAGATGGCAGACTGGGTGAAAATGTAACGGATGGTGGTGGAGGACTGGAACCGGGACGGGGTGATGCGGGCAGACTCACCGGAGGGGGACTGCAGGGTGACCTGATACGGGGCGAGGGAGCGGCCCCACAGCTCCATGGAAAATCCGGTCTCACCCTCTGCCACCCGAAGCTCGGCGATATCCTCTTTCTTCTCCGGCGTGTGGACGCCCCGGTAATGATGCCGGGCGTTCCCTTCGTTTCCGGCGGCGATGGAGATACACACGGCAAACTGCCGGGCGATCCGGTCGGCGTACTGGGACAGGGGACTGGTACCGCTGTGACTTCCCAGGCTGGTGCCAAGGCCGATGCACAGGCTGACCGGCAGGGTATCCATCTGGCCGGAGCAGGAAAGTACAAAGGAAATGGCCAGCATGATATCGTCCTCCTGATAGACATCGGCATCCGCAGGCAGAAGAAACAGCTCCCGCAGGTATTGTTTGGCCGTTTTGAGCCGGACAACGATCAGAGAAGCATCCGGTGCCACACCCCGGAAATTGTCGGTGCTGCTTTCTTTTCCGGCGGCGATGCCGGCTAGAAAGGTGCCGTGTCCGGTGGGATCTGCGGAGGGCACAACAGAGAGGGGATCCCCGGCTGTCAGCGCCCGGTTGATCTCTGCGGCGGAGAAAACCGCGCCGTAGGGGACCGAAGGATATCTGGGATCTGCATGGGTTTCGGTCAGCGCCTGATCCCACAGCCAGGCAATCCGTGTCGTGCCGTCGCTGTTTCGGAACACCGGCAGAGTGTAGTCGATGCCGGAATCGATGATGGCAACCGCAGTGCCCCGGCCTGTCAGCGACAGATACGGATGGTTTGCCAGACGGGTAATGCCGGAGCTGTCAAGGCTTGGCAGATCCATGGCCGTATAGCATTTGGGAATGGCACTGTAATCGGAGGCGGAAACGGTGTCCGGCATCAGGTAGGTGCGGGGCACGTAGAGTACGGCGTACCGGTCATCAATGACAGAGATGGCATGGGGTATGGAAGGGGCGGGGAGCCGGTCGGGGGTGTTGCGGTATTCTATGATAAAGTCTGCATAATTTTCATCCTGGGCCGGGGGAAGAGATGGGGTGTCTGTGAAGGAAGAAAATGCGTCTGGCATGGGTATTTTCCTGATTTATACATTTTTTATAAATATATGCACAGTTCATTCACATCATTCACAAAAACGCATCTGCGATGCTTTCCGCTACTGCGCAGCTCATTTTTGCTCATAAGAAGGCGCTCCCTACAAAGATTTTCACAGACAGATTTTCATGCGAACCTGAAATCTGCCTGCATAAATCTTTGTGTGAACTGTGATGTATAAAAATGCTTGATTTTTGTATAAAATGTGTTTATAATAAGAGAAACAGGATCCGGCGGGGGACGCCGGTTGAGAGAGGAGAGGTATATATGAAAAAGAAAGTAGTGGCACTGATGATGGCCTGTGCAGTTGCTGTATCTATGGCAGCCTGCGGACAGAAGGCAGCAGAGGATACAACTGCTGCAGAAGAGAAAGCAGATGAAACAGCGGATGCGACAGAAGAGACCGCCGATGACGCGGCAGCAGGCGGCACCCTGGTGATGGCAACCAATGCAGAGTTTCCGCCTTATGAATATCATGACGGCGGTGAGATCGTTGGTATCGATGCAGATATCGCAGCAGCCATCGCAGAGCAGTTAGGCATGGAGCTGAAGATTGAGGACATGGCATTTGATTCTATTATCATGGCAGTGAATTCCGGCAAAGCGGATGTGGGAATTGCGGGCATGACTGTGACAGAGGATCGTCTGGAGAATGTAAATTTCTCTGATCCCTATGCAACTTCCTCTCAGGTGATCATTGTTACCGGGGACAGCGAGATTGGTTCCAGTGACGATCTGTCCGGTAAGAAGATCGGTGTACAGCTGGGCACCACAGGCGACATCCTGGCAGATGATGTGGAAGGCGCAACCGTAGAGCGTTATAACAAGGGGTTTGAAGCTGTTCAGGCACTTTCCCAGGGAAAGATCGATGCGGTGATCATTGACCGTCAGCCGGCACAGGTGTTTGTGGATGAGAACGAGGGACTGAAGATCCTGGATGAGGCATTCGCAGAGGAAGAGTATGCCATTGCCGTTGCCAAGGACAATACAGAGCTGCTTGACAAGGTGAACGCAGCACTTGGTGAGTTGAAGGAATCCGGCAAGCTGGATGAGATCATCGGAAAGTACATCAGCGCAGAATAATCCATCGAAGAAGATATGCAGCCGACCCTCCACGCGTGACATCTGCATGTATGGCGCGTCCGGAGACGTCGGCTGTTCTGCTGTGTGGAAAAAGAGTCTGCGTGTGAAGAACAGATGCTTTTGTATGTAGCAGAGCAGTCGGTAGTAGACAGGAGAGAAAAAATAAGGGGGATGAGGGAATGGAAGCTTTTCTGAATGCGTTTTACAAAAATTTCATCAAAGATGACCGATGGAAATATATCACCAATGGTCTGGGGGTGACCCTGAAGGTAACCTTTTTTGCCGTACTCATCGGTATTGTACTGGGATTTCTGGTGGGAATCATCCGTTCCACCCATGAGCGGACGGGGAAATTCAGGTTGCTGAATGCCATCTGTAAGGTGTATCTGACTGTGATCCGGGGAACCCCGGTGGTGGTACAGCTGCTGATCATTTATTTCGTTATTTTTGCATCCACAGATGTGAGCAAGGTATTTGCGGCGATCATGGCTTTTGGTATCAACTCGGGCGCTTATGTGGCGGAGATCTGCCGAAGCGGTATCATGTCCATTGACATCGGGCAGCTGGAGGCCGGGAGAAGTCTGGGCTTTTCCTATGGCCGGACGATGTGGTATATCATTTTGCCCCAGGCGTTTAAAAATGTGCTGCCGGCACTGGGCAACGAGTTTATCGTGCTTTTGAAGGAAACATCTGTGGCCGGATATATTGCCCTGGAGGATCTGACCAAAGGCGGCGATATCATCCGCAGCCGTACCTATGATGCGTTTTTCCCGCTGATGGCGGTTGCTGCCATTTATCTGATCATGGTGGTAGTATTCAGCCACTTTGTGACGCTGCTGGAGAGGAGGCTGAAGAAGAGTGAGCGATAAGTATAACGGACCGCTGATCCGGGCGGTAAATGTAAAGAAAAATTTCGGCGACCAGGAGGTGCTCAAGGGCATCGATCTGGAGGTCAATGAAGGGGACGTGGTGGTGATCATCGGGCCGTCCGGCTCCGGTAAAAGTACCTTTCTGCGCTGCCTGAACCTGCTGGAGGTTCCTACGGATGGCCATATTTTATTTGAAGGAACGGATATTACAGACAAGAAAGTAAATATCGACCTGCACCGGCAGAAGGTGGGCATGGTGTTCCAGCATTTCAATCTGTTCCCCCATATGAACGTGATGAAAAATCTGACCTTGGGCCCCATCAAGCTGCAGGGCAAGAAGCCGGAGGAGGCAGAGAAGGAAGCCATGGAGCTTTTGAAGCTGGTAGGTCTTGCGGACCGGGCGGATGCATATCCCAACCAGCTGTCCGGTGGACAGAAGCAGCGAATCGCTATCGTCCGGGCGCTGTGCATGAAGCCGGAGGTGCTGTTGTTCGATGAGCCCACCTCGGCGCTGGATCCGGAGATGGTAGGCGAGGTGCTGAACGTGATGCGGGATCTGGCCAGAAGCGGCATGACGATGATCGTGGTCACCCATGAGATGGGATTTGCCAGAGAGGTGGCAAACCGGGTCGTATTCATGGACGAGGGAATTCTCATGGAAGAAAATACACCGGAAGAATTTTTCAGCCATCCGAAAAATGAGCGGCTGCAGTCGTTTTTAAGCAAGGTGTTATAATAACAAAAAAGTGGGGCGGGAATCGGTTGATTCCTGCCCCAATCTTATCTTTGGAAATGTGTGCAGTGATTAGCAAACAACAACGTTGACTGCCTGCATGCCCTTCTGTCCTTCGGCGAGATCGAAGGTTACCTGCTGACCCTCTTCCAGAGTCTTAAATCCGTTGGCAACGATGCCGGAAAAGTGAACGAATACTTCCTGGCCGTTCTCGGAATCGGTGATGAAGCCATAGCCTTTAGTTGCGTTGAACCATTTCACTGTACCTTTATTCATAGTAAAGATACCTCCTTTGATAAATTTAATGCGTATTTCAAGTAGGACTGAAAAAGAAAAAACGCATATAAGTAGGTCACGAATTAATTACTGACTTACATAATATGCGCATCAAAATCAACTGCTAAAATACTAACCTAAAGATAGCATATGCAAAAGACAGCGTCAAGAACAAATGAAAATAATTTGTGAATTTTTAGATTTATCCATTGAAAGAACACGGGGTTAAAGTTATAATAATAGGACATGAAAATTTAAAACAAAGGGTGGAATGCATGAAGAAAAGAATCCGTCTGCTGGCAGCGGCCCTGGCAGCATCTATGATGATACAGACACCGGTGTATGCGTCCAGCGTCAAGGATATGCAGAATCAGAAAAATAAGACGCAGCAGGAATTGAATAAAGTCAACGAGAATATTTCCAATCTGCAGAAGAATTCCCGGCAGACCCAGAATGAGATCAATGAACTGGACTCCGAGCTGGTCTCTCTTCTGGCAGATCTGGATATTCTGGAACAGGATATTACGAATAAAGAAGCGGAGATCGAACAGGCACAGAAGGATTATGATGCGGCCAAGGCACAGGAAGACAAGCAGTACGAGGATATGAAGCTCCGGATCCAGTACATGTATGAGAAGGGCGAGACGAGTTACGTGGAGCTTCTGCTTCAGGCGCAGAGTATTGCAGACTGGATCAACAAGGCTGATTATGCCCAGCAGGTATACTCCTATGACCGGGATATGCTCATCAATTATCAGGCAATCCGGCAGCAGGTGGCTGATCTGCAGGTACAGCTGGATGAGGATAAGGAAGAACTGCTGGAGATTGAGGCCAGCTACAAAGAGCAGCAGGCGTCCCTGGAGGCGATGATTGCAGAGAAGAAGAAGAAGGTGGCCAACTTTGAAAGCCAGCTGGCCAATGCCAAGAAGGAAGCAGCCAATTTAAAGAAGAAGATCGAGACGCAGAACAGTGAGATCAAGAAGGCGCAGGCGAAGGCAGCCGCCTCTACCACCAAAAGCGGCAGCTCTTCTTCGGGTTCCGGTTCTGTCAGCATTGGCAGCGGCGGAGGCGGCAGCGCTGCCGGAAACAGCATTGCCGGCTATGCCTGCCAGTTTGTGGGTAATCCATATGTATGGGGCGGTACCAGCCTGACCAACGGTGCAGACTGCTCCGGCTTTACCATGTCGGTATTTGCCCATTTCGGCATTTCCCTGCCCCACTCCTCGGGCGGTCAGGCTTCCGGCGGAAGGTCCGTGTCCTATGCGGATGCACAGCCCGGTGATATCATCTGTTATCCCGGCCATGTGGCGATCTATCTGGGCGGCGGGCGGATCGTTCACGCCAGCACGGCCAAGACAGGGATCAAATACGGCAATGCGACCTACCGTACCATTACAGCCATCAAGAGATACTACTAAAACTTCCGGTGTCAGAAAAAAGAAAGAAGAAAAGGCCCTGATGAGCAGGAACCTTTTCTTCTTTTTAAAATCAGGATGTTCTGTCTGTCGGAGCAAAGATCGCTTATCTGGTTTCTTTGCTGCTGTCTCGGGCAGCCAGCAGGATGTCCATGAGACTTTTGTCGGAGGGTGCTTCTGCACTCAGGAACCGGACCCCGTGTGCCGGGAAGATTTCCTCGATGTATGTGGTGCTCACAGAGGAACGGCGGCAGATGCGGGAGGCATCCTGTGCGATGACCGCCTCAATGAGACCGTTTTCCATATCGGCCATCAGCTCGTTGAAGGCCGGGCGGTCCATGGTAAGGCCGCTGACACCGCTGTCCACATAGAAGCGGGTGTTGGAAAGACCGTTGTCGCAGGCAGTCTGAAGAAGCAGGGCTTTCTGCTCCTCAATGATCTCGGGAACATCGCCGTAGGCGAACCGACAGTAAAGGGCTGTGATTTTATCCATTGATCTGTACCTCGTTTCATATTGTATTTATATATTTTAATCAAAAGATACACAGTTGGCAAGAGAAAGGATGAAATGCATTTATGCATGCGATATTCAGCTATACGACAGACCAGTGGCTGTTGTTTTTCTTTATTTATTGTTTTTTCGGATGGATTTTTGAGAGTACATATGTATCCCTGTGTAAGCACCGGTTTGTCAACCGCGGTTTCATGAGGGGGCCGTTCCTGCCGTTGTACGGGAGTGGCGCGATCCTTATGCTGTTCGTGTCTATTCCGGTGGAAAATCATCTGGTGCTCGTTTATCTGGCCGGCTGTATTGCGGCTACAGCGCTGGAATATGTCACCGGCGTGTGCATGGAGAAGCTGTTCAAGGTGCGTTACTGGGACTACAGCAAGCAGAAATTCAACTACAAAGGACAGATCTGTCTGTCCTCCACACTGGCCTGGGGCGGTCTGACCATTTTTCTTTTGAAGGTCATTCATCCGCCCATTGAACGGTTTGTGCTGGGGCTGAATGAACAGCTGGTGTCGGTGGTGACCCATGTGCTGACGGCACTGGTGGGAGTAGATATGGCACTTTCCTTCAAGGCAGCCCTGGATGTCCGGGATGTACTGGTGAAGCTTACTGCGTTGAAGGGAGATCTGGACAATCTGCAGAACCGGGCCAATGTGATCGTGGCTTTCGCCCAGGCAGACATGCTGGAGAAGAAGGAAGAACTGGAAAAACGGCTGGAAGGGCCGCTGGCAAGACTGGAAAGTACCGTCAGCCGTCTGGAGGCCCAGAAGGAAAAGCTGGGCGAGAAGCTGCCTGAGTTCGAGGGGCTGAAGACGAGAGTGGCTGTGACCCGGGAGAGACTGACCCAGGTGAAGAAGAACGGCCTGGATTTCTACGGCAGAAGCCTGTTGAAGAGCAGCCCGTCTGCCACCTCTGAGGAGTTTAAGGAAGCGCTGAAGATGCTGAAGGAAAGCCTGGAGGAACGGAAGCGCAAGGATCAAAAGGAATAACACTGCTGGAAAAGGTGGCAGCGGAAACCAATACATAGAATGAAGAAAATACTGACACAGGAGGAACCGGAAAAGGCTGTGCAGAAAAGAACAGGACGGAGAGAAGAAGCATGAACATCAACACGAAAAAAGCAAAAGGAAACGCGCTGCTGTTGCTGACAGCATTTATCTGGGGTATTGCATTTGTGGCCCAGAGTGCGGGCATGGATTATGTGGGGCCCTTTGCCTTTCTTTTTGCCAGAAGTGTCCTGGGCGGGTTGGTGCTTATCCCCTGCATCTTTCTGATGGACCACCTGACGCCGGAGGCGGAGCGGGAGAGAAAAGCGGCAGATGCCGAAACGACCGCTGCTGATCGGCGGCGTGTGCTGTGGCTGCGTGCTGTTTCTGGCCAGCAGCCTGCAGCAGTACGGCATACAGTATACAACGGTGGGAAAAGCCGGATTTATCACGGCGCTGTATATCATCATCGTGCCCTTTCTGCGGGTTTTTACGGGGCAGCGCATCCGGCGGAAGCTGTGGATCAGCGTGGCACTGGCCGTGGTGGGCATGTATTTTCTGTGCATCACCGAAGGTTTCTCCATCAGTGCCGGGGATTTTCTGGAGCTGCTGTGTGCAGTGGCCTTTGCCTGCCACATTCTCGTCATTGACCATTTTTCGCCCCAGGTGGACGGTGTGCGGATGTCCTGTATTCAGTTTTTTGTGTGCGCGGCGCTGGCGGGGGTGAGCATGCTGCTGGTGGAGCCGGTGTCTTTTTCGGCGATGACCCGGGCGTGGCTGCCCATCGTCTATGCGGGCGTGCTATCCAGCGGTGCAGGGTATACGCTGCAGATCCTGGCCCAGAAGGACACCGACCCGGTGGTGGCGTCTCTTCTGATGAGTATGGAATCGGTGTTTGCCATGCTGGCGGGCTGGGTGCTGCTGGGGCAGGCGCTGTCGCCCCGGGAGATGTTGGGCTGCGGGCTGGTTTTTGCCGGGATCATCCTGGCGCAGCTGTAGAGCATGCGAAAAAGACGTGAAAACAGGATGGAAAGCCTGTGACAGATGAGATCCTGAGAACAGAAAGAACGTAAATGCATAAGAATAAAAGAGAACGATGGAAGATTCCCGATTGAGAAAATTCCATCGTTCTTTTTTCATGATAAGAAAGTGTGTCCTATCCTATAGACGATATTATATTTGGCAGAAACGGCCAGCAGCAAGCTTTGCGAGCGTTGCTTCGGGCTTATTCCTGTCCGGGCTCCTCCTCGGCGATGGTGTCGGAAGACGGGGCATCACTGACGGTCACCTCTTCCTCGGGGGTATCCTGTGCAGGCTCAGAAGCATCCTGTGCAGGTGCAGCGGTGTCTGCGTTCTCTGTCTGGTGTGTCCGGTTCAGGGACACATATTCTCTGGAGAAGGGTTCGCCCGCTTCCTCCTGATCCAGTTCCTCGTCGAAGTCGTCAAAATCATCAAAGTCGTCGAAATCGTCCTCCTGCTTTTCCTGGCTGCGGTTTTTAACAAAATAAGCGGTAACTGCGGCTGCGATGGTGACCACAGCGGCAGAGAGGATCCATTTTCCGGATTTTTTCATATGAGATACATTCCTTTCTGTTGGAAATTGCTAGATGTCGAGATTTAAATCCCCCGACTTTGATGCCTGCGGATTGTTCCGTGCTACGCACTCCCACAATCCTCATCGACATTCGCATATCGTAGGATTATCATCCTACTTTTATGCTCATATCGGGGCGGGCCTCAAGGTCCTTCACCCACTTATGAGCAAGCTCATGTGGGTTTAGACCTTTTGGCCCTGGCATCATATCCTATATTGTAATACAAAACGGGAAAAAAGAAAAGGGAAAACTTTGCCGGAAACGCGGGAGAAGTTTGCGCGTCAGAAGGGGTACGTTTGTGTTGACAGGAGGGGGAAAGAGAATTAGAATACTTAAAAGATGTGTTTTTTCCTGTCAGGGGTAGGCAGGAGCATCGAGGATTTTCAGGAAGATGATGGGGCAAAGTAAAAGGAGCCGGAATATATGAGATATGAAGGAATGGTTTACAGACCCCCGAGTGAAGCACGCAGTTTGATCATACAGCTGACCATTGGATGTGCGAGAAATACGTGCACATTCTGCAGTATGTATAAGGAAAAGAAGTTCCGCGTCCGCCGGTTGGAGGAGGTGGCAGAGGATCTCAGATCTGCGAAGCAATATTACGGATCTTACGTACAACGGATTTTTCTTGCTGATGGAGATGCCCTGGTCGTGAAGACCGAGGATCTGCTCAGTATTTTGAAGGTTATCCGGCAGCTGTTTCCGCGGCTGGAACGGGTATCCGCATACGGGGCACCGCTGGATGTGCTGGCGAAGACACCGGAGGAATTGAAGCTTCTGAAGGAAGCCGGGTTGGATATGATCTATATTGGCGCGGAGTCCGGAGATGACGAGATCCTGCAGGATGTGAAGAAGCAGGCGACGGCAGAACAGATCCGGGAAGCCTGCCTGAAGCTGAAAGCAGCGGGCATCAAGGTATCTGTGACACTGATTTCAGGCCTGGGCGGCCGGGATCGTCTGGAGCAGCATGCCGTGGCATCCGGACGGCTCATCAGCGCTGTAAAGCCGGAGTATGTCAGCATCCTGACGCTGATGTTGGAGCCGGGCACACCGCTCTATGAGCAGCATAAGGCAGGAAAGTTTGAACTTCTGACCGCCGATGAGGTGGCCCGGGAAATGGTGTTGTTTCTGGAAAATACAGACAGCCAGGGAAGTATTTTCCGATCAAATCACGCTTCCAATTATGTGCCGCTGGGCGGAACCCTGAACCAGGATACGCCGAAGCTTCTGGCACAGCTTCATCAGGTAATGGAGCAGCGCGCTTACAAGCCGGAGGGCTTCCGGGGACTGTAAGACGCGGCTGTTTCAGCTGCCGCAGCTACAGGGCAGGCAGCAGGAACAACAGAAAAGAGGAAAAGATATGACCAGAGAAGAGGCATGGGAACTGCTGACAGAGTACAATCAGGACGCGTTCCATTTAAAACACGCCCAGACGGTGGAGGGCGTGATGAAATATTTCGCCAGAGAGCTGGGATATGCAGATCAGGAGGAGTTCTGGGGTATCGTGGGATTGCTCCACGACCTGGATTTTGAACAGTATCCCGAGGAGCACTGCATCCGTTCCCAGCAGATCATGAGAGAGCGGGGCGTGCCGGAGGACATCATCCACGCCACCGCCAGCCACGGATATGCCATTACGGTGGATATCCGGCCGGAGCATGAGATGGAGAAGGTGTTGTATGCCACGGACGAGCTCACCGGGCTTATCGGTGCGGTGGCGCTCATGCGGCCATCGAAGAGTACCATGGATCTGGAGCTGAAATCTCTGAAAAAGAAGTATAAAACCCCCAAGTTTGCGGCCGGGTGTTCCCGGGAGGTGATCCAGCGCGGCGCGGATATGCTGGGCTGGTCGCTGGACGAATTGCTGGAACGGACGATTTTGGCCATGCGGGAGGTTGAAAAGACTGTGGGATTGTGATATAATATCCCAGATATTACTGCGGGTGCCAGTTATCACTGCCGCGGTAGGACAATCGAGGAATGAACAGGAGGTAGATATCATGGCACATATCAAGACACTGAACACCAGAGGTTTACAGGGAACAATGAAGAAGGGCGGATGCGGCGAATGCCAGACATCCTGTCAGTCTGCATGTAAGACTTCCTGCACAGTTGGCAATCAGAGCTGTGAGAACGCAAGATAAATTCTGGTTATTCAGAAACTATTTATAATAAGCAGCGGCAACCTGCCGCTGCTTATTATGCTGTTACTTTACATTACACAGTTAGCAGGAGGATGAGAATGGTTCATCAATATAAGAACAACGGCCGGAATATCGTGCTGGACGTGAACAGCGGTTCTGTTCATGTGGTGGATGATCTGGCCTACGATGCCATTGCTCTTTATGATAAGAAGAGTGAGGAAGAGATCGTACAGGAGCTGAAGGGCAGCTACCCGGAAAACGATATCCGGGAAGTGCTGGAGGACATCCGGGCGCTGAAGGATGCCGGACAGCTTTTTACAGAGGACATTTACCGAGATTACATTATGGATTTCAAGAAGCGCAAGACCGTTGTCAAGGCGCTCTGTCTGCACATTGCCCATGACTGTAATCTGGCCTGTAAATACTGCTTTGCGGAGGAAGGCGAGTACCACGGCCGCAGAGCGCTCATGAGTTTTGAGGTAGGCAAGAAAGCACTGGATTTCCTCATTGCCAATTCCGGCAACAGAAGAAATCTGGAGGTGGACTTTTTCGGCGGTGAGCCGCTGATGAACTGGCAGGTGGTGAAAGACCTGGTGGCTTACGGCAGAGAGCAGGAGAAGATCCACGACAAGAATTTCCGTTTCACCCTGACGACCAACGGCATTCTCTTAAATGACGAGGTACAGGAGTTCGTCAACAAAGAGATGGGCAACGTGGTCTTAAGCCTGGACGGCAGAAAAGAGATCAACGACATGATGCGTCCGTTCCGGGGCGGCCAGGGCAGCTACGACCAGATCGTGCCCAAGTTCCAGAAGATGGCCGAGAGCCGGAATCAGACCAACTATTATGTGAGAGGTACGTTTACCCATTACAATCTGGATTTTGCCAAAGATGTACTGCACATGGCAGATCTGGGCTTCAAGCAGATTTCTGTGGAGCCGGTGGTGGCACCGCCGGAGGCAGATTACGCCATCCGGGAGGGAGGATGTGCCGGTTCTCTGTGAAGAGTATGACCGCCTGGCTGCCGAGATCGTGCGCCGGGAAAAAGCCGGAGAGCATTTTAATTTCTTCCATTTCATGATCGACCTGACCGGCGGTCCCTGTGTGGCAAAGCGCCTGTCCGGCTGCGGATCGGGAACGGAGTATCTGGCCGTGACGCCATGGGGAGATTTTTACCCGTGTCACCAGTTTGTGGGCCAGGAAGAGTTCCTTATGGGAAATGTGGATGACGGCATTGTCCGGGAGGACATCCGGGACGAGTTCAAGACGTGCAACGTGTACGCCAAGGAAAAATGCCGGGACTGCTTCGCCAGATTTTACTGCAGCGGCGGCTGTGCAGCCAATTCCTGGAATTTCCATCATTCCATCAACGATGTCTATGACATCGGCTGTGAGCTGGAGCGGAAGCGTGTGGAGTGTGCCATCATGATCAAGGCCGCACTGGCGGAGGATGAAGCATAAGCTGCAGGAAAACAGGCTGTACAGGTCTGCGGAGCAGCTGATCATAAATGTCTGTCCGGGCGCAGGGATTTTGGCCAGGCCCGCGGCAGAAGGAAAGATAAGGACAGAAAGATAGAAGAAAGGAAGTAAGCGAAAAGATGAAGAAGAGCAGAGGCGTGATCGTGATGCTCCTGACCGTGCTTGTCATCGGTGCACTGGGCTTCACCTGCATCAACGGGGTGGACAGCACCGGCAGCGGCGCAGCGAAGAATATCAAGCTGGGCCTGGACCTGGCCGGCGGTGTGAGCATCACCTATGAAGCCGAAGGAGATCCGACCAAGGAGCAGATGAAGGATACGGTGTACAAGCTGCAGAAGCGTGTGGAAGGCTACAGCACAGAGGCGCTTGTATATCAGGAGGGCTCTGACCGGATCAACATTGAGATCCCGGGCGTATCAGACGCCAACAAGATCCTGGAGGAGCTGGGCAAACCGGGTTCCCTGGAATTCCAGAATGAGGACGGGGAGACCATCCTTGCGGGAACGGATATCAAGACGGCAGAGGCCGGTACCCAGTCCAACAGCACCACAGGCAGCAAGGATTATGTGGTACAGCTGACACTGACCGACGAGGGTGCCAAGAAGTTTGCCGAGGTCACCGAAGCAAATATCGGCAAGCGCCTGCCTATCGTCTACGACGGTGAAGTGATCAGCGCACCTACCGTACAGAGTGCCATCACCGGCGGCGAAGCGTATATCACCCATCTGGAGTCCTTTGAGGCAGCAGACAATCTGGCTTCCACCATCCGCATCGGTGCCCTTTCCGTAGAGCTGAGCGAGCTGCAGTCCAAGACCGTAGGTGCCCAGCTGGGACAGACCGCTATTTCCACCAGCGTCAAAGCCGGTATCATCGGTCTGATCTGTGTGTTTATCTTTATGTGTATCGTATACCGGATTCCCGGTCTGGCAGCCAGCCTGGCGCTGGTTGTGTATACCGAGCTCATGCTGGCACTGATCAATGCCTTTGATCTGACACTGACCTTGCCGGGCATCGCAGGTATCATTCTTTCCATCGGTATGGCCGTGGACGCCAACGTCATCATTTTTGCCCGGATCCGGGAGGAACTGGCCACCGGCAAGACGGTGAAATCCGCCACCAAGATCGGTTTCCAGAAAGCCCTGTCCGCCATCGTGGACGGCAACATCACCACGCTGATCGCAGCACTGGTGCTGGGCATCAAGGGTACCGGAAGCGTCAAGGGATTTGCCCAGACACTGGGACTTGGTATCGTGCTTTCCATGTTTACGGCTCTGGTGGTCACCCGTCTGATCCTGAACGCATTCATTGCACTGGGCTGCAAGGACGTGAAGTTCTTCGGTGTGCAGAAGGAGCGCAAGACCATCAACTTCCTGGGAAAACGGAAGGTATTCTTTACCGCTTCCCTGGCAGTCATCATCATCGGTTTTATTTCCATGGGCATCCACAGATCCCAGGGCGGCGATATCCTGAACTACAGCCTGGAGTTCAAGGGTGGTACTTCCACCACTGTCACCATGCAGGATGACATGACCATTGACGAGATCGACAGTCAGGTGAAGCCCGTAGTAGAAGGCGTGACCGGAGATGGGGATGTACAGATCCAGAAGGTTACCGGCACCAATGAAATTGTGGTGAAGACGAGAAGCCTGTCCGTAGAGGAGCGCCAGTCCCTCAACGACGCGCTGGTGGATGCATTCTCCGTGGATGAATCCAAGATCACCTCCGAGAACATCAGCTCCACCGTCAGCTCTGAGATGAAATCCGATGCGGTCATTGCTGTGATCATTGCCACCATCGGTATGCTGTTATACATCTGGTTCCGTTTCAAGGATATCCGTTTTGCCACCAGTGCCGTGGCTGCGCTGGTACATGACGTGCTGGTGGTACTCACCTTCTACGCGGTGGCACGGATCTCTGTGGGCAACACGTTCATTGCCTGCATGCTGACCATTGTGGGATATTCCATCAACGCCACCATCGTCATCTTCGACCGGATCCGTGAGAATCTGGCAGCTATGAAGAAGAAAGACGAGCTGGAGGAGCTTGTCAACCGCAGCATCACCCAGACGCTGACCAGATCCATCTACACCTCCTTCACCACCCTGATCACCGTGGTCGTGCTGTACATTCTGGGCGTGACTTCCGTCCGGGAGTTTGCTCTGCCGCTGATCGTCGGTATCGTGTGCGGCGCATACTCTTCCGTATGCATCACCGGTGCTCTCTGGTTTGTGATGAAGAAAAAGCAGGAAAAAGCAGGCGCGAAGAAGGCGTAAATGGCCTGCGGGAAATAGAAAATAGTTACAGTTCACACGCGCCATTCGCAAAATCGCATCTTTGATGCTTTCCGCTGCTTCGCAGCTCATTTTTGCTCATTACCGGGCGCTCCCTTCGTATGTTCATGCAGCCAGATTTTCATGCAAGCATGGAATCTGGCTACAAGAGCATACGAGTGAACTGTAACAGAAAAATAGAGAAAACGTGCGTCCCCGGCGGGAATGGTGTAAAAGACTGTTCCAGGCCGGGGATGTATGCTATAATGATAGTGCGGGTTTGCGAGATGGATCAAGTTGCGAAACACATCGAAGGTTCCGCCTGCGATAGCAGGCAGTAGAGCACGATAGTGTGGGTTCGTGAGATGAAGAAGGGGGATTTTATATGGAAACTAAGAGAGTAACGGCTGTATATTTCAGCCCCTGCGGCAACGCGGGAAAAATTGCAGAGCGGATCGCAGCATCCATGGCGGAGGTGCTGCAGGCAGAGCGGGCGACGGTAGATTTTACCCTGCCGGGAGCGAGAGAGCAGGTATACACCTTTGGTCCGGAGGACGTGGTGGTGTTTGTGATGCCAGTGTACGCAGGTCGTCTGCCCAACAAGATGCTGCCCTGTGTGCAGGAGCTTTTTAAAGGGGATCACACGAAGGCGGTCATTGCCTGTTCCTACGGCAACCGGAGCTTTGGCGACGGTCTGACGGAGCTGCGGGATGAGCTGGTGAACAACGGTTTTGTGCCCTTTGCGGCAGCAGCCATCCCGTCAGAGCACTCCTTTGACAGTCGCCTGGCCACGGGAAGGCCGAACGCAGAGGATCTGGAAGCCATCGGTGCGTTTGCCAAGCAGGCGGCAGAGCGGATCACGGCGGGAACCGCAGAGACCATTGTACAGGTGCCCGGCAACAGCCCGGTGGGCCCCTTACTATACGCCCCTGGGACGGGACGGTCAGCCTGCCAAGTTCCTGAAAGCAAAACCTCTGACGGATATGGAAAAATGCAGCAAATGCGGGATCTGCGCAGGTGCTTGTCCCATGGGCTCCATCGAGGCAGACTGTGTGACCGTATCCGGTGTGTGCATCAAATGCCAGGCCTGCGTGCGGAAGTGTCCGGCGGGCGCCAAATATTTTGAAGATCCGGCCTTCCTTTCCCACAAGGAAATGCTGGTGGAGAACTTTACCGCAAGAAAAGAAAATGAATTCTTTATATGATACCAGAGGACAAAGGTCTGCATCCACGGGAGCTTGCTCACAAGTGGATGAAAGACCTTGGGACTCGCCCAGACATGAGCATAAAAGCGGGATGGTAATCCCGCGATATGCGAATGGATGTGTGAATTGTGAGAGTGCGGAGCACGAAGCAATTCACAGGTATCATCTGAAGGGGAGAAGAGACTATTGTTTCCTGGTGAAAGGGCCGGAAAGGATGGTCTCTTTTTCTCTGTATTTGCAAGTATCCCGAAACTTATGTTACAATGCCTTTTACAGGAGAGATCAGTATGACAGAAGAAAAATGGTTTGTAACAGCCAAGCGGGCGGATTTTCAGGGGATCGCGGACCGGTTTGGCATTTCCCCGGTGACGGCGCGCCTCATCCGCAATCGGGATATTGTGGGGGATGCGGCCATCGACGCGTACCTGCACGGCACGACGAAGGATCTTTCGGATCCCCGTCTCATGAAGGATATGGAGAAGGCGGCGGCCCTCATCGAGGAGAAGATCCGGGAAAAACGGCTCATGCGGATCGTGGGGGACTATGACATCGACGGCGTGTGTTCCTCCTACATTTTGCTCAAGGGCTTCCGGCAGCTGGGGGCGGTGGTGGATGTGCAGATCCCGGACCGCATCAAAGATGGCTACGGCATCAACGAGTCCATCATCCGCAAGGCAGCGGCGGACGGCATCGACACGATTGTGACGTGTGACAATGGCATTTCCGCCATCCCGGAGATTGCCCTGGCAAAGGATTTCGGCATGACGGTGATCGTGACAGACCATCACGATGTGCCCTTTGCGGATCAGCCGGACGGCAGGCGGGTGTTTTTACAGAGCGCGGCGGACGCGGTGGTGAACCCGAAACAGGCGGACTGCGCCTATCCCTTCAAGGTGCTCTGTGGCGCCGGGGTGGCCTACCAGCTCATGCATCTTTTGTATGCCCACGCCTTTGGGGAAGCGGAAGGGGCTGCCAGAAATGAGCAGGAGTTTCTTCCCTTTGCGGCCATCGCCACAGTGGGTGATGTGGTGGATCTCCAGGGAGAAAACCGGATTCTGGTGAAATACGGTCTGCGGGCGCTGGCCTTTGCAGATAATCCGGGGCTGCAGGCGCTGATGCAGGCATGCGGCGTGGATCCGGCGGCGGTGAGCGCCTACCATGTGGGCTTTGTGCTGGGGCCGTGCATCAATGCGGCGGGACGACTGGACACGGCCAGACGCTCGCTGGAGCTTTTTCTCACGGAGGATCCGGAAAAAGCAGTCCAGCTGGCCCAGGAGCTGAAAGAGCTCAACGATGCGCGCAAGGACATGACTCTTCGGGGCACGGAAGAGGCCAAAGCACTCATTGCCCGGAGCGATCTGAAAAACGATGCGGTGCTGGTGGTGCCGCTCTACAGCTGCCATGAGAGTCTGGCAGGCATCATTGCCGGGAAGATCCGGGAGGCGTACCACAGGCCCGCCTTTGTGCTGATCCGGGCGGAGGATGGGATCAAGGGCTCCGGCCGATCTATCGAGCAGTATTCCATGTATGAGGAACTGGTGAAATGCCGGCAGTATCTGGATAAATTCGGCGGACATCCCATGGCGGCGGGCCTGAGCATGCAGGAGGCGGCAGTGGATGATTTCCGTCGAGCATTGAATGCCAACGCGCGGCTGACGGCAGAGGATTTTATCCCCAAAGTGGCCATCGATGTGGCCATGCCCTTTGAGTATGTGACGGAGCAGCAGATCACGGAGCTGTCTTATCTGGAGCCCTTCGGCAAAGCCAACGAGAAGCCCCAGTTTGCCCAGAAGGATGTGGAGGTGTGCAGTGCCCGGGTGTTGGGGAAAAACCGGAATGTCCTGCGCCTGTCCCTGCGAAGTCCCTTCAGCCCGCTTCTTGTGGATGCGGTATCCTTTGCAGACCCGGCGGCATTTGACGCCTACGTCCGGCAGAAGTTCGGCGACGTGGAGGCGGAGAAGATGTATCTGGGCCGGAAGAATGCGGTGCGGCTTTCTGTGGTCTATTATCCCGAGATCCACACGTACCGGGGAGAAAAAAACATCCAGATCGTGGTGAAAAATTACCGGTGATGGGGAGCTTCCTGTCGGAAAATGCATCTGACTGCGGAAAACGGTTTGATATAAACAGGAAAAAGTGTTATACTGTTGACGAATATTCGCAGACAGTGATGGTCTGCGGACGAAACCGATGACAAATTACAATATACCGAGGTGGCGATTTCAGATGAAAAAACTGGAAGAATATGTAAGAAGCATACCGGATTTTCCGGAAAAAGGAATTATTTTCAGAGATGTAACATCCATCCTTCAGGATGCGGATGGACTGGCACTGGCCATTGATTCCATGCAGGAACTGCTGGACGGACTGGATTTTGACGTGATCGTGGGAACTGAGTCCCGCGGCTTTATTTTCGGTGTACCCATCGCATACAATCTGCACAAGCCGTTTGTGCCGGTGCGCAAGAAGGGAAAGCTTCCCTGCGAGACCATTTCCAGAACCTATGATCTGGAGTACGGCACCGCAACGGTGGAGATGCATAAGGATTCCATCAAGCCCGGCCAGAAGGTGGTCATTGTGGATGACCTGATCGCCACCGGCGGAACGATTGAGGCAAGCATCGCCATGGTGGAAGCACTGGGCGGCCAGGTCGTGAAGGTGATCTTCCTCATGGAACTGGCAGGACTGAAGGGAAGAGAGCGGCTTGCGGGCTACGACGTGGCTTCCGTGATCCGCTATGAAGGCAAGTAAAGCAGGATAAAATAGGACGGTTTTGTGTATGACGGTTCAGAGCGATAGAGAAGGTGCAGATATGGAGAATCAGTTACAGGAATTAAACCGGAACCTGGAAGATCCGGGCAATGCGAAGATCGACGGGGCAGTGAAGACGATGGAGGATTTTACGAGCCCGGAGCAGCTCTACCAGGAGCTGATCGCCAGTGTGAGAAAATATCATCCATCCGCGGACATTTCGATGATTGAGAAGGCGTACAACATTGCGTACAACGCCCACAAGGGACAGGTGCGCAAGTCCGGTGAGCCTTATATCATTCATCCACTTTGTGTTGCCATCATTCTGGCGGACCTGGAGCTGGATAAGGAGACGATCGTTGCCGGTCTTCTCCACGATGTGGTGGAGGATACGGTGATGACCAGCGAGGAGATCCGGCAGGAATTCGGCGCAGAGGTGGAGCTTCTGGTGGACGGTGTGACTAAGCTGGGTCAGCTGTCCTACTCCCATGACAAGGTGGAGGTACAGGCAGAAAACTTAAGAAAAATGTTCCTGGCCATGGCCAAGGATATCCGTGTCATCCTGATCAAGCTGGCGGACCGCCTGCACAATATGCGTACCCTCAAATATATGACCCCGGAGAAACAGAAGGAAAAGGCCAGAGAGACCATGGACATTTATGCACCCATCGCCCAGCGTCTCGGTATTTCCAAGGTCAAGGTAGAGCTGGATGACCTTTCCTTAAAATATTTGGAGCCGGAGGTCTACTATGATCTGGTGAAAAAGATCGCCGTGAAGAAGAGCGAGCGGGAGGCCTTTGTCAGCCGGATCGTGAAAGAGGTCAGCGCCCATATTTCCAATGCGGGCATCAAGGCCAAGGTAGACGGAAGAGTCAAGCACTTTTTCAGTATTTATAAAAAAATGGTGAACCAGGATAAGACGCTGGATCAGATTTACGATCTGTTTGCTGTTCGGATCCTGGTGGACACGGTGAAGGACTGTTATGCAGCCCTGGGTGTGATCCATGAGATGTATAAGCCCATTCCGGGCCGGTTCAAGGATTACATCGCCATGCCCAAGCAGAACATGTACCAGTCGCTGCACACCACGCTGATCGGCCCCAACGGCCAGCCCTTCGAGATCCAGATCCGGACCTTTGAGATGCACAAGACGGCGGAATACGGTATCGCAGCCCACTGGAAATATAAGGAAGCCTCCGACGGCAAGAAGCCTTCTGCCGATCAGGAGGAGGAAAAATTAAACTGGCTGCGCCAGATCCTGGAGTGGCAGCGGGACATGTCGGACAACCGGGAATTCATTTCCCTGTTAAAGAATGATCTGGATTTATTTGCAGAGAATATTTACTGCTTCACGCCTGCAGGCGATGTGAAGAATCTGCCCAAGGGTTCCACACCCATTGACTTTGCGTACAGCATCCACAGCGCCGTGGGCAATAAGATGGTGGGTGCCCGGGTCAACGGCAAGCTGGTGAACATCGATTACCAGATCCAGAACGGTGACCGGGTGGAGGTCATCACCTCCCAGAACTCCAAGGGCCCCAGCCGGGACTGGCTCTCCATCGTGAAGAGCACCCAGGCCAAGACGAAGATCAACCAGTGGTTCAAGAGTGAGTTCAAGGAAGAAAATATCGTCAAGGGCCGTGAGGTGATCAACCAGTACTGCAAGACCAAGGGTATCAACTATTCCGAGATCCGCAAGCCTGAGTATATGGAATCCGTCCAGCGCAGATACGGGTTCCGGGACTGGGATTCCGTGCTGGCGGCGGTGGGACACGGCGGCCTGAAGGAGGGCCAGGTCGTGAACCGGATGCTGGATGAATACCAGCGGGATCACAAGAAGAAGATCACCGACGCCAAGGTGCTGGAGGCGGCAGGGGGAGGCCAACAAGGACAAAGAGAAGCTTCACATTGTCAAATCTAAGAGCGGCATCGTGGTGCGGGGCATCGACGACGTGGCGGTGCGTTTTTCCAAATGCTGCAGCCCGGTGCCCGGGGACGAGATCGTGGGCTTCGTGACGAGAGGCCGGGGCGTTTCCATTCACCGGACAGACTGCGTGAACATCATCCATCTGCCGGCAGAAGAGCGGGCACGGCTCATCGAGGCGGAATGGCAGCAGCCGGACAATGAGAACACCGGAGAGAAATATGAGGCGGAGATCAAGATTTACGGCAACAACCGTATGGGCCTCCTGGTAGATATTTCCAAGATCATGACAGAGCGGGGCATTGATGTGACCGCCATGAACGTGCGGACGAGCAAGCAGGGAACGGCAACGATATCCATGTCCTTTGAGATCGGCGGGGTGTCGGAGCTGAATTCCATCATTGATAAAATCAGACAGGTAGAAAGCGTGATCGATATCGAGCGTACCACCGGTTAGGAGGAAATATGGGAAAAGCGAAGGTAGAGAAACTGGTCTGTGGTTCCGTGTGGACCAACTGCTATTTTCTCATCAATACACAGACAAAAGAGACCATCATCATCGACCCTGCGGACAACGCTCCGGCGCTGAAGCAGCATCTGGATGCCAAAGGATTGAAGCCTGTGGCGATCCTGCTGACCCACGGCCATTATGACCATATGATGGCTGCAGATGAGCTGCGGAAGGCTTACGGCATTTCGGTCATTGCCCATGAGAAGGAGCAGGAAGTGCTGGAGGATCCGAGAAAGAACCTGACGACCATGATCGGCATGAATTATACGCTGAAAGCAGATGAATTTGTGAAGGACGGACAGATGCTGGATCTGGCGGGCTTTTCCATCCAGGTATTGTTTACGCCCGGCCATACGGCAGGCGGCTGCTGTTATTATATCGCGGATGAGGGCATCGTGTTCTGCGGCGATACGCTGTTCAACGGTTCCGTGGGAAGAACGGATTTTCCCACCGGCAGCATGTCCAGGCTGATCCGTTCCATCAAAGAAAAACTGATGGTACTGCCGGACGAAACGAAAGCTTATCCGGGACACGAGGGTTCCACGGATATTTTATACGAGAAAGAAAACAACCCGTTCCTGTAACGGAAAGCCAGAAGAGAACGGCCGCGGACGGGAGCAGATGAATGCTCCGGGAGCGCGGCCGTCTTTAAGGTTACATGAGAAAGATGAAGATATGATAGAAATTCTGATCGGCAAAGAAGAATTTAAAAATGATATATATGAGCTGGTGAAGGCCTTCTATCCGGGAGAGCAGTTCACCGTGACGGTGGATGAACAGGTGGATGGCATCCAGGTGAAGCTGCCGGGAAGTGATGTACAGATGGCAGAAGAAGGAGCCTGTCCGGTGCGTGTGCTGGAAATCAGAGACACTTGGAGTGACCGGCAGGAGCCCCGCAAGGAGCGCAAAAGCGCCATGAAGCGGATGCTCTACCAGGCGCTTTCTGCCCGGACCGGCAGGGAGCTGCCCTGGGGCACTTTAACGGGCATCCGTCCTGTGCGCATTCCCATGGTGCTGCTGGAAGCCGGCATCGGCGAGGAAGAAATCGCCCAGCAGATGCAGCAGACGTATTACGCCAGTGACGAGAAGATCGACCTGGCCATCGACATTGCCAGGAGGGAGCGGCATGTGCTGCGGGCCATCGACTATGAGGACGGCTACAGCCTGTACGTGGGCATTCCCTTCTGTCCGTCCATCTGTCTGTACTGTTCCTTTTCTTCTTATCCTTATGAAAAATTCGGACATCTGGCAGAGCAGTATCTGGCAGCCATGTTTCAGGAGATCGATGCGGTGGCGGAGATTTTTGTCGGCAAGCGGCTGAATACCATCTATGTGGGGGGCGGTACGCCGACAACGCTGACGGCGGAGCAGCTGGACCGGCTGCTGTACAAGCTGGAGGACAGTTTTTCCTATGAATATCTGAAAGAACTGACGGTGGAGGCCGGACGGCCAGACAGTATCACCGAGGATCGGCTGCTGGCCATGAAACGGCACCGGGTGACGCGGATTTCCATCAATCCCCAGACGATGCAGCAGAAGACGCTGGATCTCATCGGCAGAAAACACACGGTGGAGCAGACAAAGGAAGCCTTCCATCTGGCCCGGGGGCTGAGATTTGACAACATCAACATGGATCTGATCCTGGGGCTGCCCGGAGAGACTGCAGCGGATGTGCGGAGCACCATGGAAGAGATCCGAAAGCTTTCCCCGGACAGTGTGACGCTCCATTCCCTGGCGCTGAAGCGGGCGGCACGGCTGAATCTGGAAAAAGAAAAGTACGAGCCGGTGAGCGCAGAAGAGATGGGGTGCATGATGGATATCGCTTCCTCTTATGCGGCGGACATGGGTCTGAAGCCCTATTATCTGTACCGGCAGAAAAATATGGCCGGAAATTATGAAAATGTGGGCTACGCAAAGGTTGACAAAGCCGGGATTTACAATATACTGATTATGGAAGAAAAGCAGACCATCGTGGCCTGCGGCGCCGGTGCTTCCACCAAGGCGGTGATCCACAGCGAGAACCGCATTGAGCGGGTGGAAAATGTGAAAAACGTGGAGCAGTATATTGACCGGATCGGGGAAATGATCGACCGGAAGCGGCAGTTTTTTGAAAAAAATCCGGTTTCGGGTGCGCTTTCCCAGGAACAGGTGGCCATGGATGACCTGGAACGGGAGCTTGCCCACGGCATGACGGTGAGCTGTCTGGCCAGACGGCTGGGCCGGGAGCTGGGCCTTTCAGAAGAGGAGCAGTACCAGCTGGCGGTGGCGGGCCTTCTGCACGACATTGGAAAATGCAGGCTGTCCAGCTATCTGTACGGCAATGCTCAGATCGAACTGAATGTGGAGAAAATGAAATATGTCCGCACCCATTCCCGTCTGAGCTATGATATCCTGAAAGAAAAGGGTTATGAGGAACCGATCCTGGAGGCGGTGCGCTACCATCATGAGAACTACGACGGCAGCGGCTATCCCGATAATCTGGCGGGGGAGGACATCCCGTATATGGCGCGGATCCTGCGGGTCTGTGACGTCTTTGCGGCGCTGACCTCGGACCGGCGGTACCGCAGCGCATTTTCCGCGGACACGGCAATGGAACTGATGATAGAAGAGATCAAAAACTTCGATATGGGCATTTTTCTGGCATTCCAGCGGATCGCCCATGAGGCGGGGACAGCGGACCTGCTGAACACGAAGCTGCATATACAGGAGGAAGAGGAATGATTACACAGGCACCCAGAGGCGTACAGGACTGGTACGGCGAAAACATGCACAAGCGGGCAGTGGTGGAGAAGATTGCCCGGGATCTGGCGAAAACCTACAATATGACAGAGATCATCACACCGATGTTTGAGCACACGGTGCTGTTTCAGCGCGGTGTGGGCGAGACCACCGATGTGGTACAGAAGGAGATGTACACCTTCAAAGACAAAGGCGACCGGAGCATTACGCTGAAACCGGAGGGAACCTCAGGCGTCATGCGTGCTTATCTGGAGCACAACATGTATGCCCAGCCGGCGCCCACCAAGTTATATTATGTGACCCAGGCGTTCCGTTATGAGAAGCCCCAGAGCGGAAGACTTCGTCAGCACCACCAGTTCGGCGTGGAGTTTGTGGGATCCAAGAGTCCCCTGGCCGAGGTGGAGCTGATCACGCTGGTGACCACCCTCATCAAAAAACTGGGCCTGAAAGATGCCAAGCTGCACATCAACAGCATCGGCTGCAAAAACTGCCGGAAGACGTACAACGAGGCACTGCTGGCTTACCTGAAAAAGCATGAGGAGTCTCTGTGTCCCACCTGTCGGGAGCGGATGCAGAAGAACCCGTTACGTGTCATTGACTGTAAGGTGGAGACGTGCAAGGCCATTGTGGCAGATGCCCCTAGGACCATTGACTATCTGGATGACGAGTGCCGGGAGCACTTCGAGGAGCTGCAGAGCCTGTTAAACGAGCTGAATATTCCCTACGAGATCGATACCGGTATCGTGCGCGGCCTGGATTACTATACGAAGACCGTGTTTGAGTTCGTCAACGAGGATGGCTTTACCCTGTGCGGCGGCGGCCGGTACGACGGCCTGATCCACGAGATCGACGAGAAGCAGGACATCCCTTCCGTTGGTTTCGGCATGGGCATCGAGCGTATTTTATATTTTCTGGAACGGGAAGGCGTGGAGCTGCCGCCCCAGGATCCGGTGGCACTGTATGTGGGCATCCTTGGAAAAGATGCCAAGGCCCGGGCATACAAGCTGGTCAATGAGATCCGCAGCCACGGTGTCATTGTGGAGACCGATTACATGGATCGCAGCGTCAAGGCCCAGATGAAATATGCCAACAAGATCGGCGCAAAGAAGACCGTCATCATCGGCAGCGAGGAGCTGGAAAATAATCTGGCCCACGTAAAAGACATGGAAACCGGCGAGCAGGTGGAAGTGGCGTTGGATAAAATTGCAGGGTTGTTCTGATATTTTGATAATATGATGTTGAGGTCAAAAGCCCCCGGCTTTGATGCCTACGGATTGTTCCATGCTATGCACTCCCACAATCCTTGCCGTTATTCGCATATCGTGGGATTGCTATCCCACTTTTATACTCATATCGGGGCGGGCCTCAAGGCCTTTCACCCACTTATGAGCAAGCTCATGTGGGCTTAGACTTTTTGGCCCTGGCATCATAATATATAATGAGGAGGAAGAGAAATGGCAGAGTCCATGCGTGGCATGAAGAGAAGCCACAGATGTACAGAAGTGTCGAAAGCAAATATCGGCGAGATCGTTACCGTCATGGGATGGGTGCAGAAGAGAAGAAATCTGGGAAACCTGATTTTCATCGATCTGCGGGATCGCTCCGGTATTTTACAGATTGTATTTGACAGCAACGATGTATCCGAGGCCGGAATGGAGAAGGCAGCTACTTTAAGAAGTGAGTTCGTGGTTGCTGTTACCGGTAAGGTCATCGCCCGTGCCGGTGCGGTAAATGAAAATCTGGCAACCGGTGATATCGAGGTGCAGGCCCACGAGCTGCGGATCCTGTCCGAGTCCGAGACACCGCCGTTCCCCATCGAGGAGAACATTCAGACCAAGGACGAGCTACGTCTGAAATACCGTTACCTGGATCTGCGCCGTCCGAACCTGCAGCGCAACCTGATGCTGCGGAGCAAGGTGGCAACCGAGGTTCGGAAATTCCTGGCAGACGAGGGATTCCTGGAGATCGAGACCCCCATCCTGATTAAGAGCACCCCCGAGGGAGCCAGAGACTATCTGGTACCGAGCCGTGTGCATCCGGGTAGTTTCTATGCACTGCCCCAGTCTCCCCAGCTGTTCAAGCAGCTTTTGATGTGCTCCGGTTATGACCGTTACTTCCAGCTGGCCAAATGCTTCCGTGACGAGGATCTGCGTGCGGACCGTCAGCCGGAATTTACCCAGATCGATATGGAGCTGTCTTTCGTGGACATTGATGATGTCATTGATGTCAATGAGCGTCTGCTGGCCCGGATCTTCAAGGAGGCCATTGGTGTGGACGTGCAGCTTCCCATCCCGCGGATGACCTGGCAGGAAGCCATGGACCGTTTCGGTTCCGACAAGCCGGACACCCGTTTTGGCATGGAACTGAAAAATGTATCTGATATTGTAAAAGACTGCGGCTTCGGCGTATTCACCGGTGCGCTGGCCAACGGCGGCACTGTGCGCGGCATCAACGCCGAGGGACAGGGCAGCATGCCGAGAAAGAAGATCGACGCCCTGGTAGAGTTTGCAAAAACCTATGGTGCCAAGGGCCTTGCATACCTGTGCATCAACGAGGACGGCAGCTACAAATCCTCCTTTGCCAAATTCATGACCGAGGAAGAGCTGCATGCCTTGGTGGCAGCCATGGACGGAAAGCCGGGCGATCTGCTTCTGTTTGCCGCAGACAAGAACAAAGTTGTATGGGATGTGCTGGGTGCGCTGCGTCTGGAGATCGCCAAAAACCTGGGACTGCTGCACAAGGACGAGTACAAGTTCCTGTGGATCACCGAGTTCCCGCTGCTGGAGTGGTCAGAGGAGCAGAACCGTTTCGTTGCCATGCACCATCCGTTTACCATGCCCATGGAAGAGGATCTGGACAAGATCGACACCGATCCGGGCGCTGTCCGTGCAAAAGCTTACGACATCACCCTCAACGGTACCGAGATCGGCGGCGGCAGCATCCGAATCCATCAGAACGACATCCAGTCCAAGATGTTCGAGGTGCTGGGCTTCACCAAGGAGCAGGCGCAGAACCAGTTCGGTTTCCTTCTGGATGCCTTCAAATATGGAGTTCCGCCGCATGCAGGACTGGCTTACGGCCTGGATCGTCTCATCATGCTCATGGCAAAAGAGGATTCCATCCGTGAGGTCATCGCCTTCCCTAAGGTGAAGGACGCTTCCTGCCTCATGTCCGGTGCGCCGGATGTGGTAGATCCGAAGCAGCTGGCAGAGTTGGATATCGCTGTCATCGAGAAAAAACAGGACGAGAAAAAGACAGAAGAATAATCTCAGAAAAAGAAAGAAAACCTGTTGAAAAAACGGGGTAAGAAAAAGCTTCCGCAAAGTTGGGGATGATGCCTGACGATGCGGGAGCTTTTTGTATGGTAGAAAATTGCTTATCAGAAACGATTTGCTGTGAAACAGGAAATGCGCCACAGGGATGTAACAAGCTGGAGGGTATATGTTATACGTTGCCCGAAGTAAAATGTAGACGCACTGCGGTGGGATAGACGAAATATCACAAGAGTGGTTCAGCGCAGAAAGAAAATCCGAAAACTAACGCCAGAAAGTCCTGCGGGCTAAGAACGGCTGCAAATCCACACTGCTAAAACCACCTGCAGGATCAGAATGGCAGGCATACCGATGACAAAATACCAGTGTCTGGTCTTGTGATGGAAGGTATACATGCCAGCGATGGCGCCGATGCTACCGCCCAGGATTGCCGACAGAAACAGCGTTTTCTCCGGGATGCGCCACTGATGCTTTCGTGCCCGGGATTTGTCCATGGCCATGAGCAAAAAGGCGATCAGGTTGATGATGACAAGATAAATGAAAACAATACGGGTAAATGACGGCATAAGAAGGACTCCTTTCTTTCACATTCGCATATCGTGGGATTGCCATCCCACTTTTATGCTCATGTGGGGGCTTCATTGATGTATTTGAATTGCTGCATTGCTGCGCAATTCGCGCAATTCTCGCCCACCTCAAACTCCCATAAAATGCCGTATACCCGACATTTTATTACGTTTTCGGTGTTCGGCGTGTCAATAAGTCTGAATTGCTCATTTGTGCAAGCACAATCGCATTTCAGACTTTTGACACTTACATCATAGTAACACATTACGGAAAAGGAATCAAAGAAAGTGGGAAAAGAAATACTTTGCTATTATATTAACGTGGTGCTATAATAAAAAACAAATTTCCGAAGGGAAAAGAAATGGAGGAGACAGGATATGTACAGTTTTGATGAAATCCAGAAAGTGGATCCTGAAATAGCGAAAGCGATCGATGATGAGCTGCAGAGACAGAACAGCCACATCGAGCTGATTGCGTCAGAAAACTGGGTCAGCAAGGCCGTGATGGCAGCCATGGGAAGCCCTCTGACCAATAAATATGCAGAAGGATATCCGGGAAAGCGGTATTACGGCGGATGTGAGAACGTGGATGTGGTGGAGACACTTGCCATCGAGCGTGCCAAAAAGCTGTTTGGCTGTGATTATGCCAACGTACAGCCACATTCCGGTGCCCAGGCCAATATGGCTTGTTTCTTTGCCATGATGGAGCCTGGCGATACCTTCATGGGCATGAGTCTTGACCATGGCGGACACCTGTCTCACGGAAGTCCGGTGAACATGTCCGGAAAATATTTCCATGTGGTTCCTTACGGCGTCAACGATCAGGGCTTCATTGATTATGACGAGGTGAGAAAACTTGCACTGGAATGCAAACCGAAGATGATTGTGGCAGGTGCCAGTGCTTATGCCAGAACGATTGATTTCAAGAAATTCCGTGAAATCTGCGATGAAGTAGGCGCATACCTGATGGTAGACATTGCCCACATTGCAGGTCTGGTGGCAACCGGCCTTCATCCCAGCCCGTTCCCGTATGCGGACGTGGTAACGACCACCACCCACAAGACCCTTCGTGGACCGAGAGGCGGTATGATCCTGGCAAACGAAGAGGCTGCCAAGAAGTTCAACTTCAACAAGGCCATTTTCCCTGGCATCCAGGGAGGCCCGCTCATGCACGTGATCGCAGCAAAAGCCGTGTGCCTGAAGGAAGCTTTAAGTGATGACTATAAGGACTACATGGTACAGGTAAAGAAGAATGCGGCAGCGCTGGCTGACGGCCTGATGAAACGCGGCGTCAAGATCGTATCCGGCGGTACAGACAATCATCTGATGCTGGTAGACCTGACAAGCGTGGGCCTCACCGGAAAAGAGGCAGAGAAGATTCTGGAGCGTGCCAACATCACCTGCAACAAGAACACCATCCCCAATGACCCGCAGTCTCCGTTCGTCACCAGCGGTCTGCGTCTGGGCAGCCCGGCAGTTACTTCCCGCGGTGTCAATGAGGAGGATATGGATCAGATCGCAGAGGCCATTGCGCTTATGCTCAAAGATGCAGATGCCAACGAAGAGAAGGCAAAAGCAATGATCAGGAAGATCACAGACAGCCATCCGCTGGTGGGATAATCGCGGCACGGTTGATCGACACAGGAAAAGCTGATAAAATAAGGAACCCGCCGGAGAGAGGCGCTGTAACAGGCACTCTTCGGCGGGTTTTTGATGTCTGTATGTGAAAATACCGGAAAAGCAGTTAAGAAATTTGTAAGAAAACGTTCAAAAAGAGGATATCGATGGAACCTGTGGATATGCTATACTAAATCCAATAGTATCATCCGGGGGCAGACGCTATATGCAGAGAGACCGGCAAAGATACAGGGAAAGAGAAGGGGAGGACACTTCTTTGGCAGAACAGGAAGCGGGAAAAACAGAAGTACAGAATCAGGAAAGGAAGCCGGTCATACAGGTGCGCAAGCTGTATAAGGTATATCCCATCGGAGAGTCGAAGGTGTTTGCGCTGAATGGCGTGGATCTGACGATACGGGAAGGAGAGTTCTGCTCTATCGTCGGAACATCAGGCTCAGGGAAATCCACGTTGCTGAACATGCTGGCCGGCCTGGAGAAGCCCACCAAGGGCGAGGTCATCATTGAAGGACATCATATGGAGCGAATGACGGAAAATGAGCTGGTTTCCTTCCGGCGGGATCATGTGGGATTTATTTTTCAGTCGTTTAATCTGCTGGGCACGATGGATGCTGTGGAAAATGTGGCACTGCCGCTGACATTCCGGGGAGAGAATAAGGCAAAGCGGATGAAAGCTGCAGAGGAGATGTTAAAGCTGGTGGGACTGTCCGGGCAGATGCACCACAAGCCTACCCAGATGTCCGGCGGCCAGCAGCAGCGCGTCGGTGTGGCCCGGGCACTTGTGGTGGATCCGAAGATCATCTTTGCAGATGAGCCGACGGGCAACCTGGACTCCCGGACTTCCGCAGAGGTCATGGAGCTGATGCAAAAGGTCGTGCGGGAGCAGGGCAAGACACTGGTTATGGTAACCCACGATAACCACCTGGCGGGATTTGCAGACCGGATCTTTCATATTATCGACGGCAAGATCGTGAAGATAGAGAATGGTGAGGAATACAGGGAGGAAATGAAACATGAGCGTGTATAAGAAACTGTTGGTTCTCGGAGTGTGTGCTGCCGTGCTGACGGCACCCATGCAGGCAGCAGCTGCCAATGTGGGCGGAGCAGGCCTGGAGCGGATGCTGTCCCAGAATCAGAATATCGAGGCAGTCAGTGTTGACGATTATAAAAAAGACATTAAGAAAGACATTGAAGATTACTTCAACGACAAAGTAAAAATTCTGGATAACGCTTTGAAAAATAAGCAGATTGACCAGGCAACCTATGATAAGACCCGTGCAGCATTGGAAAAAGAAAAGAAAGATGCCTGCGATAAGGTGGACAGCCGGAGATCAACGCAGAGTATCGATAATATTTTCAGCTCTGCGAAAAGCAATATGGATGGTATTATTGATAAGATGTCTGCTTCGTCAGGATCGAAGGATGAGAAGAAACCCGATACGGGTACGGGAAGGATCAGTGATACGGATAGTGCGAAGAAAGCCATCAACGATTATGCGGCTGTGATCCTTCAGGATACCTACAGCGCAGACGATGTGAGAGAGATCCAGAAGTATGCGCTGGAAGAGATTGACAACCGAAAGGATAAATGGACTCCAGCAGGACTGGAAGAGTTTGTGAACAAGACCAAGTCCCGTATGGAAAAATATGACAATTCCAACGCTCCTGCTGATGACAAAGAGCCGACACTCCCGGCGCCGACAGATTATGTGCAGGTGGGCGGCAACTGGGTGACACCGGTGGCAACGTACAGCCAGCGGGTGAATGTGGTGCTTCCTATCGTGAATATGGCGAAAGAGGATGCCACGGATGTGATCGTAACACCGGTGCTGGATACGGATCCGGAAAACTGGCCCTTTGATATTGAGCAGTCTTCCTATACAGTGAAGCTGGACCGGCTGGCCGGAGAAAATGTAAACGGGGATGCTATGGAAAGACGGCAGGAGATCACCTGGAATTTCAGGACACGAAAGGACGTGACATCCGGTTATAAGAAGATCGCATTCAACGTGCAGTATACCAACTCTGCAGGAGAGAAGGTGAACACCACGCTGAACACTTATGTAAAGGCGGTAGGTGCGCCGGGTTCCGGCACGGGAGATACCACATCTACGCCCCGTCTGATCGTCACAGGATTTGATACAGATCCGGAACAGGTACGGGCGGGCGATAACTTCACGCTGACAGTACACATGAAGAATACAGCCAAGAGAACGGCAGTTTCCAACGTGGAGTTTACGCTGAAGGCGGCAACGGAAGGCAAAGATGCAGATGCTGTCTATGAGGCATTTCTTCCGGTGGCCGGTTCCAGTACCATTTATGTGGAGAGCATTCCGGCAGGCGGAACGACCGACCTGGTCATTGATATGAAGGCGAAGGCCGACCTGGCCCAGAAGCCTTATGTACTCAATATTGATATGAAATATGAGGATGAGAAGCTGAAGGAATTCACTGCCAGCTCCAGTGTTTCCATCCCGGTTTACCAGGAGGCCCGCTATGAGATCAGTGAGCCTGAGGTGATGCCGTCCTCCATCGATGTGGGTTCAGAATCCAACGTCATGTTCAGTATTTACAATACCGGTAAGACAACCCTTTATAATGTATCTGTCCGGTTTGAGGGAGACAGTGTTTCCGGCGGGGAGGCCTTTGTGGGGAATATCCAGTCCGGCGGTACCGGCAATGTGGATACGATGCTGACCGGTGTGGCCCCCACCACTGATGACGGTATCATCAAAGCGATCATTTCCTTTGAGGACAACGAGACGAACAAGACTGAGGTGGAGAAGGAGCTGACGCTGTACGTCTCCGAACCGGTGTATGATGATATGGATATGAATGATTTTGACATGTCGGATGACACAAAGAGCGGGTTTCCCATCTGGGCAAAGATTCTCCTTGTACTGGTGGTGATCGCTGCCGTAGTGGCCGCTGTGATCATCGTAAAGAAGAAAAAGAAAGCAAGAGCAGCCTCTCTTCTGGAGGATGAACTGGCAGACAGCATCGGTGACGATGCCAAGGAAAATAAAGGAGAGTAACATGAATTTTCTGGATTTGCTCACGATGAGTGTCAACAATCTGTGGCGCAGAAAGCTCCGTACCTTCCTGACAGTGCTGGGCGTGATCATTGGAACAGCTTCCATCGTTGTAATGATCTCCCTTGGTATGGGAATGAACAAGGCCAATATGGAGCAGATCGAGAAATATGGCGGTCTGACGACGATCAACGTATATGCCAATGAAAATGGAAGCTCCACGCACTATGGATCCGGGACGGCTGTCTCCGATGGCGGTGTTTCCGGCTCCGGTTCCGGGAAGAATGAACCGGTCCGGCTGGACGATGCGATGATCGAGACATTGAAAAATATTCCGCATGTTTCTTTTGTTTCTCCGATGCTGACCATGAGTGTGGTGGCCAAGCAGGGTGCTTATATCTGTTCATATTTGAATGTGGTGGCCATGGAGCCGGAAGCTTTTACACAGATGAATATTAAGGTCGGGCAGGGATCGCTGCCCCGGGCAGGCGATCAGGAGCTGAAGTTTTTCTACGGCAATACGGTAGCAACCAATTTCATGAATGAAAAGACCCAGCAGTATTACTGGGAGACCGGTCAGGTGCCGGATGTGGATTTCATGAACCAGCCCATGTTTGTGATCTTCGATCAGGACGCATACTGGAAGTCGCAGAACGGAAATGGCACGAATGTGGATGAGAATGGGAATGCAACCGTAACACAGCCCCCGAAGAAATATATGATTGAATCCTGCGGCGTTATGGCCGGGGGCGTGGAGGACTGGGCTGACAACAGTGATTCCGTGCTGTGTGATATCAATCTGTTCAAGACGTACATCAGGCGGGTATTTAAAAACAAGGCGATCCCGGGTCAGCCCACGACCTCCTCGGGAAAACCGTACAAAGAGCTTTACTATAATCAGGCTTATGTAAAGGTAGACAATGTGGACAACATGAAGGATGTGCAGAAATCGATCCAGAACCTGGGGCTGAACGCCAGCAGCAATGCAGAGTGGATCGAGCAGATGCAGGAACAGTCCCGGAACATCCAACTGGTGCTGGGCGGCATCGGTGCGGTGTCCCTGTTTGTGGCGGCCATTGGAATTGCCAATACAATGATGATGTCTATTTACGAGAGGACAAAGGAGATCGGTATTATCAAGGTGCTGGGCTGTGCGCTCCAGAATATCAGGGAAATGTTTCTTATGGAAGCGGGATTTATCGGTTTTCTGGGCGGTGTTATCGGCGTGGTCCTCAGCTATATCATTTCATTTATCATCAATTTTGTGGCGTCCAGGCAGGGCGGGGATTATTATTCCTCGATTTCTTATATTCCGCCGTGGCTGGTGCTGCTGGCAGTGGGATTTGCCATTCTGGTGGGTATGGTGGCCGGATTCTTCCCGGCGGTACGCGCTATGAAATTAAGCCCGCTGGCGGCGATCCGCAATGAATAACCTTTATTTCTGCAATCGGCAATTACAGGAATGGCGGTGAGCTTTGATGAAAGGATGGGGGATGGAAATGACAGTATGGATATGTTGCGTGCTCATTGTTGTTTTATTATATGTACTGGCCATTCATCCGTCCTGTAGACGGGCGGCGCGGGAAGCAAAGCGAGAAGTCCGTTACTATGCCCACAGAGGCTTATATGACAATAACAGCGACGCACCGGAGAATTCTCTCCGGGCGTTTGCGCTTGCGGCGGAGGCCGGATACGGCATCGAACTGGATGTGAGGCTGACGAAGGACGGCGTCCCGGTGGTGTTCCACGATGCGGAGCTGGGGCGTGTGTGTGGCTGCTCCGGAAGTATCGAGGAGCTGAATGCAACGCAGACCGATGCCCTGCGGCTTCTGGGGACAGATCAGAAGGTGCCGCGGCTGCAGGAAGTACTGGAGCTGGTGGCCGGACGGGTGCCGCTGCTGATAGAATATAAGATGGAACAGATGGATGCGACAGTATGTGTGCGGGCTGACCGGTTGCTGAACAGCTACCCGGGAGAATACTGTATGGAGTCCTTTCATCCCTTTGCCCTGCTGTGGTACCGGCAGAACCGACCGGAGATCTTGCGCGGCATCCTGTCCACCGATTACCGGGATGGCAGGAGCCTTCCCATGACACCGCTGCATTTTTGCAGCAGGCATCTGCTGTTCAATTTCTTCGCCCGACCCAATTTTGTGGCCTATGACAGAAGGGTAAAAACAGAACTGTCCCGGGCGCTGTGCAGCAGGTTGTATCGAATTCCGCTGGCGGCCTGGACTGTAAAAAGCCGGGAGCAGCTGGAAGAACTGCGCCCGACTTACGACTGGTTTATCTTTGAAGGTTTTCGACCGTAAATTAATAGCCTAACTCTTCGCCCACAAGGATCACCTTGATGCGTCCCGGAATGCCGGAGCGCCTGGTGACAACGAACTGGCTGCAGATGCAGTCCGGGGAGAAGCAGTCTCCACAGCGTCCTGTGACCGCACAGGGCGTTTTTTTGTGCAGGCGGACGGTGTTGGGCGGCGTTGCGGTATTGCGCACCCGTTTCAGGCCCGCGTCCACATCGGTGACCACCTTATTCATACCGGCCAGAATGATGACGTTCTGGGGGCCGTAGCAGAGAAAGGCTACCCGGTTGCCGCGGCCGTCGATGTTGACCAGCTCGCCGTCCATGGTGATGGCGTTGGTACTCATGAGAAAATAATCGCAGCAGGCGATCTTACCATAGAGCTGCCGCTGTTCCTCGGGAGTTTTGGCACTTTCCCGGTCGATGATCTTATAAGGGCCATGACAGACTGCCTCCATCAGGCCACTTTCGTGCAGGGACATGGAGCCGCCCCAGGCGATGCTGGAGCCTTCGGGCATCAATTCCAGTGCTTTTGCCACAGCGGATGTGCGGTCCGGGCAGTAATAGCCCTCCATCTGGCGCTTTTCCAGCCCTTTGATGATGGTGGCGGCTGCGTTTTCATAATAAATCTGTTTTGGGGTCATAGGAGTTCCTCCTTTGTGTGTGAATGTTTTTGGAAAAATTTCTCTCTTTATTATAAACACAGGGATGCTGGCTGACAAGACGCCAATGTAAGGTTCCAGTCCACACGCACCATTCGCACAATCGCATCTTTAATGCTTTCTGCTGCTTCGCAGCTCTTTTTTTACTCATTACAAGGAGCTCCCTTCGTTGTATTGCATCCGAGTGAATTGTAACAATTTTCGCGACAGGAAAACGGCGGCCTTGTGCAGTGCCGGAAATTGAGATATAATGCACACATACTGGAAAAACGGAGGAACGACAAATGGCAAATATGCTTCCAAAGCGGGAGGAAGGAAAGAAAGAGACACAGTGGAGACTGGAGGATATGTACGCGTCCAATGAGGCCTGGGAGGCCGACGCAGCCCTGCTGTCTGAAAAAATAGAGAAGCTGGGCAGCTTCCAGGGAAGGCTGGGAGAGGGCGCGAAGGTTTTCCTGGAAGTGTTCCGGCTGCATGACGAGACAAATATGCTTTTTGAAAAGGTGTATGTGTATGCCAATCAGCGGCATCATGAGGATACCGGCAACAGCTTTTATCAGGCGCTGTCCGGCCGGGCGCAGACGCTGATGGTGGCGCTTTCCCAGGCGGAGGCGTATATGACGCCGGAGATCCTGGCCCTGCCGGAGGAAACGGTGGAGGGCTATTTTGCAGAGGAGCCAGAGCTGGAAATGTACCGCCATGCCTGCAGGGAAATTGTGCGTTTTAAGGAGCATACGCTGGATGCGGCCCAGGAGGCGCTGCTGGCGAAGGCCGGGGAGATGGCAGAAAGTCCCCGGGATATTTTTTTCCATGTTCAACAACGCGGATATCAAATTTCCCACCATCTGGGGAGAGGACGGGGAGCCCATCGCCGTGACCCACGGCACCTTCATCTCCCCTCATGCAAAGCCAGGATCGGGAAGTGCGAAAAGCAGCTTTTTCCTCGGTGTATGACACCTATCAGAAGTATAAAAATACGCTGGCGGCCACGTTCAAGGCCAATGTGGTGCAGGAGACGTTCTATGCGTCCGTCCGGGGCTATCAGAGCTCTCTGGAGGCGGCGCTGTTTGCCAACGGCGTGCCGGTGCAGGTATATGACAATCTGCTGGCTGTGGTGGATGAAAACCTGCCGTTGCTGCACCGCTATGTGGCGCTGCGGAAAAAGGTGCTGCAGACGGAAGAGCTGCACATGTATGATCTGTATGTGCCCATGGTTTCCGATGTGGACATGGACGTTCCCTTTGAGAAGGCAAAAGAAATGGTGCTGGAGGGGCTGGCCCCGTTGGGAGAGGAATATCTGGGCCTGCTGCGGGAAGGCTTTGCCAACGGCTGGATCGACGTGTACGAAAACGAGGGCAAGCGGAGCGGCGCTTATTCCTGGGGCGCTTACGGCACCCATCCCTACGTGCTCATGAACTATCAGGACAATCTGAACAGCGTCTTCACCCTGGCTCACGAGATGGGGCATGCGCTGCATTCCTATTATTCGGATCATAACCAGCCTTACGTGTACGCCGGTTACCGGATTTTCGTGGCGGAGGTGGCTTCCACCTGCAACGAAGCACTGCTCATCCGGCATCTCATTGACCAAGCGAAGGACCGAAAGGAAAAAATGTACCTGATCAACTATTTCCTGGAGCAGTTCCGCACCACCCTGTACCGGCAGACCATGTTTGCAGAATTTGAAAAACTGGCTCACGCCCAGCAGGAGTCCGGCGGCCAGCTGACGGCAGACTGGCTCTGCGAGACATACTATACTCTGAACAAAAAATATTTCGGCGAGGACATGGTGGTGGACGAGGAGATCGCCATGGAGTGGGCGCGGATCCCCCATTTCTATACGCCGTTTTACGTGTACCAGTACGCCACCGGATTTTCCGCAGCCATCGCCCTGTCCGGCAGGATCCTGAAAGAGGGCGCTCCTGCAGTGGAGGATTACAAGAAGTTCTTAAAGGGCGGCTGCAGTGCCTACCCCACCGAGCTGCTTCGGATGGCAGGTGTGGATATGGAAAGCACAGCGCCCATCACAGCGGCCCTGCAGGTGTTCGGGCAGTATGTGGAAGAACTGGAAAATCTTTTATAGAAGAAAATGCCTTCTTTGTATTGACTTTTGCCGGAAAACGGGATTTAATATTATTGTAACAATTACGTAACAATAATGGACGGTGAGAGCGATGACACCATTTGAAGCGATTTTTCAGAGACAGTCCATCCGGCACTTTCGAAAAGATCCCGTGCCGGAGACGGTTTTGCACAAGATAGAGAATTTTGAAGCGGAGCTGATCCCCATTTTTCCTTATGTGAAAATGGAGACGAAGGTTTACCGGGCAGAAGAGTATCACAGCAAAATGCCAGCCCTGTTCGGCGTGCAGGCTCCTTATTATCTGGCGGTGTATGCCCAGACGCTGGAGGGCAGCAGAAGCAATGCGGGCAACCTGCTGGAGCAGATCGCCCTGTATCTGCACAGCCGGGGCATCGGCACCTGTTTTGTGGGAGGCATGCGGCCGCCCAAGGGCGCACCGACGCCGGAGGGCATGGAATTTGTCATCATGCTGGCTTTCGGTCTGCCGAAAGGGAGAACTGAACCGCCCGGCAGAGAAAGCTCACCGGGAGTCCATGGAGCGGCTGTGCGTGTACAAGCAGGAGCCGCTGCGGGAAACCCAGGAGCTCATCGAGGCGGCACGTCTGGCGCCGTCCAGCCTCAACAGCCAGCCCTGGAAGTTTGTCGTATACCGGAACCGGCTGCACATCTTTGAGGTGCAGAAGCGGCAGGGCGGGAAGCGCAGTGCTTGGCAGGAGATCAACATGGGCATCATGATGGCCCATATTCTCATGGCGGCGGAGGAATACTGGATCGACGTGACCATGACCCATTCCGACAATCTGGCGGAGAAACCGGTGGCCAATTACCGGTATGTGGGAAGCGTGCTGGTGAAGCCGTAAATTGGGGAGGTTCTATGGCAGATTTCATGAGTTCCTACAAACACCTTGAAAAATTGTGTGGGGACATACTACAGGACGACAGACGGATATCTGCTTATATTGATGAAATGACAAAAATAGCCAGCGGTTCATCTGCAGTGCATGGCTGGAATGAAGATTTAAAGAAACTGAAACATTATCGGTGGGTGCGTAATCAGATTGTGCATGATCCTGATTATGAAGAAGAGGATTTATGTGGGCCGAATGATGTGCTGTGGCTTGAAAATTTTTATTCGCGGATCATGAACCAGACAGATCCGCTGGCATTATATTATCATCTTACAAAGAAAGTCGGAGAAGATAACCGGAAAAAGCAGGAATCTGTGAGAACAAATACATATGATACATATAACAGGCAACCCATGCCTAGGAGAGAACCAGAGCATTCATCAGGTGGGATGATTCTTGTTGTGTGTGTGATCATCATAGTAGCATGTGTACTCTTTCTGGGAAAATAGAATAAGAAACGAAAAAGGCTGCCACCTCTGTGACAGCCCTAAATTTTTGCATCAAAAAAGCGACAGACGGGACTCGAACCCGCGACCTCCACCTTGGCAAGGTGGCGTACTACCAACTGTACTACTGTCGCATGTGCGTTGTTTGAATTGTTATTGCCGAACGCATGATTAACTATACCAGAGGAATCCGGATTTGTCAACAGGTAAATTAAATTTTTTTAAAAAAAGTTCAGTTCAGCCGCGCCATTCGCAGAATCGTGCTGTCGCACTTCCCGCTGCTTCGCAGCTACTTTCTGCTCATCTCCGGCGCTCCGTCCATGCCGGCTCTCGTCCAGCTTTTCGTGCAAGCACGATCGCTGCACTCGTTTGTCATGGCTGAGCTGAACTCGAAGGTTGTCACCCCCCGATACGCGTGGTATAATGAAAGCCACGGTTACAGATCATTGATTTTTATATAAAGAGGATGACGAATGAATCGAATGCAAGGCAGAAGATTTTTGATGAAGATGGCGGCACCGCTGCTGGCGCTGACGCTGTTCCTGGCTCAGGGCGGGGAAGCGTATGCCGCAGCGCAGATCGTGTCGGATGTGGAGGCACGGCGGGCACTGCCCATCGTATCCAATGAGACAGAAGGCTGGCCCCAGGGGCCGGTGGTGTCGGCACAGTCGGCGGTGGTGATGGAGGCGTCCACAGGCGCGATCCTGTATGAGAAGGATGCCCACGACCAGCTGTATCCGGCCAGCATCACGAAGATCATGACGACGCTGGTGGCGCTGGAGCACTCCACCATGGACGAGACGGTGACGTTTTCCTATGACTCGGTGTTCAGCCTGGATACGGGCAGCAGTATCATCGGCGGTGTGAACCCCGGAGATACCATGAGCATGAAGGATGTGCTGTACGGCATCATGATTTGTTCGGGAAATGAAGCGGCTTACGCGGCGGCAGAGCATGTGGGCGGCAGCATCCCGGCTTTTGTGGATATGATGAACGCCAGGGCGCAGGAGATCGGCTGTACGGATACCCATTTTGAAAATCCACACGGCCTGCCCAACGAAAATCATGTGACGTCGGCCATGGATATGGCGAAGATCACCCGGACGGCCCTGGAAAATACCGCCTTTAAGACGATAGCAACCACAAGACGGTATACGTTTCCACCCACCTCGTCAGGGGAGGAGCGCATCCGCCTGAACCATCACAAAATGATGGAGGGCATGGAGTACGCCTACGACGGCTGCCTGGGCGGCAAGACGGGCTATACATCGGCGGCGGGTAGTACGCTGGTGACCTTCGCCCAGCGGGACGGCATGATGCTCATCTGCGTGGTGATGAACGAGGAGGCACCGTCCCAGTTTCTGGATACGGCCACCCTTCTGGATTATGGCTTTGCCAATTTCCGCAAGGTGGATATGAGCGAGTACGGTCAGGGGCAGGACAGCGAGAACAGCAGCTTTTTCCTGACCCAGGCGCAGACCCAGAATGCGGATACCGGCCTTTCTGTGCGGCAGAACGGCACGGCGGTGCTGCCGGTCAACGCTTCGGTGGATGATGTGAAGGGCGAGGCCCAGGCCGGAGACAGCGAAGGGACAGTGACCTCGGAGTTTTATTATCATGGCGTCTATGTGGGAAGCTCGGTGATGCGGGTGCAGGCGGCGGATCCCCAGTCAGGCAGCAGCCTGCTCTTTGGCGGCACCCGGGAGGAGACGGACACCACGTATGATATTTTTCACCCGGACAGCGGATTTGTCCTGTTCATCAACTGGAAATATATTCTGATCGTGCTGGTCGGCATCGGTGTGGCGGCGGGGATGGCATTCCTTATTATGCACACCGGCAGCCGGAAACGGCGCAGGAGAACGCCCCACCTGACGATCCGGTGAGCGCATGGCGGGAACAATTTGTCAGGCAGACAGGCATGGTTTGAAAAAGGAGAAGATGAGGGAACACAGATGGCAATAGATACACTACTGCAATTATTTGCTAAGATTTTTATCATGGTTGCTGTGGGATACTTCCTGCGGCGCAGAAATATTATCACAGTGCAGATCAAGCAGGCACTGAATTTCATGATCGTCAATGTTTTCATGCCATTCAGCATTCTGGTATCGGGAAACAGCGCTTTTTCAAAAGAAATGTCCCACAGTCTTCTGCTGGTGGCGGGGCTGTCGCTTATCTACTATATCGCTTCCATGGCTATCGGGATGGGACTGGGAAAACTGTTCCATATGGAGGAGCATCGGGCGCGGATTTTTGTGTTGATGCAGAGCTTTGCCAATGTGGGCTTTTTGGGTATTCCGCTGGCGGAAGAACTGTTTGGTGCCACGGGAACGCTGGTGGCAGTGGTGTATAATCTGGCCTTTGACGTGATCTTTTTTACCTATGGAATGTATTACATTCGTCACGGTGGCAAGCTGGATCTGAAAGCACTGCTGGGCAATGTGGTGGCCATCAGCGCCATCGCATCGGTAATCCTGTATTGCTCGCCGGTGCGGATGCCGGTACTGGTGGAGGAATCCCTGCGGATGATGGGAAGCTGTACCACACCTTTGTCCATGATAGTGGTGGGCTGCAGCCTGGCAGAGGTAAAGCTTTTGGATGTGCTGAAGAGCCGGGACGCATATCTGGTATCTGCTTTGCGTCTGGTGATCTATCCGGTGCTTTTCTGGGCAGCGGCTGTGGCACTGCATCTGGAGCCGGAGGTGACGGCGGCAGGTATTCTGCTGACGGCGCTACCTCCCGCAACCATGAACGTGATCGTAGCAGAGGAACACGGCTGTGCACCTGAATTTGCCGCACAGGCGGTGGTGCAGAGCATGGTGTTTATGATCGTGACCGTTCCGGTGGTCATGATGATTCTTGTGTAAGGCGTTTTGTGTAAAAATATAGGGCGCGTCTGTTTTCGGATGGCGCGAAGAAGGAGAAAATATGAGTCAGGCAGATCAGATTTTTATCAATATGTGTAAGGATATTCTGGAAAACGGAACAAGCACGGAGGGGGAGAAGGTGCGCCCCAAATGGGAGGATGGCAGCTTTGCCTATACGATCAAGCAGTTTGGTGTGGTGAACCGCTATGATCTGTCCAAAGAGTTTCCGCTGCTGACGCTGCGGCGGACGGCGCTGAAAAGTGCCACGGACGAGATGCTCTGGATCTGGCAGCAGAAATCCAACAACATCCATGACCTGCACAGCCATATCTGGGACAGCTGGGCGGACGAGGACGGTTCCATCGGTAAGGCCTACGGCTATCAGCTGGGTGTGAAACACCAGTACAGGGAGGGCATGATGGATCAGGTGGACCGGGTGCTTTATGATCTGAAACACAATCCCTACAGCCGGAGAATCATGACCAATATTTATGTCCATCAGGATCTTCATGAGATGAACCTGTATCCGTGTGCTTACAGCATGACCTTTAACGTGACGAAGAAACCCGGCCACGACAGGCTGACACTGAATGCCATTTTGAACCAGCGATCCCAGGATATTCTTACGGCCAACAACTGGAACGTGGTGCAGTATGCGGTGCTGCTGCACATGATCGCCCAGGTGTGCGGCATGGAGGTGGGGGAACTGGTGCATGTCATCGCCGATGCCCATATTTATGACCGGCATATACCGCTGGTGAAGGAGCTGATCAGCCGCCCCTGCTACGATGCGCCCACTTTCTGGCTTAACCCGGAGGTGAAGGATTTCTATCAGTTCACACGGGATGATGTGCGGGTGGATAATTATGTGACCGGGCCGCAGATCACAAACATCCCGGTGGCGGTATAAGACGTGGAAAATGAGGAAAAACAGAAACAGGAAGGAGGAAAACAGCGATGAATATGATCGTCAATGTGGATAACAACTGGGCCATTGGCTACCGGAACAGCCTGCTGGTGCGCATTCCGTCAGATATGAAGTTTTTCCGGCAGGAGACCACCGGCAAGGTGATCGTCATGGGAAGAAAGACGCTGGAGAGCTTTCCCGGCGGCCAGCCATTGAAAAACCGGATCAACATCGTGCTGACGACAGATCCGGCCTATCAGGTGAAGGGTGCTGTCATTGTACATGATCTGGAGGAACTGAAGGAGGCGCTGAAGCCCTACGACAGTGAAAATATTTACGTCATCGGCGGGGAGAGTATTTACCGGCAGCTGCTGCCGTACTGCGACACTGCCCATGTGACCAGGGTGTGCAACACTTATCAGGCGGACACCTGGTTTCCCAATCTGGATGAACTGCCGGACTGGGAGCTCACCGGAGAGAGTGAGGAACAGACGTACTTTGACCTGGAATACTATTTCCTGCGGTATGAGAGAAAGAAAAAATAAAACAGAGTTTCTTTGAGGGGGATACGGATGAATTTATTTACAGTTGGTGTGATCGTGATGTGTGCGGCTATGATCCTTTGCTGGGCTTACAATTTTATCAGGGCCGGAAGAGAGAAGCCGCAGAGTGTCCTGGCAAGAAGAGGCCTGTATATCTGTGGGATGGGAGCGGTCGCCCTGAATCTTTTCCGGATTTTTCAGATTTATGTATATTCACTGACACCCATGGTGCTGGCAAATGTGGTTGCCTTTCTATGCATTCTGATCGCGTTTATCCGTTCGGAGAGAGGGCAGGACAAAGACGGTACAGGGGCATAAAAAGAGAAGACATTACATGCCTCCTCCCCATCCGTGCCATTCTTCTGGATCCGGTGCGGTATCGGAAGCGGAATGTGCAGCGGTATTTTCTGATTGTTTGATGAGAGCGGCGATTTCCTCTTCGGAAAGCGTCGCTTTTAACTTTTCCAGGGTGGCGTTCAGATCCTTCCGGGCACCATCCACCGATGCCTTGGCCCAGGAAGCCTCCTGGCGCTGTGCCTGTTCCCGGAGAAGCCTTGCATATTCCCGATCGTCGATGTGGGGTGTGGTCGGAATGGCAGCTGTGATGCCGATCAGGACAAGAACCAGCTTCAGACCGATCAGTCCGCCGGCGCTGCTTTCATAAGCGGGATGAAAACCGGTAAGATACGCCTGGAGGAAAAAAGAATAGTTCCATACGGTAAAAGCGGCATATACTGTAAAAAGAAGCAGTGCCGTGGTGCACCCGACTTTCCCGCCCCATCCCTGCGGACGGATCAGACAGAACACCGTGCCTGCGGCAAGGAGGAGAAGGAAAAAGAATTCCAGCCAACAGACAGGGGAAAGAGAAGAGAGATTTCTTTCCAAAAGAAGATTGCGCAGCAGCCAGAGCTCACCGCAGATCACAAGAAGGAAGCAGATGACGGTGACACCTCTGCGGGAGGCCTGTGTGTCGGAAACAGATGCTTTCATAGAAAATCCCCCTTTGTTCGAAAAAAATAAAATCAATTCCGAATTTAGTATAACATAGAAATGATATTGGGTCAATTTCAGACTTTATATTGTGAATTTGGAAAATTTTAGATATAATAGGCACAGAAGGAATAAAATATGCCGGAAACGGCATAAAGGAAAAGCTGATGAGGGGGAATGATGATGAGACTGGTATTTGTGACAAGTGGTTTCAGTGGCATCCATCTGGCGTATGGCGTGATGGTGATAGGGATTATTTTCTGCTTTGTGATATCCCAAAATCAGAAAAAAGAAATGCGGAAGGCTGTGGATGCGTTTGCCTTTCCTTTTGTCCGGATCTCCAATTATATAAGTCCCACTGTCCCTGAAAACCATCTGGCAGTGGAAAAACAGGAGAATGGAGTGATACGGGTATTGCCGCCGGAGCAGCAGCCGGGCGCCATCCGGGCAATCATGAAACGGGCCAATGAGGAAACACCGGTGAAGCTGTTTGCTGAGATGGCAGATGCAGCTGACGAGGTGAAACGTCTGGCAGGCATCAACCGGACGCGAAAAGCACAGTTTGCAGATCCGGTGGAAGAGATCCTGCTGCTGACCCATACGTTTCTGACCGGGTGTGAGGATGTTCGCCGGATGGATACAACGGAAAAGGTGGAGCAGTTTGAAAGCTTTCTGCAGGAGCAGGTAAAATACCGGATGATTCTGCTTCGAAGGATCAGTGGAGGTTCAGCGGAGGAATACAGAGAGTTAAACCGGGTGTATGCCCGGGAGATGGAGATGCTGGAGAAAAAAGAAGGGGAAAATCATTAAATTGTATAATTTGCATAACGATAAAATGTAAGAAAAACGGATTTTCCAAAATATGGAATTAAAATAGACAAAAAACAGGTAAAAAGTGCATATATTATTGGATGAAATTTAGGGAAATTTTAACGAAAAATTTATAAACAGGCGGTTTGTGTTTACATTTTGCACAAAAGCGCATATAATGAAACTGGGAAATGGAAGACGGATATTTCGCAAATGGTTAAACAAACAGAGGAGGGAAGCTTATGAGCGAAATGAATATGAAGTCTACAGCTGCCGTGAAAGAACCGGAAGGTTTCAACCAGGGAAAATTTCCACTGAAGAAGCGTGAACTGGGTGGCATGCAGCCGTACATACCGCTGGGACCTTTCCAGCTCCGCCTGCCACTGATTCACCACCGCTGGTCCTGGACAGAGATGGCCGCCGCCATGTTTCTTGGCGTTGCCTGCCTGGGTGCCGGAACAGCGACAACCATGACCACATTTGGTCTGGACGAAGCGGCGAATATTGCAGCACTGGGCCTGACGGAAAATGGTGCTTTTCTGATGAGCCTGACCTTCGGTGTGCTGAATGCCATCTGCTATTATCTGCCGTCGTTGCTCGGTGACCCGGTTGTGCCCGGGTGGATCACACCGGCACTGCCGCTGACACTGAATTATCTGAGTGCCTATGCGCTTCCGGATTATGCCACCGGTGAAGTCGACCGGATATATGCGATGATTGCCCTGCAGATGCTGGTAGCCTTAAGCTTCCTGATCATGGGAGCTACCGGTCTGGGAAGAAAGTTGGTAGATGCGGTGCCGACTTCCATCAAAGCCGGAATCGTTCTCGGTGCCGGTGTTACGGCCGGTATGAATGTATTTTCCGCCCGTATGCCGAAAGCGCCGATTACGGTCGTGATCGCGGTACTGATGTCCTATTTCTTCCTGTTCAACCCGACATTTGCCCGGGCAGCACAGAAGAACAAATGGCTGAACCTTTTACGGAATCAGGGCGTTGTGCCTGCACAGGTATTCGCAATCGTACTTGCACCGTTCCTGATCCGGGAAATTGCGGTTCCTCAGATTCAGTGGGGGCTTACGCCGTTATCCTTTGGATTTGTATTGGAGCATTTTACCATATTTGGACTGGGATTCCCGGCAGCAAAATTCTTTGTTTCCGCAATCCCCATGGCACTGACCGTTTACATTATTGCATTCTCTGACTTCGTTCTGGCAAAGGAGGTTGTAACCGAGGCAACGGCAACCCGGCCGGATGAGACGGTTATCTTCGATGCAGGCCGTTCCAATCTGGTAAGCTTTCTCCGTAATGGGATCATGTCACTGTTTGCACCATGGGTGCCGCTGTGCGGTCCTCTGTGGGCATCCGGCCTGCTGACGATCACCGAACGCTATAAGAGAGGCTACAAGACGATGAACAGCTACTGGGATGGTGTGTGTACCTTCCGTGCGGCAACCGTTATTTCCGTACTGATCCTTCCGCTGGTGACCCTGATTCGTCCGGCATTTGCCATTTTCTTTGGTATCACGATGGGCGTTCAGGCATTTGCCTGCGGCAATATCGGTATGAGAATGTGTACCACTGCAAATGAGCGCGGGATTGCCTGCATCATTGCGGCAGCGCTTACCTTCTATACGCCGGGTTGGGCACTGCTGATCGGTATCATCGTGTGGATCGTAGTAGAGGGCAGCGAATTGTTTGCAAAGAAAGCATAGAGAAGAAACAGAAAAGAAACTCCATCCGAAAGCGGATAGGCTTGGATGAGCGAAAAGCAAAGGGGAAGGCACTGCTGTTTTTGACAGGCAGTGCCTTCCCCTTTTGGCAGAACATTCCCAGGCAGATCTGCGGGATGGTCAGTATGTGGGTCAGCTCCGTTCCCGTGCTCCCAGCAGCTGATCCGCCATCAGGGAAAGCTCATGGGCAGATGGCTCCCAGCCATTGAGGCGCCACGTCTGGATGAGGCCAATATAACCGGACACGATAAACGAAAAATAATATTCAAAATAGAGGGTATCGCGGAAGCGGAGCTTCCACAGGGAGTATGTCCGTCTGCGCAGCAGGTCCTTCAGTCGGTTGATGAATGTCAGATCTCCGTTGGGGCCAAGAAGTGCATCAGCGATATCTTTATTATCCAGAAGAAACTGAAACATATTCTCCGATAATCTGGCCACACTGCCTGTGCTGTCGGGGGCAGGCGGTGTCTTGTCCAGCAATTCGTTAAAATCAGCGAACCACTCGTCCTCCAGCTGTTCTAACATGTCGTAAATATCCCGGTAGTGGAGGTAAAAGGTCCCCCGGTTGATGTCTGCCAGATCAGTCAGTTCCTTGACAGAAATATCTTTGATGGGCTTTTCCTTCATGAGTGAGGTAAGGCTTTCCAGAAGAAGCCGTTTCGTTCGCCTGACCCGCCGGTCTGTCTTGTTTTCCGCCATTATGTTCATCCTTTCCTTAAAAAGTATTAAACAAATAAATCAGTGAGTAATTAAACAAAATATAAAAAGATGTTAAATATCACACAGAAAAAAACAAACTGCTTATTGAAATTCTAACATATATTTTACATAATAGCGATAGAAAAATACAGAGATTGTTAAGTAAACAGACAACTGTTGCTTATTTGACAAAGGAGAATCCCTCGCAATGAGCTTTAAAAGTATTTTGAAAAAATCGCTGACCAGCGGCTTGTTACAGCAGAAGCTGTCTGTACCGGAACTGATTGTGACGCTGCTGGTGACGGTGTTTTTTGCTGTTTATATTCTGATCCTGTATCGGAAAATGACAAAATCCACCTTTTATTCCCGGACGTTCGGCATTTCCCTGGTGATGCTGTCGGTGGTCACCGCAGGTATGATACTTTCCATGCAGGCGAATTTTGTTATTACCTTTGGTATGCTGGGATCTCTGTCACTGATCCGGTTCCGGACATCAGTAAAGGGGACGGTGGATCAGATCTTTATTTTCTGGAGCGTGAGTGTGGGGCTTCTGTGTGGGGCATCCTGCTATGGTGTGGCGCTGGCGGAGGCCGTGATCCTGACGGCAATATTATTTTTACTGCCCCGGACAAAAGAGCCGCGAAGAAATGTACTGCTGCAGCTGGAGATGGACTGTCAGGAGGCGGAAGAGCCGGTGCTGGCACTGGCAAAAGAATATGATAAAAAGGCACAGATCCGCGGGCGGAATCAGGGACAGGGCTTTCGGGAGCTGCTGATCCGTATGAATATCGGAAATGCGGACAGAGAAGCGCTTCTTGCCCGTCTCAATGGTGACGGACAGGTGCGGACAGCATTTTTTACTGATGGAGACGGGAAATAACGGGCAGATGATAAGGAGGAACCCTCATTCATGTATGGTGGAAATATTCGCAGATGGGTCAAGCGGGGGATTCTTTTGGGGGGTGGCGTGCTGCTCCTGGGAATTGCAAAGAGAAGCACTGCCTGGGCAGAACAAAAGCAGCAGGAGGTGCGGATGTTCGGGTTGTACTGGGAGGGAGAAATCCTTCCGTACCGCCGGGACAGCCGCACTTTTTATCTGCCGCTGACCGAAGAAATGAAGGAAACAGGTGTCAAAAAAGCCGGCTTTGCGGACTGTAACGGTGAGCCGGTGTCCTTTGTCCGGCTGCCGGAGACGGAAGAACTGGAGACGGCAGCTGCAGAAGGGACAGCCTATCCGTTCTCTTTTTCGGAGGGCGGAACCCCCTGTTTTCTGGTATTTACGGACATGCCCATGCTTTCTGTGGAGGAAACAGGAGCGGGAGACGGGGACTATACGCCGGTGAAGGTGACGCTGTTTTCCGGAATGTTTTCTGATGGTGCGGTGATACATACAGAAGGACGGATCAAGGTGCGGGGTGCACTGAGTACGCATTTTCCCAAGGTGGGATACTGTCTGAAGCTGGAAATGATGGACGAATTCGGCAACCGGAAGAAAAATCCCCTGTCGTTTCTGGTGATATATGCTCTAAGTGACTTCTTAATCATGATTTTGTCATGGTTAGTGAAGCAATCACTTAGAGCATTTTTGTTTCAGGAGGTACAGCCATGAGAAATGAAAAAATTACCCCACTGTACGAGCGCCTGAGCCGGGACGATGAGTTACAGGGCGAGAGCAACTCCATATCCAACCAAAAATAGATGTTAGAGGATTTTGCCCGCCGGAATGGGCTGCCCAACCCTACGCACTTTACCGATGATGGTATCTCAGGCACCCGTTTTGACCGCCCCGGATTTTTGGCGATGATGGAGGAAGTGGAGGCAGGGCGTGTAGAGGCAATCGTCATCAAGGACATGAGCCGGTTAGGACGCGACTATCTGAAGGTCGGTCAAGTTATGGAGGTTTTGCGGCAGCGAGGCGTTCGTCTGATTGCCATCAACGACGGTGTGGACAGTCTGAAAGGTGATGACGATTTTACCCCGTTCCGCAACATTATGAATGAATTTTACGCCCGTGATACCAGCCGGAAAATCCGCTCTGTGTTTAAGTCAAAAGGCATGAGTGGCAAGCACCTGACCGGCACTGTGATTTACGGCTACTTATGGGACGAAAAACGGGAGCATTGGCTGGTAGATGAGGAAGCTGCCGAAGTGGTACGCCGTATATTCTCCCTCACGCTGGAGGGATATGGGCCTTACCAGATCGCCTGCAAATTATCCACAGACCGGATTGAAATTCCTATCGTACACCTTGCCCGCTTCAACGAGGGTGTGAACCGTTCAAAGCCGGTCAAAGACCCCTATGGATGGGGATCATCTACCATCGTGAACATTTTGAAAAAACGAGAGTATTTAGGGCATACCATCAATTTCAAGACCCGCAAGCACTTTAAGGACAAGAAAAGCCACTATGTTTCTGAGGACGAATGGACGATCTTTGAGAATACCCATGAAGCCATTATCGACCAGCAGACCTTTGATCTGGTGCAGAAAATCCGTAGCAATGTACGGCGTTATCCAAACGGCTGGGGCGAAGCGGCTCCCCTCACAGGTTTGCTCTATTGTGCCGATTGTGGCGGCAAGATGTATGTCCACCGCACCAACAATGGCAGGCGGATTTCTCAATATACCTGTTCCAATTATACCAAAATTCCGTGTGGGACACTATGCCCCACTCAACACCGTATCAATGAGAGTGCTGTTCTGACATTGGTTTCTGACACGCTCCGGGCTATCGCTGAATATTCCAGAAATGACCGGACGGAATTTATTCACACCCTTCAGGAAACGCAGGTTTCTCAACAGAGTGCCGATATATCGAAAAAGCGCAGACGTCTGGCCGCTGCTCAAAAGAGAGCCGGAGAACTGGAAAAACTGATTTGCAAAATCTATGAGGACAACGCCCTCGGCAAACTGCCGGATGCACGATATAGGGCGCTTGATGCACAGTATGCCAAAGAGCAGGACGCACTTGAGATTGAAATTGTGGAGCTGGAAAAGGCTGTTACCGGCTACGAACAGAGCCAGAAATCAGCGGAGAAATTTATAGCCCTGATTGATAAGTACGAGAATTTTGACACTCTGACAAACACCATGCTCAACGAGTTTGTAGAGAAAATCCTTGTCCACGAACGCGCCCGAAAAGGCAGCCAGGACACCACGCAGGAAATTGAAATCTACTTCAATTTTTTAGGGCGCTATATCCCACCATCCTTACAGCCGGTTCCTTTAACCCCGGAGGAACAGGAAGAACTGCAGAAAAAAGAAGAACGCAAGGACAGGCTTCATCAGAATTATTTGAAGCGGAAAGCCAGCGGCGCACAGAAACAGTATGAGGACAAAATCAAGGCGAAGAAAAAAGCGGAAATGGACGCTAAGAAAGCCCTGATCCGGGCTGAGGATATGAAAAAAGGTGTTTTTTCTACTATTGGTCAGCTACCAAAAGAAGAACCACGCAAAGGCAGCATAGCAGCAAGCGCAGCAGTCTAATCATCACGAAGCAAAGGAGAATGAATATGAGTAAGTTGACTTACATTCGTTGTGGAGATTATGATATACCCAACCTAAAACTTTCTGAACAGCCGGAAACTTCTATCGGCAAGTACGGCAGAATGCGAAAATCCTACCTAAAGGAACATCGCCCCATTCTCTATAACCATCTGCTGATGAGCGAGAAGCTGTATCCACACCTGTTAGAGATTGAGCGGACAGCACAGGGGCGTGTGGAAACCATGTTGCCCCGCATGATGGAGGCGGCGGACGTCATTGAGGAACTGAAAGCCCGTGACCCCATGCGCTGGGTGGGCCTGATGAACACGCTGAAAGCGCAGGCGGAGGAAATTGTGCTGACAGAGCTGATTTATCAATAATTTTGCAAGCGGAGGCTGCTACTTGCGGCCTCTGTTTGTTTTGCAATTCCGCCACATCTTTTCCTTGAACTTTTATCCTAAATGAAATATAAAGAATATGTCGTCAGAGGTTGACGAGAGCAAAAAAACAATTTAACATATAATTAGTTACCGCTAACCAAAAAGGAGGAAGATATGAGTGAAAGAGTTACATGGAACAGAATGGTACGGTGAATATGCTACGCTAACTGATGAACATGATGATTATGTTCAAATCGAATATAAATGTAATGGAACAGGTCGTCTCTATGACTACACTCTTTTCCCTGGTATTGACTTAATTTTTATGGATTTTAACTGCTCAGATACATTCCATGAGCCTATTCCTAATAAGAATATCATCGAAATCCGTCATTACCAAAAAGGACGCGTTGAGTTTGAGCTAAGAAATAATAAAGTTTTCCACATGAAAGAGGGAGAATTTTGCATCAATGCCCTTGCTAATATTCCTGCGGCCTATTCCTTTCCCTTTGGATATAGTGTAGGACTAAGCTGTGTGATTGATAAGGATTCTGTCGATGTGGAAACACAACAGATTTTTTCGTACTACAACATTGATGTTCTAAATCTCGGACGAGAATTGGAATTAGAAAAAAAGTGGTTTTTATGTCGGACACCACAGCGGTTGTTACATATCTTTGAAGAATTGTATGCTGCAAAAGGTGTTGAAGAGCGAGATTATTTCCGTATCAAATTATTGGAACTATTTTACCATATCAAACAGCTGCGGATTGAAGATCAGTATGAGGCAACGTATTATGCCAAAGAACAAATTGAAATCATCAAACGCATCCGCCAACAGCTCATAGAAAACCTCGACAAAAAAATATCCATAGAAGAACTTTTGCGAAAGGAGCCAATGAGCAAGGTCACATTTCAAGCTATTTTCAAACAGATTTATGGCGATACGCCCTATGCACATATCAAAAAGTATAAAATGAATCTTGCGGCTGTTTATTTGCAGAAAACAGATCAATCAATCACGCAAATAGCCGGTGAACTTGGATATTCAAATATTAGTAAATTTGCGCGAGCCTTTCAAGAAGTGTTTGGAATGCTTCCAAAGGATTACCGTAAAGCAAAAAAGTGATTTAACTTTTGGGCTGTTTTCTTGATTTACTTTTCCCTTTGGAGTAGTTAGAGACTGCAAACCGGTGTAAAATGACAGTGTAGTTAGTTATTGCTAACTACACTGTCATTTTATTTTAAGGAGGTTTCAAAAATGGAACAAACGGTAAAGAAAAAAATTGGCGTTCGAGATATTATGACGATTGCCGCAATGATGGTCATCAATTTTGCAATTGCAATGGTGATTGGTATGGTTACATTGCCTTTCCCAGCAGTATATTTATACGGCTCTGCTGGTATTGATGCCTTTATTGGAGCAACATTTTATTTGGTTGCGGCAAATCGCATTAACAAACACGGATTGTTGTTTGCTTGGGCTACGGTTTATGGACTAATCCAAGGTGTTATGGGTTATATGTTCTTGGTTCCCTATTTCTTGATTGTAGCCCTCATTGCCGAGTTATGCATGGTTGGCAAGAATACATACCGAAGTGCAGTTCGCAACCGAATTGGCTGGATGGTCAACTCAATCGGAAATTTTGTAGGCTGTGCCGTACCGCTGTGGTGGTCTTGGGACAGCTATCAGGAAATGGCAGCAAGTAGTGGCTTTGATGCAAATACTTTGAATATGCAGTTTTCTATGGTAACTTCTCCAGCACTGATGCTTCTGGGTGTTGTCATTACTGCGGTTCTTGCAATTCTCGGTACATTGTTCGGCCAGCGCCTGCTCAGAAAGCATTTCCAAAAAGCTGGCATTGTAGGATGATGGCCGGAGAAAAAAAGCAAAGGCGGATTGACCAGATTGACGGGCGCACAGTTCTTCTCCTGACACTGTGCGCCTGCCTTGTGACTTTCTTGACGACAAGCTTTTTGGGGACATGGGATTTTTACCTTTTGCATTTTTTTAATTCTGTGCTGGTTTGGCTTATATAAACAGGCTCTGGGATGCTTTGTGGTCTATCTGGTGGCGATTGTATGGCTGATGATCGAGACAAAGTATCAAATCAGCATCCCCTCTCCGCTGTTACTCAGTATGATTTACAAGCTGTTACTGCCCGCTATGCCAGCCTATCTTCTGGCGAAAATCCCGTCCGGGAAGCTGACAGCCAGCTTGAGGAAAATGCCGATCCCCACCCGTATCATGCTTGTTTTGATCGTCATGCTCCGCTTTGCTCCGACTGTGCTGCATGAATTTGGAGAAGTCAGGGAAGCCATGAAAATCCGTGGCTTCTTAAAATCGGTTGGCAATGTTTTGAGGCATCCAATGGACACATTGGAATACGCCATTGTTCCGATGGTGTTCCGCTCCTTAAAGATCGCGGACGAGTTAGCCGCTTCTGCCATTGTCAGGGGAATTGAAAGCCCCTACAAGAAAGAAAGCTACTATGTCAGCCGGATCGCTGCGCTGGATTACTTTTTGATTGTTGTCAGCGTGGGAGCTGCCGTGTGCTGCTGTCTTTTATAGGAGGAATGGAATGGGAAAAGAAATTATGATCCGTGACCTGACCTTTTCCTATGGCGGGAACGGAAATCAACTGGAACACATATCGTTAGACATTGCCGCTGGGGAGGTCATTGTTATGACCGGCCCATCAGGGAGCGGGAAAAAGCTCTTTGACGAGAGTGATTAACGGCCTGATCCCCTACTTTTACGAGGGGGAATTAAGCGGAGAGGTTTTTGTGGACGGAAAACCGCTGAAAGAGATTCCGTCCTGGGAGCGCGGCAAAATCGCAGGGAATGTATTTCAAGACCCCAGGAGCCAGTTTTTTGCCAATGAGGTAGCTGGTGAGATTGCTTTCGGCTGTGAGAACTATGGGTATTCCCATGAGGAAATTCGGAACCATGTTCACCGGGCAGCGGCAGACATCAAAATTCAGGACATTCTGGATCACAGTCTGCACAGCCTGTCTTATGGGATGCGCCAGAAAGTTGCGATTGCATCGGCAGAGGCGATTGACCCGGAAATCTATGTCATGGATGAACCGTCCGCCAATCTGGATATTGCATCTACCTACCGCTTTGCAGACATTATCCGCGCTTTGAAGCAGCAGGGAAAAACCATCATTATAGCGGAACACCGGCTTTACTATCTGATGGATCTGGCAGACCGCTTCCTGTGTATGCAGAAAGGGAAAATTGTGCGGGAATTTACCGCGCAGCAGATGAAAGCCCTGTCCAATGAGGAAATCCGAGCGCTGGGGCTTCGCACTCCTGACCTGCACCAGATCGAGCAGGCAGAAATCCCGTCTGCGGCAACCAGCGAGGTTGTTCTGGAAGTGAAAAAGCTGAACCACTCTTTTGGTGAGACGATTGTGGCAAAGGATATTGACTTTCAATGCCGCAAGGGAGAAGTGGTAGCCCTGATTGGCCCTAACGGGACGGGCAAAAGCACCATAGGACGAATCCTGGCAGGGCTATTGAAAGAGAAATCCGGCGAAGTCGTTTTGTTCGGAAAGCATTGCAGACCGAAAGGCCGCTTGGGAAAGGTCTGGTACATTCCCCAGGATTTAGACAGCCAGCTTTTCGGTGAGGACTTGCTGGACGAACTGACTACCGGCGCAGAAGTCAACCCGGAGCGGAAACAAGCGGCGGAAGAAATCCTGGAGGCCCTGGAACTGACGCCATTCATCAAACAGCATCCCTCTACGCTGTCAGGAGGGCAAAAGCAGCGACTGGCTCTTGGCGTGGCGCTGATGCACGAAGCGCCGATTATCGTACTGGATGAACCGACAAGCGGGCTGGACGGTACAAATATGCGGAATGTCAGCCGGATGATCCGCAAGCTGGCAAAGATGGGGCGCACCATTATCGTCATTACCCATGACGCGGAGTGTGCGCTTGCCTGCTGTGAGCGGGCAATACGCCTGGAGAACGGCTGCATTACCGATGATTTTCAAATCAGAGGCGCAGAGCTTCTTTTAGACAAAATTGGATATGACAAAAAGGAGGGTTAGAAATGGCACAGCAAAACGAGAAGCAGCCGAAAGCGAAAACCGGACTGGCACGCTGCCTGGAGCTGGCTTCCGGCCATAAAGGGCTGGTGTTCCTGGCAGGGTTTCTGGCGGCGCTGGCTGCGATCTGTTCTTTTGTACCGTACTTATCAATCTACTACATCGTTCGGGAAATCCTGTTTGTTTACCCGGATATGTCGCTCTTGAATGTTTCCACAATCTCGACCTGGGGATGGCTGGCCCTGGCCGGAATTTTGGGGAACATCGTATTTTACTTTTTTGCCCTGTTGTGTTCCCACGTTGCGGCGTTTGGAACGCTTTATGAATTGAAGGTGGCCTTTGCCGACCACATCATGCAGATTCCCCTTGGGTATCATCTGACCTTGGGCAGCGGCAAAATGAGAAAGATCATGGACGAAAACATCGAAAGCGTTGAGAAATTCATCGCTCACCAGCTCCCGGATTTTGTGGCCTCGCTGGTCGCACCGCTTGTTCTGGTCATCATTCTTCTTGGAATTGACTGGCGGTATGGTGTGGTTTGTCTGGTCGGTATTGTTCTGGCCTTTATCGTGCAGTTTGCGGGTTTCAACGGAGAGGCAAAGGAAAAAATGCACCGTTTCCAGACCTCCCAGGAAAACATGAACAGCGCCTCCGTGGAATATGTGCGCGGTATGTCGGAGATCAAAGCATTTAATCAGACCGCCGATTCCTTTAAGCGGTTGAGCAAATCCATTACAGACTATACCTCTTTCGTGCTGGAGTACGCATTGGGCTGGCAGAACTGTATGCCTGCTTTTACCACGATCATCAACAATATTTATCTGCTTTTGATTCCCGTGGGCGTTCTGATTGGGATGCACACCACGGATTTCAGGGAGTATTCGCTGACATTCATTTTCTACCTGATTATTGTCCATGCGATTTCGGGCATCCTGAATAAGATCATGTATATCTCGGAGTCCTTCACGCAGATTGACGGCAGCGTGGAACGTATGGATGAAATCCTGCGTATCCCGACCCTGCCCGAAAAGAGTACGGCGGCAACAATTAAAAACTATGGGATTGCTTTTCAGGATGTCAGCTTTTCCTACGAAGCCGATTCCCAGGTCAAGGCCCTGTCTCATGTTTCCTTCCTTGCGGATCAGGGCAAGGTGACAGCCATTGTCGGCCCTTCCGGTGGCGGCAAGAGTACCATCGCCAGCTTGATCTCCCGGTTTTATGATGTGACGGACGGAAGTATTCAAATCGGCGGCGTTGACATTCGGGACATTCCGCTGGATGCGCTGATGGATAAGGTCAGCTTCGTATTTCAGGATACGTTCCTGTTCAAACAGAGCATCCTGGATAACATCCGCATGGGAAATTCAGATGCTACGGAGGAACAGGTGATTGCGGCGGCAAAGGCGGCAAGATGCCACGAATTTATCGAGCAACTTCCAAACGGTTATCAGACTGTGATTGGAAGCACCGGCATTCATCTCTCAGGTGGTGAACGCCAACGGATTGCCATTGCAAGGGCTATCGTAAAGGATGCCCCTATCATCGTACTGGACGAAGCAACCGCATTCAGCGACCCGGAAAATGAGTACCTGATTCAAAAAGCCTTTGAAAAGCTAATCCAGAATAAAACGGTTGTAATGATTGCCCATCGTCTGTCTACGATTCGCAACGCTGGCCAGATCCTTGTCATGGAAAAAGGACACCTGATTGAATCTGGCACCCATGACGAGTTGCTGAAGAAGGGTGGAAAATACGCGCAGATGTGGAGCAGCTATACGGAGTCGATCAACTGGAAAATCAGTACGGGAAAGGCGGTGTGATCTATGAGTAAGCTGAAAGAAAAGTTAATGCTGTCGGAGAAAGGCTACTCCGACCTAAAAAAAGCAATTACAGCCTGCACAATAACCAATATTGTGCTGCTGCTTCCTTCAATGGTGGCCTGCCTACTCTTTTGGGAACTGCTGAAACCGTTCACCGGAGAGGCAATTTCATGGGACGCACTGTGGAAGCTGCTGGGACTGGGGGTGGTTGCGGCTATTCTGGTATTCCTGGCTGCAAAAAATGATTATAGAAAAACCTACATTGCTTCTTATAAAGAGGCCAGCACGACCAGACTTCGGATCGCAGAACATCTTCGCAAGCTCCCAATGAGCTTCTTTAACACAAAAGATTTATCTGATATTACCACAAACATGATGGCGGATTGCAGCAGCATGGAATCCATGCTCAGCAGTACCATTCCGCCGCTGATCGCAAATATTATCTCTGTCACCCTGATCTGTATTTGTCTGGCATTTTTTGACTGGAGAATGGCCCTTGCGATTTTCTGCACGATGCCGATCACATTTCTTATCATCTTGGGCGGGCGCAAGCTGCAACTTCATCTGTTTGACAAACAGGTGGATGTGAAACTGGAGGCGTCCAGCCAGATTCAGGAATACCTGGAAGGTATTAAGATCATCAAATCTTGTGGTCTTGGCGGTTCCCGCTTTGATGCGTTGGATAAAGCACTCCAAGACATGAGAAAAATCGCCATCAGGGTGGAACTGGCCTCTGGTATTCTGGTTCAGGGAGCCAGCCTGGTTCTGCAAGCAGGTCTTGGTATCACCATTTTTATCGGGACGGTACTGATAACTGGCGGTCAAATTGAACTGCTTCCTTTGCTGGTGCTGTTCATGTTCTCCACGCAGATTTACGGCCCAATCCTTGCCATTCTCTCACAGTTGACCTCTCTGTTTCATTTGGGGACTGTCACCAACCGTATGCGTACCCTGCTGACCACGCCAGCTATGGAGGGGGAGGATAAGGATGTATCCAAGTATGACATTGAACTGAAAAATGTCACTTTCGGATATAACCAGGACGATGTTATCAAGGATGTGTCTTTCTCTATTCCTGCTGGCAGCGTAACGGCCTTGGTAGGGCCTTCCGGCAGCGGCAAAAGTACGATTTCCAAACTGATCGCCCGCTTTTGGGATGTGAGAAAAGGCCAGATCACCATCGGCGGTATAGATGTCAGCACCATTGAACCGGAACACCTGATGCGCTGTATGTCCTTTGTATTCCAGGATGTGACCCTGTTCAACGATACTGTTTTTAACAATATCCGTGTAGGCAACATGAACGCTACCGAGGAGCAGGTCATGGCGGCGGCAAAGGCGGCATACTGTGACGAATTTATCCAGAGATTGCCGGATGGTTATCAGACTGTCCTTGGAGAGAACGGCAGCACTCTTTCCGGTGGTGAACGTCAGAGGATTTCCATTGCCCGTGCGCTGCTGAAAGATGCCCCGATCATTCTTCTGGACGAGGCAACCGCATCCCTTGACCCGGAGAACGAGGTTTTGATCCAGCGGGCTATTGCAAAGCTGGTGGAGGGCAAGACGGTCATTATGATTGCTCACCGGCTTCGTACCGTTGTGGATGCCGACCAAATTCTCGTTCTTGATAACGGTAGACTGGTGGAACACGGTACACATGATGAATTGATGAAAAAGAACGGATTGTACCATAAACTGTTCCATATCCAACAGGAGAGTCTTGGTTGGGCTGTGTAAATTGTTTTAGAAGGGAGATGTTCCATGAAACTTCATGCGTCCGGGGAGGACTACCTGGAAACCATCCTTGTTCTCCAAAAGAAACGCGGTATGGTGCGCTCCGTAGATGTGGCCCGGCACATGGAGGTGTCAAAGCCCAGCGTGTGCCATGCAGTGGCTACCTTGCGGGACGGCGGCTTTCTTATGATGGACGAAGATCACTTTCTCCATCTGACCGATGTGGGCCGCGAGGTGGCTGAAAAAATCTATAAGCGTCACTGCTTCTTTACCGAGCAGCTTATCACCGCAGGCGTTGACCCCAAAACTGCGGAGGCCGATGCCTGTCGTATTGAACACATCATCAGCGATGAGAGTTTTGACCGGCTGAAAGAGGCAGCCGAACAAGAGCAAAACTAAAACCGAATAAGCCAAGCGATCCTGCCCCGCAAGACGGGGAAAGAAAAAAAACCGTTGCAGGGCAGGCAGCTTTGTGCGCCCAAAATGGATTTTCCGGGTACTGCGGCGGTTTTGAGTAACATCAAGGCCGCCGTTCCTTATGCCCTCGACAAAGGAGTGACGACTACACGCTGACACGGCGGCTTTAGGAGGGAACCGCCATGAAGCACATTGACCGCCGACAAATTCTGACGATATTTCACTACCGTCAAAAAAAGCCCAGTCAACGAACAGGCCCCGTCTGGTAGCCGGTGCGAAAATTGTCATTCTGTAAGTGAATATTGGAGTTTTTGCGCTCGAATAGCTTTTTGCTGTCCGGGCGCTTTTTTGTCCCTATGGAGCCGGAACATCGGGTCAGCATGGCCCGAACTTTATCCCCGGAGCCGCGCCCCGCCGCCTCATTCAGATTTACCCAAAAAATCTGAATGGAGGAAAGGCAGATGGAAGTTACCATCAATTATAACGGACAAGCTGTGGCTGTGGAGGTCACGCTGGAAGTCTATGAATTTCTTGACCGGGCCGATCATAAAACGGAGAACCTGTTCCATGAACAGCGGCGGCATTGGGATGGCCGGGAGTTTGACGAGTACATCATTACCACCGAGGGTGTAGGGGTCTACGGCGAAACGCCGGAGGAATACCTTTGCCGCATGGAAACGCTGCATGAGCTGATGGCGGTTCTGGACACCTGTACCGAGGTCCAGCGCCGCCGGTTCCTGCTCTATGCGCTTGACGGGCTGAGCCTTGCAGAGATCGGTGTGCTGTGCGGCTGCTCCAAAGTGGCTGTTTATCAAAGTGTGGAGGCGGTCAGAAAAAAATTTATAAATTTCTTTGAGAACAGGCTTAACGAATGACCTGTTTTCTGGCTACCAAGTGAAAGGGATCATTTCCCTTATCTCAGCGAGGGGCGGACAGCGGACGAGCTGCCCGCCTCTCCGATTTTCAGGAGGTAAGCCTATGAAAACAATCAATTTGCGGTGGATGTATCCCCACTACCGGCATGACGAGTTTGTGGATGTTACGGACGAGGTATGGGCAGCGATGTATCAGGCCAAGCGGGAGATGGAGAACTATGAGCGTCGGAAAGTCTACCACCGCGCCTACTACTCTCTGGACGCATACAGCTGGCTGGAAAATTACGCACTGGAACACAGCAGATCGCCGGAAGATATTTTGCTGGAACGAGAAGAAATGACCACCCGCCTATACCTGATAGCAGCTCTTCCGGTGGCTCTGGCTCATGCCACTCCGACACAGGCCCGCCGTGTTCACGCCTACTACATTGCCGGTATCAAGCAGCCGGAAATCGCCCGGAGAGAGGGTATCCATAGCAGTAAGGTCAGCGTTGCCATCCGCCGGGGGCTGCGGAATATGCGCCGCTGCTATGATGGCCTTTTCCAAACAGAGTGAGGGCATGCCTATGCAGACCATCAATCTCAAACAATATTATCCATTTTGCAAAGAGGACATTTTTGTGGAGGTGTCCGATGAGATCGTCGAAGCGTTTCTTCTGGACAAGAGAGCCGAGGCCGCCAGAGATCGCAAGATGTTCCGGTATAAGGCGTTTTATTCCCTCGATTGTAACGATGGAATCGAAAATGCCGCCATCGGCTGGGCGCAGCCATCGCCAGAGGACTACCTGATAGAAAAAGAAGAATTAGCCGAATACGAAGAACTGATACGGCGATTGTATGAAGCCATTTCCTCCCTGCCGCCTATGCAGGCTCGCCGTGTTCACGCCCGCTATATGCTGGGTATGAAAGTGAAAGATATTGCCGCAATGGAGGGTATCACGCCATCACAGGCGGGAAAATCCATCCACGCTGCACTGCGGGGGCTGCGCCGGTACTTTGCGCGTCAGAAATGGACGGTCAATCTATGAGCGTTTCCAAAGAAAAGAGGTGCCTGACATGAACGAAAAAATTACAGCTCACCCCTCAAAAGAAGAACGGGAGAAAGTCCTGAAGGAGATCCGGCAGCTTGAGAACCGTCAGAAGATTTTGGAGAACAAGCAGCGGAACGAAGAACGCAGGGTTCGCACCCGCCGCCTGATTGAGCGCGGAGCAGTTTTGGAGGGGATTTTCCCGCTGGCTCCCGACCTTTCCGGCGCGGAGGTCAAAGCATTTCTGATTGCCCTGTCCCATCTTCCGGGGGCTGCGGAATTGACTGCAAACCTGCCAAAATCCGGGGACACGCCATAAGTCCCTTGTTTACAAGGGCGCACTTATACACCGTTGCCGGTGCTGTGCGCGCGTCGTCGCAAAGTCCGCTCTGTTTCGTTCCCGCCTTGCGGCGAAAACTGCACACGCTCCCTTGCTCCTCCTTTCCCCACAAAAACCGCTCCGCTGGGTTTCTGTGGGGACCCCATATTCGGGCGTTGCGTACTTCGTCCACGATGGGAAGCTACGCTCCCCAAACCCCTTGTGCGCTCTGCGCAGCCAGACACCCGCTTTGCGTTTGTTCGGCTCCACAGAGCCTGTTATCCCCTCACTGAAAGGAGGTGTTCCCCATAGATTTCTGTCATATCCCCGTCAGTATTATCAAGCGCAGCGCAGGCCGTTCTGCCGTTGCCGCAGCTGCTTACCGCAGCGGAACCAAGCTGACAAATGAATGGGACGGCATGACCCACGACTACACCCGGAAAGGCGGCATTGTCCATGCGGAGATCATGCTGCCTGCCCACGCCCCGCCGGAATTTGCAGACCGTTCTATCCTCTGGAACAGCGTGGAGCAAATCGAGAAAGCAAGGGACAGCCAGCTTGCCCGCGAGATCGAAGCAGCCCTGCCCCGTGAACTATCCGGCGAACAACAGCTTGCCCTTGTGCGTGCCTATGTGAAGGACAACTTTGTAGACAAAGGAATGTGCGCCGACTTTGCCATCCATGACAAGGGAACCGGCAACCCTCATGTCCATATCATGCTGACGCTCCGGCCTCTGAAAGAAAATGGACAGTGGGGCGCAAAGTGCCGCAAGGCATACGATCTGGACGAGAACGGACAGCGTATCCCGGGTGGGAAAGGCGGCTGGAAAAATCATCGGGAGGATACGACCGACTGGAACGATAAAGGAAATGTGGAGATTTGGCGGGCGGCATGGGCGGCTTATACCAACCGTGCATTGGAGGCCGCCGGTCAGCCCGCCCTGGTAGACCACCGCAGTTACAAGCGGCAGGGCATTGATAAGATTCCCTCTGTCCATCTGGGGCCAGCCGCCAGCCAAATGGAAAAGCGCGGCATCCGCACCGACAAGGGCGAAGTAAACCGGCAGATCGCCGCCGACAACAAGCTGCTGAAAGAAATCAAAGCCCGCATTACCCGTCTTTATTGCTGGTCGAAAGCCGAAGCGGAAAAACCACAAACACAGCAAAGCAGCTTGACCGCCTTGTGGGAGGCCCAGCAGCAGTTGGACGCTCCCCGCACCCGTACCGGAAAAATCCGGGCTTTGCAGGAAAGCGCTGCACTATTCAGCTTTTTGCAGGCAAACGGCATCCAGTCTATGCAGCAGCTTCATGAAAAAATCGCTGATATGAACAGTCATTACTATGACTTGCGTGGAAAGATCGTCAAGGCCGAGCGCCGGATCACTACCCTTACCGAGCGCGGGGAGATGTGGGAACAGTACAACCAGTACAAGTCCATCCACAAGCAGCTTGCCAAAGTAAAGCCGGAAAAACGGGAACAGTTTGAACAGCGCTACAGCCGGGAACTGATTCTGTATGACGCAGCGGCCCGGTATCTGAAAGAACTGAAAGACAGCGGCGAGGCAATCACCCCAAAGGCATGGCAGCGGGAAATCGACCAGCTGGCCGCTGGAAAGCAGACGGACACGCTTGCCATGAAATCCATGCGGAAGGATTTGAAAGCAGTGGAACGGCTCCGCAAAACCGCCGAGCAGCTGTCCAGACAGGAACGGGACAAGTCTCACGACCGGGAGCCGGAGCGGTAAGGGCTACCGCGTTTCACGACATGCTTTTGCACACAGAAAAACCGCCGTACAGGTTTCCCCATACGGCGGCAGACTGTTTATTTGCCGAACAAGTCGCTGTGTGTGCCGGTGCGGGCCAGCGTCAGCACCAGAACATCATCTTCTATGCGGTAGACAAGCAGCCAGTCCGGGAGAATGTGACATTCCCGATGGCCTGCCCAATCGCCGGACAGGTCATGGTCACGGTTCTTATCCGGCAGCGGTTCGCCCATTGCCAGCAACGCTACGACCTGCTCCAGCACCTCGATCTTCAAGCCACGCTTGATGGCTCGTTTGTAGTCTTTTTTGAAACTGGTCGTGTACTTGACGGTATATTTGGTTTCTTTCATCTTTTCAGGTCAGCAAACAACTCGTCAAGGTCATTGTAGCCCTTTACAGACGGGTCTTTTGCAATCCTTTCCGCTTCCAGCATGGCAGCAACCGTTTCTTTGTTCGGCTGTTCCAGCCTTACTTCAAAGGGAATGCCGCCTTCACGAAGCGACTGGCGCACAAAGATGTTAAACGCCGTAGTCAGGTTCATGCCAAGTTCAGTAAACAGTGCGTCCGCCTGCGCTTTCAAATCTGCGTCCATGCGGATACTGATGTTTGTGGTATTTCCAGCCATACGATCAACCCCTTTCTGCTGGCAATTATAGTATATGCCATTTGCACGAAAAAAACAATACTTTGCACGAATATTTAACAATAAATTCATTCAAGGAGGTTACCGGCTTTATGAAAGAAATCATTTATGAAGAACAACAAGACTGAACCTATCCCTGTCATGGATTACCGCCAGTATCGCAGAGCGCGGAGGCTGGTGCATGAGTGCTGTAACTACATCGACGGAAACTGTATCGCCCTGGACGATGGGGAGGAATGTGTCTGTGTCCAGTCTATTTCCTACTCCCTGTTGTGCAGGTGGTTTCGGGCGGCGGTATTACCGCAGGATAAGGAACTGGAAACGGCGCTGTTCCACCGGCTGAATGCGAAGAAATGCTCCGTATGTAGGGCGCTGTTTACCCCCGGTTCCAACCGGGCCAAATACTGCCCGGAATGTGCCGCACGCATGAAGCGGATCAACGCCGCAAAGCGCAAGCGGAAACAACGGGAGAAATGTCACGCTTTAGGGGCTGAAAAACCCTTGTAAATCAAGGATTTTTTCGAGGGTGTCAAAGGCAGGCTGATAGATTTATCCTCTGACCCCTAAAACGGCCTTAAAATGCGTACAGAATCCCAAGAGAAACCCCAAGGAGGAACCCTATGTCAGACAACCGAAAATATTATTACCTGAAACTCAAAGAAAACTATTTTGATGATGATTCCATCGTGCTGCTGGAAAGTATGCAGGACGGTGTGCTGTATTCCAACATTCTGCTCAAACTGTATCTGAAATCGCTGAAACACGGCGGGCGGCTCCAGCTTGACGAGAATATCCCCTACACGGCGCAGATGATCGCCACCATCACCCGCCAGCAGATCGGCACTGTGGAGAGGGCCTTGCAAATCTTCCTGAAGCTGGGCCTTGTGGAAGTGCTGGACAGCGGCACATTCTACATGAGCAACATCGAACTTTTAATTGGCCAGTCCTCTACCGAGGCTGAGCGAAAGCGGGCTGCGAGGCTCCAAAATAAGGCGCTTTCCGCGCCCCGGACAAACGGCGGACATTTGTCCGACATTCGTCCACCAGAGATAGAGATAGAGAAAGAGATAGAGATAAAGAGAGAGATAGAGAAGGAACGCTCCGCCCACACCTATGGCCGTTACCAGAATGTTTTCCTGACGGATGAAGAACTGGCAGACTTGCAGGCCAGCTTTCCTGCTGTATGGGAACAGTACATCGAAAAACTGTCCGAGTACATGGCTTCTACCGGCAAGCGTTATCAGAGCCATGTAGCGACCATCCGGCGCTGGGCCGGTGAGGACGCGAAGAAAGCAGCCCCGCCCACCCGCAACCGGGATTACAGCGTAAAGGAGGATGAAACCGTATGACCCCGATTACCGCAGAAATCCGGGCGCTGATCGACAAGGCAGCCGCCGGTGTGGAACTGGCCGGGGACGAGTACATAGACCCGGCAGACGGCCTCATTCACTGTAAGAAGTGCGGCGGCCAGAGGCAGACCGTTGTGCCATGCTTTGGAAAACCAGGCTACTTCATGCCCCGCTGTATCTGCCAGTGCCAGCGGGAGGCTGAGGAGCAGCGCAAGGCCGCCGAGGAACGGCAGCGCCGCATGGAGCGTATCAAATGCCGAAAGGCACAGGGTTTGCAAGACCGTTATCTGTACGACTACACATTTTCCAATGACAACGGCCAAAATCCCCTGATGGACAAGGCCCGCGCCTATGTGGAGAACTGGAAGGAGGCATATAAAAACAACACCGGCCTGCTGTTGTTCGGGGATGTGGGAACCGGCAAGTCTTTTTTCGCCGGATGTATTGCCAATGCCTTACTTGACCAGGATGTGCCTGTGCTGATGACGAACTTCCCCACCATCCTGAACCGCCTGACCGGGATGTTTTCCGAGGACAAGGCCGACTTTATCGCCAGCTTTGACGAGTACGACCTGCTTATCATTGACGATCTGGGTGTAGAGCGCAGTACCGAATATGCTATGGAGCAGATGTTTTTCGTCATCGACAGCCGCTATCGCAGCCGCAGGCCCATGATTATCACAACAAACTTGAAACTGTCCGAGCTGAAAAACCCGCCTGATCTGGCCCACGCCCGTATCTATGACCGTATTTTGGAACGGTGTGCGCCGATCCTCTTTGACGGGAAGAATTTCCGGGAAGAAAATGCCGGTGCTACCCGACAGGCAGCAAAAGACATTGTAAACAGTAAGCACGACTGATTTTTTACCGGGCGGCACAGACCCGTTCGGAGAAAGGAGCGCCATGAACAAAGAACCCCGTACTATGCAGGCGGCAGACGCCGCTACTGTGTCCAGAGCGCCGGAAAACACGCCAGCGATGGTAAAGAAAATCGGCAAGACAACCTACAAGGTTCATGTCCATTTCAGCAATACCAGCACAGAAACCATGAGCGATAAAATCAAGCGTATGCTCAAAAATGAAATTCAGCAAATGTGACAGACTGATAAACGAAGCCGCCTTGTGCTAAACTGATGATGGTACGCACCAAAATTTTTGTCAAGGAGGACACGAAAATGCTTTACACAGAAAAAAGAGAAAACTGAAATCGAGCGCGTCCGCAAAGTGTTCGAGAAACACATCCAACAAATGACCGCTTATGATTTGGTTTGGTCGGACAAGGTCGGCTATGTGTGGCTGGCAATATCTATCGACCCAGTCTATATTGATACCGGCAACTGGATAGAGTCCGCTGCTGGCCTTTGTTATGAGTGCTTGAATGATATAGCACTGGATGTTTTTGGAATGACCGGAAACGACCATGACTTCGAGGACGCCGATCCGCTGGAACTGGCCGAGATTAAGCGGCGCTGGAAACCCTATATCGGCCAACTGCCGAAATATGCGTACCTTTGCGACGAACTGTTAAGCAGGAGCAAATAACCCATCCGCAAAAGTGTCAGGAGCTAAAATCTGCTTCTGGCACTTTTTTTTTGTGGCTTTTTTGTGAATTTGATGAAAAAGTCCTTGACAATTTGTCTCTGGATATGCGGATCAGTGATTCCTGGAACCTGACGGCATTGTATGCAGATGATCTGAAAATCCGGGATAAGGTGTCCATTGACCTGTGGCAGCAGCTGATGGCGGAGGAAGATGCCTACGGAACAGAGGCGGCTTTTGGTGCCAACATGGAGTATGTGGAGGTGCTGCGGGACGGGGATCACCTGGGTCTGTATGGCCTGTTTGATGACATGGCGCCGGAATTGCTGAATCTGACCAATACGGCGGACTTCTGGATTTTTCTGCAGTCCATCGGTGGTGTGGATAATGCTGTCAAAAATATGTACTATGCGGCCCGCTTTGAGAACGGTGCGTACCGGCTTTATTTTGTGCCCTGGGACATGGATATGAGCTGGGCAGATGGAGACTTTTGCCAGAGAACGGATGCAGGCACTGGATGAATATATCAAAGAACTGTAAAATTGTGGACGGATAATGAGGCAGATGTTCAATAAAATACATATGAAAATAAAATTGTTCATTGATGAAGGGCGGTCAGTTTCTTATAATATAGGATGTCAGGATTGCGGGGGCAATCCGCAGGTATGCGAATATTCAGACTTACGATGATAAGATAACGAATGATAGGACAAGATCAATGACAGACAGACGGAAACGGAGATGGCTGTTTGCGGCAAGTCTGCTGCTTTTGCTTGCACTGACTGCGCTGGCACTGCGAAGACAGCCGAAGATTTACAGCAATGAGGCCCGGGTACTGGACGCGGAGGCGATCAGCGGGCTTTTGGATACCCGGCAGGAAGCCGGAACTGAAGACGATGAAAAATCAGGGGAGCTTTATCGGAAAGAAGAGAAGCTCCCTTATTGTGCGTATGAGAGAACCTTTTATGTGCCGGTGCTTTCCGGGAAAATGCCCCGGGCAGCAGATTTTCAGGTAGAATCCACGGGCAGGGAGCAGCAGGTGGTATTTGCGGATTTTCCGGCGGATGAAGAAGCGCTGGTCCGGGCGGTGAAGGCAGGGGAAGGCTTTTCTCTCTACATTTACGATGATGAGGTATTTCGGAAATATCAGGTGGTATTTACCGGAACGCCGGTGCTGGACATTACGTTTTCTGACGAGACGGACGGGGAGTATACCATTGTCCATATCGACATGCACAGCGGGCCGAAGGACAATGGAAAAGTGGTATCCTCCGAGGCAAAAATGCGGGTGCGGGGCGGTGTCAGCCGGAATTATCCGAAACTGGGCTTCAAGCTGAAACTGTTTGAAGAGGACGCCCAGGGCAACCGGCAGAAGCGCAACGCCAGTCTTCTGGGGCTGCGCAGGGACAGTAAATGGAATCTGGCAGCGCTTTATGCGGATGATACGAAGATCCGGGATAAGGTGGCCATTGATCTGTGGGCGGATATGTCTGCAGATACCATTCCGTTTTCTGAGACGTTCGGTACCCGGATGGAATATGTGGAAGTTATTATGAATGGGGAATATATGGGACTGTACGGTCTGATGGAGCCCATTGACGAGAAACAGCTGGGCATTACAGACGGCGGTTCCCAGGGGCTTCATGAGTATTATTATAAAAAGGAAGGAGAGGATATCGGTCAGGACAGTGATTTTGTATTCCCGTCCGTGGACGAGCGGGTACCGGAGAAGGAAGAAGGCCTGCCGGACATGATCCTGGCCGGACTGGAGCTGAAAAACGGCAACGGACATGCGGCACAGAATGCCTGGGCGCCCATCCGGGAATATATGAGGATGGTTCGGGAGGAGACGTTTGCCGAGGATGCCGGGACTCTTCTTGACCTGGAAAATGTGGCGGACGTGTGGATCTACATCCAGGCTATCATGGGTGTGGATAACCGGGCGAAAAATCTGTATTATTGTGCGAAAGTGGTGGATGGCGCCTATAAGATCTATTTTGTTCCCTGGGATATGGATATGACCTGGGGGAATGAGACGGATGAGACGTCACCGACGCTGCAGAGCTATTACACATATCCGGTGGACAAGATCCTGAGCTGGAGCCCGGGCACACAGCTCATTGAAAGAAATGTGGGAAATATCCGGCAGATCATCAAGGAACGCTGGGAAGAACTGTACGATGGCGGTGTGCTCTCGCCGGAAGTGCTTACCGGACAGATGAAGCAGCAGAGCAGCTATCTTCTGGACAGCGGCGCCTTCGCAAGAGATGCTGAGTGTTGGGAGGACAGTCCCCATACCGATGATTTTACCCGGATTACCGATTATGCAGAAAAGCGGCTGCAGGTGCTGGACGAATACATCCGAGGGTTGTAGAATCCATCCGAGACAGTTCAGACGCGCCGTTCGCAGAACCGCGCCTGACGGCACTCTCCGCTGCTTCGCAGCTCATTTCTGCTCATACGTGGCGCTCATCTCATCCTTTTATACAGACATCTTTTCGTGCAAGCCCGAAAGCTGTCCGCATAAAGGATGGCTGAACTGTTAGGTTGGCATTGACACTCTTTTTCTTTCTATGGTATTCTGTCAATACGAGGAACACTTTGCTGTGGCAGAGTGATAGTATACTAGTAAAGCAAAGAGGAGGAACTTGTATTATGAAAAAGAAATTGGCAGTTGCACTGGCAGCGGCAATGGTAGCGGGCATGACCGGGTGCGGATCCGGTGACAATGCAGCATCTACGACAGACGGTTCACCGGAGGCTACAGTGAAAGAGTCTGAGGAAGCAGCAGAGGACGCAGCAGGGGATACGGCGGATGCAGCTGCATCCACAGAGGGAGAGCGCACCACGTTTACAGTAGGGTTTGATGCAGAATATCCGCCTTACGGATATATGGATGAGAACGGAGAGTACACAGGATTTGACCTGGAGCTGGCACAGGCAGTCTGCGACCTGAAGGGCTGGGAGCTGGTGAAGACACCGATCAACTGGGATTCCAAGGATATGGAGCTGAATTCCGGATCGATCGACTGTATCTGGAACGGATTTACGATTGACGGAAGAGAAGATGACTATACCTGGTCTGAGCCTTATATCAACAACAGCCAGGTGATCGTAACCGCTGAGGATTCCGGCATCAATGCCCTGTCTGATCTGGCAGGCAAGATCGTCGGTGTACAGGCTGCTTCCGCAGCACTGGACGTGCTCAACAGTGATGATCACAAGGATCTGACTGCATCTTTCGGACAGCTGCAGGAGTTTGGTGATTACAATAACGCATTTGTAGAGCTGAAGGCAGGTGCCATCGATGCCATTGCCATGGATATCGGTGTGGCACAGTATCAGCTGACATCCAGAGGAGAGGGCTTCAAGATGCTGGATGAGTACCTGAACAGCGAGCAGTACGGTATCGGCTTCAAGAAGGGCAACACCGAACTGCGTGATGAGGTGCAGGAGGCTCTGGACGAGCTGGTTGGCGATGGTACTTTCACCGCACTGGCTGAGAAATATGAGCTGACAGACTATACAACTCTGGATAAATAATTTGGCCCGCAGACTGTAGAAGAATTGCTTTTGTGAGGGTGCTTTCTGCCGGGAAAGGTTCTGGCCTTTCCCGGCAGGACACCCTCGCATTTTGCTGTTCTGTCACCCGGCTGCTTTATGGCCGGAGAAAATATCGGTTGATGTTTTTTCCGGCGATGCGGCAGCACAAATGATGAAAATGCCGTAAGAACGGAGGAAATGCCATGACCCTGAATACGATGCTGGTGCAGCTTTCCACAGGAATGATGAAATCTGTGGGGATTTTTTGCTGGACGCTGATTTTTTCCCTTCCGCTGGGACTGCTTGTCTCCTTTGGACGGATGTCAAAAAATCCGGTGATCCGGTTCCTGTTTAAAATCTATATTTCCATCATGAGAGGAACGCCGCTGATGCTGCAGCTGCTGGTGGTGTTCTATGGACCGTATTATCTGTTTGGCATGTCCATCGGCGGTGCCTATCGGTATATTGCCATTCTCATCGGCTTTTCTGTCAACTATGCGGCTTATTTTGCAGAGATCTACCGCTCCGGTATCGAATCCATGCCGGCGGGGCAGGTATGAGGCGGCCCGGATTCTCGGCTACAATAAGGTACAGACCTTCGGCAAGATCATCCTGCCTCAGGTCATCAAGCGGATCCTTCCGGCGGTCACCAACGAGGTGATCACGCTGGTCAAGGACACGTCCCTGGCCTTTGCACTGGTTTACATGGAGATGTTTTCCATCGCCAAGCAGATCGCTGCAGCCGAGACAACCATGATGCCGTTCGCCATTGCCGGTATTTTCTACTATGTTTTCAACCTTCTCGTTGCCACCATCATGGAGTGGCTGGAGAAGAAGCTCAGCTATTACCGTTAGGAGGGATGGACAATGAAACTTCTGGAAATGAATCATATCAGAAAATCCTTCGGAGACACGGAAGTCTTAAAGGACATTTCTTTTTCTGTGGAAGAGGGCGAGGTCATCTCCATCATTGGGCCTTCCGGTTCGGGGAAATCCACGCTGCTGCGGTGCGCCACCCTGCTGGAGCAGATGGACGGCGGCGAACTGATCTATCTGGGAGAAAAGGCAGCCTGGAACGATGCCAATGGACACAGTGTTTATGCAAAACAGGGAGATCTGAAAAAAATCCAGCAGTATTTCAGTCTGGTGTTCCAGAACTTTAATCTGTTTCCCCACTATTCGGTGCTGAAAAACATCATGGATGCACCGATCTGTGTGCAGAAACGGAATAAGGATGAGGTGCAGAAAGAGGCGGAAGCCCTTCTGGCGAAAATGGGACTGGAGCACAGGGGAACTGCATATCCCTGTGAACTCTCCGGCGGACAGCAGCAGCGGGTATCCATTGCCCGGGCGCTGGCCATGAAGCCGAAGATCCTGTTTTTCGATGAGCCCACATCTGCGCTGGATCCGGAACTGACACTGGAGATCCTCAAAGTCATCCGGGAACTGGCGAAGGAGAAGATGACCATGGTCATCGTCACCCACGAGATGAATTTTGCCAGAGAGGTATCCAACCGGATGATTTTCATGGACAAGGGTGTGATCGTAGAGGAGACTACACCGGAAGAGATGTTCAAGTCCACCAACGAGCGGACGAGAGAATTCCTGGGGAGATATCATGAGCTGGGATAAAGCGCTTTTATAGTTTCGTAGAAAAGTCCCGAAAGAAGGCATAATTATAGCACTCTTCGGGGCGGTCCAATAAAACAGTATAATAATGTTTTCGGGAAGGCGGCATGAGTAATCATGCCGCTTTTCCGTTCATAACGTCATAGAGTAAATTGGCGGGGAGTATGCCGATATAGTTGTAGCTGATGGTCACATCTTGCACTCGGTGTCCGCTGGACTTGTCCGGTGCATGAACATATACGGCGTTGACCATATCGTTCAGAATAGTGGGTGTCAGTTTCTCCGAGCCTGTGAAACTTTTTCTACTTCGTACCACCGTATTTCCCCCTCTACCCATACTACAATCCGAACAGGGCGTTTTGGCCAGTTTTGGAGGACTTTTTCAAAAAATGTCGCTCCTATCCGTAACTTTTCGCTGCCCACTTCACCAGACGCCTTGTGTTTCTTCGGATATTCGTATATAATGTATCGTGTTGAGTATTATCCATGCGGAGGTGCGGTATGAACGGGATCAAGGGCTATATCTCCATTCGGGAGGCGTCCTACCGTTGGGGCGTGTCAGAGCGGCGGGTCAACCAATATTGCGCCGAGGGGCGGATCCCCGGTGCGTCCCGGTTCGGGCGATCATGGGCGATCCCGGAAAACGCGGAAAAGCCGTCCGACCCGCGCTTTCAGGAACAGCGCCGCGATCCCGGCAGGACAAGCACCTGACGGATACCCCTCTGCATTTGAAGCATCCGCAAAAAGGAAGTGAACGATATGGTCTGCGACGAGGCTTTCTACCGGCAATATCTGAACGGCGACGACGCGGGGCTGGAGGCCCTGATGAAGAAATACGGCGCCCCCCTGACCCTGTATATTGACGGCTATCTGCACGACGTTCACGAGTCTGAGGAGCTGATGCTGGACGTTTTCGCCTATCTGTTCACGAAAAAGCCGAAGATACGGGACGGCGGCTTCAAGGCGTATCTCTATAAGGCGGCACGGCACATGGCGCTGCGCCATAAGAGCAAGCGGAAGCCCCTGTTCAGCCTCGACGAGCTGACCGGCGAGCCGGACGGGCGGCTGCTGACGGAGGAGGTTATCCGGACGGAGGAGCGAAACCGCATTCTGCATTTCTGCATGAGCGAAATGAACCCGGACTATCGGGAGGTTTTATATCTCACCTATTTTGAGGATATGAGCTACGCGCAGGCGGCGGAGGTCACGGGGAAAACGGTAAAACAGATCACCAACATGGTGTATCGCGGAAAAGAGAGTCTGCGAAGGCTGCTGGAACGGGAGGGAATCACAAATGCGGAGTCATGAGGAACGTGTCGCGGAGACCAAGCGGCGCATCGCCAAAATTGAGCGGGAGAAACGGCGGCGGCGCAATACGATCACCATGGCTTCCGCTGTGGCGGCGTGCCTTGCGCTGCTTGTAGGCGCGTCCCTCGCCATGCCTGGTATTGCCGCAAACCTCCAGACCGGCGATTATTCCGGCTTTGAAACGGCAGCCAGCATCTTTCACGGCGGCGCTGCCTTGGGATACATCGTCATCGGGCTGCTGGCGTTTTTGCTTGGCGTGTGCGTGACCATCCTGTGCTTTCGCATCCGGCAGATGAACCGGGAGGACGATCAGAACGAGGAAAGCGAGGGGATTCATGGAGCTGATTGAGAACCTGCTGCAATTACTGACCACGTTCGTCGGCGCACTGCTTTCGGGCATATCCTACCGGAAAAGCCACCGGCAGGCGTACTTTCTGCTGCTGTGCTTCTACGGCTGCTTCGCCTTCGGCGCGCTTTACTGGACGCTGTATCTGCTGCTGTTCGATACCACACCGCGGGTCTTTTATGTATCGGAGTTCGGCTGGGTGGCCAGCGTAATTTTCCTGCGCATTTTGCAGGCCACGCTCACCAGTCAGGACGAGCGCAGCTTCCGCTGCCGCAGGGCATGGCTTGCGCCTGCGTTCGGCCTTCCGCTGCTGGCGTTCTACTGCGCCTTTGGAGACATCCTCTCCAATCTGATCTGGTGCGGCATGATGATGAACCTCTCCTTCTGTGCCATACGCGGTCTTTCCTATGCGAAAACGCAGACGGGCGCGGCGCGGAATGTGCGGCACTTCCACATCGGCGTGCTGTGCTTTGCGTTCGCGGAGTATCTGCTCTGGACGGCGGGCTGCTTCTGGCCGAACACCTCTCCGGAAAGCCCCACCTTCTGGTGCGATATGCTGCTGACGCTCGCCATTCTCGGCCTGCTGCCTGCCACGAGAAAGGCGGTGGAAGCATGACCTACATCGAGAATATTTTTATCTGCATGGTGTCCCCGCTGCTGGTGGCCGCTTTGTGCATGGGCAGGCGGCAGCTCCGCTTCTTCCTGTTCTGCATTGCCGGGATGGGGGTGTGCCTGCTTTCGGCCTATATCAACACCTTCCTTGCGGCGGTGTGTCAGGCGGACGCCCTTGCCGCCACGGCGGAGATTGCGCCGGTGGTGGAGGAAATGATGAAGCTGCTGCCGCTGGTGTTCTATCTTCTGGTGTTCGAGCCGGAGGGGGATAAGATCAAGACTGCCGCAATAACGCTCGCCCTGAGCTTTGCCACCTTTGAAAACGTCTGCTATCTGATCCAGAACGGCGCGGACCGCTTCTCCTTCATCTTCTTCCGGGGCTTCGGCACGGGAGCGATGCACGTCCTCTGCGGACTGATCGTGGGCGGCGGGCTTGCATACACGTGGCAGCGGACGTGGCTGAAGATCGCAGGCACCTGCGGCCTGCTGGGCGCGGCCATTACCCTCCACGCCATCTATAATCTGCTCATTGTCCACGGCGGCGCGGCGCAGTACATCGCCTACGCCCTGCCGGTGCTGCTGGTGGCGGCGGGAAAGCTGTCCGCTTTCCGCTTGTCGCAGAGGGAATAACCGAACATTCACCCATTGAGAGCTGCTTTTTGGCAGCTCTCAAATTTTTTGAAAAATTTTTCGTTTTGGGTGAGAGTTTTTTCGTTTTTTTGTACCTATATAAGTGAAAGGGTTTTTATCACAGTTCCAGACAAACCGGAAAGGGGTTCAAACAATATGTACGATACCGCAAGACGGGTCGCACTCGTCAAGCAGCGGGTGCGGGAAAACACCCGCCGGAGGCAGCGGCGCGGCATTTATGGACTGAGCGCTATGTGTATGCTGCTGTTCGCGGCACTGATGCAGGCGGCGGGCACGGTCGCCGGGCGGGGACAGACCGCCGCATGGGGCAGCTTCGGCGCGATGCTGCTGCGGGAGGACGCGGGCGGCTATGTGCTGGTGGCCGTCGTCTCCCTTTGCCGCGGCAGCGGCGATCACCGCGCTGTGCTTCCGGCTCAGAAACAGAGAAAACCAGAAAAAAGACGGGGCGGACAAACCGAACCGACACGAACAGGAGGAGAAAAGCCAATGAAGAAACAAATACTCAGCATCCTGCTCCTATGCTGCATGGTGCTGACCATGCAGCCTGCGCCTGCCTTCGCGGCGGAGGGAGAGACCGGCGCACGCGCATCGAACCCGGGCGGTCTGTGCGAACACCACCCGGAGCATGACGAGGCCTGCGGCTATACCGAAGGGGCAGAAGATGCCCCGGGGACACCCTGTGGCCATGTGTGCGAAATCCGTGAATCCGGAGACGGCGGCGCAGACCCGGTTGACTCGGCAGAAGCATCCGGCGTTACAGCACCAAAGGTTTCGAGCAATATAGCCAGTCCTGCTACCACACAATACACCTATGTGCTGCATTACGACGGATATGGCGGAGCCAATGTGCCTCCGGATCAGGTTGTGTACAGCTCAGAGAGAAGTGTATGGATTCCCGTATCAAGTATGATTCCGGTTCGTGACGGATATATATTCGAGGGGTGGGGAAACAGTCCAAATGGTACGGCGTTATATAAGTACGGCGTTGCCGGGGCTTATCATAGCGTCCTGGTCCCATATAACTTTACACCCGTTACCACCTCGACTATCTATGCTATATGGAAAGAGAATCCGGAGCCGCCGACCAGCGCAGCCGCGCCGAAGTTTCGCATCAATACCAGAACAAACGAGTGGGAGGTCTCCTATGACGACGGCGCAACCTGGACGTCTCTCGGCGTGAGGGCAACCGGTGAAAAGGGCGAGCAGGGCGCCGACGGTCAGGACGGCAAGGACGGTGCAGACGGCATAACACCGCAGCTCAGAATCGGCAGTGATAGCATCTGGGAGATTTCCTATGACGGCGGACAGACCTGGGCTTCCCTCAACGTGAAGGCAACCGGGGATAAAGGTGAGCAGGGCGCCGACGGTCAGGACGGCAAGGACGGTGCAGACGGCATAACACCGCAGCTCAGAATCGGCAGTGATAACATCTGGGAGATTTCCTATGACGGCAGACAGACCTGGACTTCCCTCAACGTGAAGGCAACCGGGGATAAAGGTGATACCGGAACAGCAGGCAAAGACGGCAGGGATGGTGCCAATGGCAAGGACGGCACGGACGGGCTTGCCCCATACATAGGCACAAACGGCAACTGGTGGCTGGGCGACACCGACACCGGCGTGCGGGCTTCCGTCAAGGGCGACAAGGGCAGCCCCGGCAGAAGCGGAGCGACCGGTTCTGACGGCAAAAGCGGTAAGGATGGGGTCGGGATCTCCAAAGCGGAGATCAATGCGGCCGGCGAGCTTGTCCTCAGCTATACCGACGGCACGACAGTCAATCTCGGCAAGGTGGTCGGCGCGGATGGTAAGGACGGTCTGACCCCATTCATCGGTGAAAACGGCCACTGGTGGATCGGTGAAGCCGATACCGGCGTAAGTGCCGCAGCGGATTCAGCCGCTCCCGCAAGCTCTGACAGCGTCTGTGTGACTTCACCCGTTCTGATTGTCATCGGTTTCGCCGCCGGCCTTGCGCTGCTCGGCAACATCGGCTTGATTCTGTATATTGTACTGAAAAAGAAAAAAGCCCCGTTTGATACTATTTCCTGATTAAAAGCCTGATTTTACTCAGGAAGGCAGCGCTTGACAACTATTTTCGGGCGGCTGCATGAGAAGAACAGACAAAACGAAGGTTCTAAGGAGGAAACGACATGAAGCGAACGCTATTATCGCTGCTGCTCTGCCTCAGCATGGTGCTGACCATGCTGCCTGCGCCTGCCTTCGCGGCGGAGGGAGAGACCGGCGCACGCGCATCGAACCCGGGCGGTCTGTGCGAACACCACCCGGAGCATGACGAGGCCTGCGGCTATACCGAAGGGACAGCGGAAATTCCCTGTTCTCATGAGCACACGGAGGAATGTCATAGTCTCATAACCCGGTGCGTCCATGCGCATACGGCGGAATGCTACCCGGCGGAAAGCGTGTCGGAGAATGCCGACGGCTTATCAGAGGCCGAAAACGCAGCACCGACGGAATGCGTCCATGAGTGCACCGAGAAAAGCGGCTGCATCCTTCAAGCATCAGACTGCAAGCACGCGCATGGCAAGGATTGCGGCTACGCACCGGCTGCCATGGGAAAACCCTGCACCTATGTATGTGAGATTTGCGATTCCAAGGACGGCAAAACGCCAATGCCTCTGCTCGGCGCAGTCCGTCCCGCTGCCACCCAATACACCTATACGCTGCATTACGATGCCAACGGCGGCAGCGGCGCGCCGCCAAGTGAGAGCAAGATCAGCTCGGAATTATCTGTATGGATCCCCATATCAGAAAAAATTCCAACCCGTGACGGATATACCTTCAAGGGTTGGGCAGATAGTCCGAATGGGGAACCAAGGTATCTTCGCGAAGAGGGATATTATTGGAATTACCTGATGGTACATCCGTCTTTGAGCGAAACCATCTACGCCATATGGGAGGTGCACAATCATAGCTGGGGCGAATGGACCTCCAACGGCAACGGAACGCACACACGCACCTGCGCCACGGACAGCAGCCATACCGAAACAGGCAGCTGCTCCGGCGGCAAGGCCACCGGCACGGAGAAGGCCATTTGCGAAACCTGTCATACGGCCTACGGAGAGCTTTTGCAGCTCACCAAAACGGTCATCACCACCCCGCCCACGCTGCCCTCCAAGGGGTATGTCGGCGATCAGTACCTTGATGGAGATCTCAAAGGCGGCGAAGCAAAGGTCGATGGTACGGACACTGTTGTTCCCGGCTCGTTCCGCTTCAAGCACAATTGGGGCGGCGTAGTAGACCCGGGCGAAAACCGCATGGAAATCCTCTTTACCCCCGACGACGCGGAGACATACGCCACAGCGGAATGTATCGTCATCGTGACGGGGATCAAGTACACGATCACAAGCGTCATAGAGGAAGACCTCCCCGACGTGCCGTTGGGCACGGCGTTTGAGGATCTGTGGCTTCCTCACTTCGTCGAGGTAAAGACCAACACCGGCAGGATCTTCTTTCCCATCCCCGTGACATGGGACAGCTCCTCCTATGACCCGAACGCTCGTGGCGAGCAGATCATTACCGGCCAGCTGCATGTTGAAGAAAGCCGCTACGAGGATGAGCTGGAGCCGACAAGCACGGTCAAGGCCATCGCCAGAATCACACTCATTGGCGACGGAGCCATTGTGCCAACGCTTGAGCCGCCCACCTACTCCAGGCAGATATACAGCGGTGATTTTTGCCAGCTCGCCTTTTCCGACGAGTATCTTTCCGGCGGAAAAGCCACGGCAGATGGCGAAACGGTTCCCGGCGTGTTCACTCTGAACGAGGAGCAGGAAAAATACGGCTACTGGAACAGAGGCGGCGGGCTTGTTCAGGTGGGGTTGCTGGCGCTCAAGGTCACCTTCACCCCCTATGACCGGCTGAGGTTCAGCACGGCGGAATGTACCGTCAACGTGGACGTCATTCCCCGCAAATTCAGGCAAGCCAATACATCGTATATTGACAATAAAAAGATTGGAACAGCCTTTGAAGATCTCGGTCTGCCGAACGCGTTCTATTTCTTCGCGGCGGCCGATGAACCAAACCACGAGGGAAGCGGGCTGAACGGCAATGTGCCCGGCATCATCAAGTGGGACGATTCAAACTACGACCCCAATTCGTATGAGGAGCAGACCATCTACGGTACAGTCAACCGCGCCGAATTTGAGAAGTACTACATCGTACCCGAGGGCGCCGACCTCAGAGGCGTGGTAAAGGTCACGCTGCAGGCCGACCCGGTGGAGACGGAGATCACGCAGCCGCCCGTCTTCCGGTGGAAAAACGGCGATTTTACGCTGCCCGACAATACCATGTTCGTCAATCGGATCTTCGAGATGGGAGCCACAGGCGGGGCAAGCGCCGTTTTTGCGGACGGCGTGGCAAAGGTCAAGGGGACGGATACCGTCGTCCCCGGCACGTTCTCCTTCCAGGAGGGCACGCCCGGATGGTTTGACGAGCTGGGCGAGAACGTTGTGACGGTGGTATTCACGCCGACTGACCAGCGCGGCTACCGGAAGGCGGAGACCACGATCAAGGTCAACGTCATCAAAAATACCTTCAAGCGCTGCGAGGAGCCGGATCCCATTACGGAGAAGAAACTCGGTACGACCTTTGCAGGGCTTAATCTGCCGGAAATTGTGGTCGTCGAGGCCATCGACGGTCTCAGGGTTGGCATAGAGGTTTCGTGGGAGGAATCGTCCTATGACGCGCAGTCCACGGCTTGGCAGACCATCCCCGGTACGCTGGTATTCGACGCTAACGACGAGCACAGATATCAGCAGCCGGAGCCTGCGGTAACAGCCGCGATCCGGGTGAAGCTCCTGGGTTCGGAGAATGCGCCGGCGATTACTACCACGACGCTGCCCGGCGGCACGGTCGGCACGCCGTACCACCATCAGCTTCAGGCAACTGGGGGAGGCTTCATTCTGTGGGAACTTTTCAGCGGCGAGCTGCCCGATGGCTTGACGCTGAAACAAACCACCGGCGAGATCAGCGGCACGCCCACTGCGGAACAGACCGCCCAATTTACCGTTCGAGCTCTCAACAGCGTGGGCAACGATAAGAAGGAGCTGTCTATTACGATAACCAACACCCCCGCAGTCGAGCACACCGTCACCGTCAGCAATGACGGCAACGGCACCGGTGCCGCAACTCCTTCCACCGCTACCGCCGGTACGACGATCACCCTGACCGCAACGCCCGACGAGGGATACCACTTCAAGGAGTGGCAGGTCATGCGCGGCAATGTGACTATCAAGGACGATAAGTTCACCATGCCGGACAGCGAGGTGGAGATCAAGGCCATCTTCGAGAAAGACGCGCCTTCCGCAGGGGATCTGGTAGACCCTGTGGTTCGGATCATTCCGACCAGAGGAGGTATGTATTTTGCGCAGCAAGGCACACGGACGGCGGCGGATTTCTTCAAGCCGGGGGAGGTGCCCAAGGGTGCAAAGATCACGGCCATCACACCGCCCGCGTCTCCATCTATTCTGGACAGCATCAGCGTAGATAATGACGGGCTTCTGAGCTATGCTAAAAATGAGGCGGGTGGCGAGCAGCTGAAAACAGACGTCTACACCGTCACCATCACCAGCGATGACTACGCGCCCATTACCGCTCCGCTGACCGTGCGCCAGTATCTCTTTGCAGGCTTCAGAGCACCACTCGATGTAAGCGACTGGGTCTACGGAGATACCCGCACTTACAAGTGGAAGGCGATAAATCCCGGCGAAAACGGCACCTGGTCGGCGATTATGCGAGAGCAGGGAATCTTTGAAATTTACGAGGAAACCGTCGATACGACCAGCGAGCCGGGGGTGTCCCACTATACGACGAAGGTCAGGGCGATCAAGGCGGGCCGGACCTATATCGATATTCTCTATGTATCCGATACCACGGCGTCGTGGTCGCCATGGACGCATAGTTCTGTTTTCGCCGGTGGCACGGTCGTTGTGCGAGGTCTCACCGTGACGGCAGGCAGCGCAACCATCACCAAGGGCGATGCGCTGCCAACAGACCTTGTGAGTTGTACCGGCCTGCTGGATAGCGAAGGACGCACGGATGACCAGGATACGGTGCTGGACAACGCCCTTTCCTATCGGCTGCTTGACGCAGACGGCGCGGAGGTCACGGTGGATACGGCGAGGAATACCCCCGGGACCTACACCGTTGTCCCCGCTGCCATCCTCAAATCCGGCTGGGACGAGCGGTATTCGCTCAACAGGGTCAACGGCACGCTGACGGTGGAGGATAAGGTCGAGGAGCTGTTCACCGTCACTGTGACCAGCGGCGGCAACGGCACGGCGTCCGCATCTCAAGCAAAGGCCGTGGCCGGCACAGAGATCACCCTGACCGCCACGCCCAACAAGGGCTACCACTTCAAGGAGTGGCAGGTCATGAGCGGCAGCGTGACCATCAAGGACAATAAGTTCACCATGCCGAACGACAACGTGGAGGTCAAGGCTGTCTTCGAGGAGGACGTTCCTGCACCTACTGAGTTTACCATCACCGTGAAAACGGACGGAAACGGAACGGCTTCCGTCTCTCATGCAAAAGCCGTGGTCGGTACGGAGATCACCCTGACCGCCAAGCCAAACACCGGCTACCACTTCAAGGAGTGGCAGGTCATGAGCGGCGGCGTGACCATCAAGGACAATAAGTTCACCATGCCGAACGCCAACGTGGAGATCAAGGCAATCTTCGAGGAGGACGTGTCTGCACCCACCGAGTTCATCGTCACCTTTGACGCGGGCGATGGTACGCCCTCTGTCGGCAGCATGACCACCACCAATCAGAAGCTAAGTTCGCTGCCCAGTGCCTCCCGGAGCAAGCACAACTTCGATGGCTGGTACACCGAAAAGAGCGGCGGTACGAAGGTTACGACGGATACCGTATTCTCTGCAAATACCACCGTCTACGCCCACTGGACGTACATCGGCGGCGGCTACAACCCGCCCGTCTATTACACGCTGACCTTTGAAACGAACGGCGGGGATAAGCTTTCTCCCGTCAGCGGCAGCTACAACGCCCTCATTGACCTGTCGAAGTATGTGCCGAAAAGAAGCGGCTATGCCTTTACGGGCTGGTACAGCGAACGCAGCCTGACAAACAAGGTTTCCGGCGTTTATCTGACGAAGGATATGACCGTGTATGCAGGCTGGCGCGTGACCATAGTCCCGCAGACCGACGACAGCAGCGTGTTAGGCTTGTGGGGGATCTCCCTCTGCACATCTCTTGCCGGATGCCTTGCGCTGATCACATGGCAGATCAGGCGGCGGCGTGAGGAAAAATCGCTGCAAAGCATCGAAAAGTAAACAGGCTCACCTTTAGGGGCGCGGGCAAATAGCCCCGCGCCCCTTTTTCGGCTTCATTCGTCAGGAATCTCTGTGCATACGTCCCCACCGACCAATAGGTCTGGATTCCTCCGATAAGCGAATGTCGGGAATATAGTAATCACCACAACGAATATAGTTCAGTTCCTGCATCATATGTACCTCCAATAAGATTCAAACATTCTGTTAAAGATAGAAAAAGGCGATACCTGGTTGTGAAAACCAAGTATCGCCAATTTTTCTTGTTGCACTCCTGTACGGCAGCTACCCTATGTCAGTAATGTCCTCATACTGTCTTATTGGAAACTACCCTTTCGGGACTTTTTTTGTTTTTTGGATAATTACTGCCAGTAGATCAGTGCCCCGTGCCGGTCTGTGTCTCTATGCAATTTTCCTTCATCGTACAGCGCTTCCAGGCAGGTGAGTACCTTCTGGGCCATGAGATATTGCCGCAGCCCCAGTACCGGGCGTAGCTCTGTACGGGTGCGGTGATAGATCTTGCAGGTGATCTCATAGGCGGTGAGGGGATGCCGGGAGGCTTTCAGCACCAGCTGGGCGGTGCCGCACAGATGCCGGTAGGAAATGCGGATGTCCTCAATGGCCTTCCGAATGTCTGCTTCCCCGCAAATCGCGTCATTGTGGGCGGGAAAGAGCCAGTGCAGGTGCAGGTCAGCCACCTGCTGCAGGGCATCCTCGTAAATGTGCAGAAAATGCTGATCCCGGGTTTCGGTGAGGATGACCGGGGCCAGGCGGCGGATGATATGGTCGCCGCAGAACAGGATGCCGTGGGCCGCCTCGTACAGCCCCAGCTGTCCCGGGGTGTGGCCGGGCAGCGCCATGGCCTGCAGCCGGTAGGGGCCGATGGCCAGCACGTCCCCGGGAGAGAGAACTTTCACATCGTGGAAAAAGGGACGGTAATCTCTCGGATCAAATACCCGCTGGCCGATGATGGAAATTTCTGCATCGTGGAAGCCACAGGTGTAGCCGATATCCGTGCGGATGCGGGTCAGACCGGTGCGGGCGTCCTCGTACTCCGGCGCACTCATGTAGATGGCAGCACCTTTTTGCCGGAACCACCACACCATGCCCACGTGGTCAATGTGGTAATGGGTGAGCAGCAGGGCAGTTTTCTCCGGCTGCAGATGAAAGGTCTCAAATACATGCTCAAAAAAGGCCAGCGAGGAGGTAGTGTCATAACCGCAGTCGATGAACAGCGTCTGTTCTCCCTGGTGGATCATATAAATATTCACGTCATTCTGGGTGGATTTCTCCGCCGGGATCGTGCCCATATAGATATGGGGAAGAATTTCTTTCATAAAAAACCTCATTTGTCATTTGTTGTACATTTAGTATACCCGTGTTAGAATAAGAAGGAAAGTAAAAAATGAGGAGGAAATACACATGTTTCGTTCCAATACCAAAGTGATCAGAATCGGAGACCGGGTCATTGGCGGGGGCAATCCCATCCTGATCCAGTCCATGACCAATACAAGAACCGAGGATGTGGCCGCCACGGTGGCCCAGATTCAGGAGCTGGAGGCGGCGGGCTGCGAGATCATCCGCTGCACCGTGCCTACCATGGAGGCGGCGAAAGCACTGCCCGAGATCAAAAAACAGATCCATATCCCGCTGGTGGCGGACATTCATTTTGACTACCGGCTGGCCATTGCCGCCATGGAAAACGGCGCGGATAAGATCCGCATCAATCCTGGTAATATTGGAAGCCGGGAACGGGTGCAGGCAGTGGTGGATGTGGCCAGGGAGCGGAACATTCCCATTCGTGTGGGTGTCAACAGTGGTTCTCTGGAAAAGGAACTGGTGGTGAAATATCACGGTGTGACGGCAGAGGGCATTGTGGAGAGCGCCCTGGACAAGGTACACCTGATTGAGGATATGGGTTATGACAATTTGGTCATCAGCATCAAGTCTTCCGACGTGCTCATGTGCGTCCGGGCCCATGAGCTGCTGGCGGGAAAGACGCCCTATCCGCTTCATGTGGGGATTACTGAGGCGGGCACGGTGCTTTCCGGCAACATCAAGTCGTCGGTGGGGCTGGGCATCATTTTGTATCAGGGCATCGGCGACACCATCCGGGTATCCCTGACCGGCAATCCGGTGGAGGAGATCAAGTCGGCCAAGCTGATCCTGCGGACGCTGGGCCTTCGAAAGGGCGGCATCGAGGTGGTATCATGTCCCACCTGCGGGCGCACCAGCATTGACCTTATTGGCCTGGCAAACCAGGTGGAGAATCTGGTGCAGCGCTATCCGCTGGACATCAAGGTGGCAGTCATGGGCTGCGTGGTCAACGGCCCGGGCGAGGCAAAAGAGGCAGACATCGGTATTGCAGGCGGCATCGGGGAGGGACTGCTCATCCGTAAGGGGGAAGTCATCCGCAAGGTGCCGGAGGATCAGCTTCTGTCCACATTAAAGGACGAGCTGGATCACTGGGAGGCGTAAAAATACATGGCAAAAGCGTTCATGGAAGTATTTCCGGGACTGAAATTAAGTGAAGATATCCAGGATCTGTTTGCACAGACAGAGGTGGAGCGGGTGGCGACCACCCGCAACCGGGACATTCTGCGCATTTATATGAACAGTGAGCGGCTCATCCAGAAGCCCCAGATCTACAAGGCAGAGCAGACTATCCGGCAGCAGCTGTTTCCGCGGATGCGCATGTCCATTAAGATCATTGAAAAATTCCGGCTGTCGGAGCAGTATTCCCCCCGGACGCTGATGGATGTGTATTATGACAGTATCCTGACGGAGTTCAAAAATTACAGCCGGGTGGAGTATAATCTGTTTTCCCAGGCCAAATGGGAGTTTACCGAGGATCGGAAGCTGACATTACACATCCCGGACAGTGTCATTGCCCGGGAAAAAAGTGACGAGATCGTCCGGGTGCTGGAAAAGATTTTCTGCGAGCGCTGCGGCATGGATCTGATCACCGCCGTGGAGTATGAGGCGCCCAAGGAGAGCAAATACCGGAAAAACAGTGAGGAGCAGATCGCAAGGGAGATCCAGGAGATCGTGCGCCACACGAAGGGAGCCGGGGAAGGGCCGCTGCTGGAAGCCAAGGGGGCAGACCTGCCCTGGGACGATGCGCCAAAGGCGGAGAAGCCGGCGGAAAAAGCGGAGAACAGGGACAAAGAAACAAAAGAAAAAGCTGCCGGGCAGACCGGCGCGTCCAGGGACAAGGGCGGCCAGAACGGACAGGCAGCAGGCGGCAGAACGTTCCAGAAGAAGGAGTTCCGCAAAGGCGGCTTCCAGAAAAACGGCGGCGGCTTTGCCGGTGGCTACAAGCGCTCCGATAATCCCGATGTTTTATATGGAAGAGATTTTGAAGACAACGCCATCCCCATGGATCAGATTCTGGGTGAGATGGGCGAGGTGACCGTCCGGGGCCAGATCAGCAGTCTGGAAACCCGGGAGATCCGGGGCGAGAAGACCATCATCATCATGAATGTGACGGATTTCACCGACACCATGAGCATCAAGATTTTTACAAAAAACGAGTTTTTAAGTGACATTCTGGGTGGACTGAAGCAGGGTGGCTTCATTAAGCTGAAGGGTGTCACCACCATTGATAAATTTGACAGTGAGCTGACCATCGGTTCCGTGGTGGGCATCAAGAAGATCCCGGATTTCCGGGTGCGGCGGATGGACACCAGCGCCCAGAAACGGGTGGAGCTGCACTGCCACACGAAGATGAGCGATATGGACGGTGTGTCCGATGTGAAGGATCTCATCGGCACGGCCATTTCCTGGGGACACAAGGCGCTGGCGGTCACCGACCACGGCATTGTCCAGGCGTTCCCGGACGCCAATCACGCGGTGCCCAAAGGCAGCGATTTCAAGGTGATCTACGGCGTGGAGGCGTACCTGGTGGACGACTTAAAACAGATCGTGCAGCACGCCAAAGGCCAGAAGCTGGACGACACCTATGTGGTGTTCGATATCGAGACGACCGGTTTTTCCAATCTGAAAAACAAGATCATCGAGATCGGCGCCGTGAAGGTGGTGGGCGGCGTCATCACGGAGAAGTTCAGCACCTTCGTCAACCCCCAAGTGCCCATTCCCTTTGAGATCGAGCATCTGACGGGTATCAATGACAACATGGTGCTGGATGCGCCCACCATCGACAAGGTGCTGCCGGAATTCATGGCATTCTGTCAGGACGCCGTCATGGTGGCCCACAATGCGGATTTCGATATGGGATTTATCAAGCGGAATTTAAGCCTTCTTGGCATGGAACGGGATTTTACCATCGTGGACACGGTGGCCATTGCCCGGATCCTGCTGCCCAACCTGAACCGGTTCAAGCTGGACACGGTGGCGAAGGCGCTGAATATTTCGCTGGAAAATCATCACCGGGCCGTGGACGATGCGGGCTGTACGGCGGAGATTTTTGTAAAATTTGTGGAAATGCTGAAAAAGATGGACGTCTACACGCTGGACGATCTGAACCGGATCGGCAAACTTTCCGACGATGCCATCCGCAAGCTGCATTCCTACCATGCCATCATTCTGGCGAAAAACGAGACGGGGCGGCTGAATCTGTACCGGCTGATCTCCGCCTCTCATCTGAAATATTTCCAGCGGCAGCCCAAGATCCCCAAATCCCTGCTTATGCAGTACCGGGAGGGACTGATCCTGGGGTCTGCCTGCGAGGCCGGAGAGCTGTTCCGGGCGCTGGTGCGGGACAGCACCGAGGAAGACATTGCCCGGATCGTGAATTTTTATGATTATCTGGAAATCCAGCCCATCGGCAACAACATGTTCATGCTGCGGGACAACGAGTCGGCGGCCCAGACCGAGGAGGATCTGCGGGACTACAACCGGCGGATCGTGGCGCTGGGCGAGCAGTTCAACAAGCCGGTGGTTGCCACCTGCGATGTGCATTTCCTGAACCCGGAGGACGAGATTTACCGCCGGATCATCATGGCCAGCAAGGGCTTCAAGGACGCGGACGATCAGGCACCCCTGTTTTTGCGCACCACCGAGGAAATGTTGAAGGAATTCGAGTATCTGGGCAGCCGGAAAGCGGAAGAGGTGGTCATCACCAACACCAACCGGATCGCGGACGCCATCGAGCCCCTGTCCCCGGTGCGGCCCGACAAATGCCCGCCGGTCATCCCGGATTCGGACAAAATGCTCCGGGAAATCTGCTACACCAAGGCCCATGAGATTTACGGAGAAAATCTGCCGGACATCGTTACCGAGCGGCTGGAGCGGGAACTGAACTCCATCATTTCCAACGGGTTCGCCGTAATGTACATCATCGCCCAGAAGCTGGTGTGGAAATCCAACGAGGACGGCTATCTGGTGGGCTCCCGTGGTTCCGTCGGTTCCTCCTTCGTAGCAACCATGGCCGGTATCACGGAGGTCAATCCGTTAAGCCCTCATTATTACTGCGCCTCCTGCCACTACAGCGATTTTGATTCCGAGGAGGTCAAAGCCTTTGGCGGCCGTTCCGGCTGTGATATGCCGGATAAAACGTGTCCGGTGTGCGGCGCACCGCTGAAAAAGGACGGGTTCGACATCCCCTTTGAAACGTTCCTGGGATTCAAGGGAAACAAGGAGCCGGATATCGACCTGAACTTCTCCGGGGAATACCAGAGTAATGCCCACAAATACACGGAGGTCATTTTCGGTGCCGGGCAGACGTTCCGGGCGGGCACCATCGGTACCGTGGCGGAGAAGACAGCCTTTGGCTATGTCCGGGGGTATTTTGAGGATAAAGGCATCCGAAAACGAAGCTGTGAGATCGAGCGGATCGCGTCGGGCTGTGTGGGCATCCACCGGACGACGGGCCAGCACCCCGGCGGCATCATCGTTCTGCCTCTGGGCGAGGAGATCAACAGCTTTACGCCGGTACAGCATCCGGCCAACGATATGACCACGGACATCATCACCACCCATTTTGACTATCACTCCATTGACCACAACCTGCTGAAGCTGGACATTCTGGGGCACGATGATCCCACCATGATCCGTATGCTGGAAGACCTCATTGGATTTGATGCGAAAAAAATCCCGCTGGACGACCGGAAGGTGATGACGCTGTTCCAGAACACCAGCGCCCTGGGCATCACGCCGGAGGACATCGGCGGCACCCGGCTGGGTTCCCTTGGCATCCCGGAGTTTGGTACGGAATTTGCTATGCAGATGCTGATTGATACCAAACCCACGTCCTTTTCTGATCTGGTGCGAATCGCCGGACTAGCCCACGGAACGGACGTATGGCTGGGCAATGCCCAGACGCTGATCCTGGAAGGAAAAGCCACCATTTCCACGGCCATCTGTACCCGTGACGATATCATGATCTACCTGATCAGCAAGGGGCTGGATTCCGAGGAATCCTTCAAGATCATGGAGGCTGTCCGAAAGGGTACCGTGGCCAAAGGAAAGTGTGATAACTGGCCGGAGTGGAAGGCGGATATGATCGCCCATGACGTGCCGGACTGGTATATCTGGTCCTGCGAGAAGATCAAGTACATGTTCCCCAAGGCCCATGCGGCGGCTTATGTCATGATGGCCTGGCGGATCGCCTACTGTAAGGTGTACCATCCGCTGGCCTATTATGCGGCCTATTTCAGTATCCGTGCTACCAGCTTTAACTATGAGCTCATGTGCCTGGGAAAGGAGCGGCTGGAATATCATATGAAGGATTACGAGGCCAGACGAAAAGCCAAACAGCTCAGCAACAAAGAGGAAGATACGTTAAAGGACATGAAGCTGGTACAGGAAATGTACGCCAGAGGCTTTGATTTTGTGCCCATTGATATTTTCCGGGCGGAAGCGTCCCGGTTCCAGATCATCGACGGAAAGCTGATGCCTGCCCTGGCAACCATCGACGGCATGGGAGACAAGGCGGCGGAGGCCATTGTGGATGCGGCCAAGGACGGCCCGTTCCTGTCCAAAGACGACTTCCGGCAGCGCACCAAGGTGCCCAAGACCGTGGTGGATCTCATGGACGATCTGAACCTGCTGGGCGACCTGCCCGAGTCCAACCAGCTGTCACTGTTTGATTTTACGTAGACAGTTTGCAGCATCAGATTGTATCGGTGTGTGCCTGGTTCGCGCCGGCTTGCGGCAACAGATGGTATTGTTGTGTGGATGGTTTCCGAGAGTCTGTGGTGTTAGCTTGTATTGACGGATAGATGTGTTGTGAAGGCAGGCGTTTTGGATGCATAATTGTAAAATCGGTTTTGAAAAATAAATGGAAGATATAGAAAGGATTCACATGGCTATAGAAGCAATCTTCTTTGATTTAGATAATACGTTGCTGGATTTTAACCGGGCAGAGCGGGCGGCACTGCAAAAGGTGCTGCCCGGCTACGGCATTACCCCCACACCGGAGGTGCTGGCCCGGTATCATGAGCTCAATGACTACCACTGGAAACAGCTGGAGCTGGGAAATCTTACGAGAGAACAGGTTATGCAGTACCGGTTTGACCGGCTGCTGGAAGAACTGGGGGTGTCCGGTGACGGCGCCCGGCTCTCGGATGCGTATGAAAATCAGCTGGCCGCAGGGGAAAACTTCTATATAGAAGGGGCAAGAGAACTGCTGGACGACCTGAAAGAAAAGTATGTGCTTTGCTTGGCCACCAATGGCGCTGCCCATGTGCAGCGGCAGCGGCTGCACAACAGCGGGCTGGACAAAGATTTCGCTCATATCTTCATATCAGAGAAACTGCAGGCGGACAAGCCATCGGCCGCTTTTTACGATGCCTGCTTTGCGGCATTGCCGGGCATCAAAAGAGAAGAGACCGTCATGGTGGGCGACAGCCTCACTTCTGATATCAAAGGAGGAAAAAGCGGCCGGGATGCGGACCGTGTGGTATTGCCCGAAAGGGCATCCGAGGCCGGCACGGGCACAGATGGCAGCGGTGCCGGATAAGATCATAGAAACACTGGGAGAACTGAAAACGGCTCTGGGGTGACCCCGGAGCCGTTTTCAGTTCAGCCGCGCATATCCCGGGCTTTCAGTTCAGCCGCACCCATTCGCAAAATCGCGCCTGTCGGCGCTTTTCGCTGCTGACGCAGCTGGCTTTTGCTCATTACCGGGCGCTCTGCCCTGGGTTTTCAGTTCAGCCGCGCCCATTCGCAAAATCGCGCCTGTCGGCGCTTTTCGCTGCTGACGCAGCTGGTTTTTGCTCATTAGCGGGCGCTCTGCCCAAGCTTTCTCCCGCCCGGATTTTTATGCGAGCATAAAATCCGTCCGAAAGCAAGCTTGGCTGAACTGAAATTATAAAATTATAAAATCTTTATAAACCTATTGACAAAGAATAGGGGAAGTGTTAGTTTATCTACATAAGATATTAGCACTCCTAAGTAATGAGTGCTAACAAATCAAAAGGAGGGAGCAGAATGGAACTGGATGACAGGAAGAAGAAAATCCTGACAGCGATCATCCGCAATTATCTGGAGACAGGTGAGCCGGTGGGATCGAGAACGATTTCCAAATATTCCGATCTGAATTTAAGTTCTGCGACCATCCGCAATGAGATGTCGGACCTGGAAGAGATGGGTCTGATTCTCCAGCCCCATACGTCGGCGGGCCGGATTCCTTCGGATAAAGGATATCGCCTGTATGTGGACACGATGATGGAGGAGAAGCAGCGGGAGATCACAGAGATGAAAGAGCTGATGATCGAGAAGGCTGACAAGATGGAGCAGGTGCTGCAGCAGGTAGCTAAGGTGCTTGCGGACAATACCCATTATACCTCCATTATTTCTTCCCCGAGATATCACAGGAGCAAGCTGAAGTTCATCCAGCTGTCTCTTGTGGACGAACGCCAGCTTCTGGCGGTTATTGTCGTGGAGGGAAACATTGTCAAGAACAAGATCATTGACCTGGACGAGGCCATGGACAATGAGATGCTTCTGAAATTAAACATCCTCCTGAACACAAGCCTGAACGGGCTGACGCTGGAGGAGATCAACCTGGATATGATTTCCCGGTTGAAGAAACAGGCCGGGATCCACACGAACGTGGTGAGCAGCGTCATTGATGCTGTGGCGGAGGCCATACAGGTCAGCACCGAGGACATGGAGATTTACACCAGCGGTGCGACGAACATTTTGAAATATCCGGAGCTCAGTGATAATGACCGGGCAACGGAGCTGATCGGCACCCTGGAGGAGAAGCAGGAGCTGGCGAACCTCATCGACGATACGATGGAAAACAACAGCAACACCGGCATTCAGGTGTATATCGGTCAGGAGACGCCGGTAAAGGCGATGAAGGATTGCAGTGTGGTGACTGCCACCTACGATCTGGGAGACGGCATGCAGGGAACGGTTGGCATCATCGGGCCGAAGCGAATGGATTACGACAAGGTGATCCAGACGATGCGGACACTGATGGTACAGCTGGATGGAATTTATAAACGATCTGGGACACCAGAGGAAAGTGGTGATCAGTAATGGGAAACGAAGAATTCAAGAATGAAGATGCGGTAAAACAGGCAGTGGAAGAGGCGAAACGCCAGGCGGAAGCAGCTGCGGAGGAAGCCGCAGAAGAAGAGACAGCAGAAGCTGCAGAGGCGGAAGAGGCAGACGCACAGGATGCGGAAGAGCCCGAAGAGGATGCGGAAGCTGCCGCAGAGGACGGCCAGGAGAAGAAGGGGCTGTTCGGTAAGAAAAAGAAGGACAAAAAAGACAAGAAAGATATCCAGATAGAGGAGCTCACCGACCGGGTGAAGCGCCAGATGGCGGAGTTTGATAACTTCCGCAAGAGAACCGAGAAAGAGAAAGCAGCCATGTTTGAGGTGGGAGCCAAGAGCGTGGTGGAGAAGATCCTTCCGGTCATTGATAACTTCGAGCGAGGTCTGGCAGGTCTGACCGAGGAGCAGAAGGCAGAGCCTTTTGCCCAAGGCGTAGAGATGACCTACAAGCAGCTGATGACGACGCTGGAGAGCATCGAAGTGAAGCCCATTGAGGCGGTTGGAAAGGAATTCGATCCGAACCTCCACAATGCCGTGATGCATGTGGAAGATGAGAACCTGGGCGAGAATGTCGTCGCAGAGGAATTCCAGAAAGGTTACACCTACCGTGATTCCGTGATCCGTCACAGCATGGTAAAGGTAGCCAACTAAAAAGCTTTCAGGACGCGTCAGCGTTTTGATATAAAGACAGGTAATCAGCAACAGAGAGATAGATTTGATAGGAGGCTTTATTTATGAGCAAGATTATTGGTATTGACTTAGGTACAACAAATTCATGTGTAGCAGTTATGGAAGGCGGTAAGCCGGTAGTTATCGCCAATACAGAAGGTGCAAGAACCACACCGTCCGTTGTGGCATTCACCAAGACAGGAGAGCGTCTGGTGGGCGAGCCGGCAAAGCGTCAGGCAGTTACCAACGCAGAGAAGACCATCTCTTCCATTAAGAGATATATGGGTCAGGATTACAAGGTATCCATCGACGATAAGAAATATTCTCCGCAGGAGATTTCCGCAATGATCCTGCAGAAGCTGAAAGCAGACGCAGAGAACTATCTGGGCGAGAAGGTAACAGAGGCTGTCATCACCGTTCCTGCTTACTTCAATGATGCACAGAGACAGGCAACCAAGGATGCCGGCAAGATCGCAGGCCTGGATGTAAAGCGTATCATCAACGAGCCTACCGCAGCAGCGCTTGCTTACGGCCTGGACAATGAGAAAGAGCAGAAGATCATGGTTTATGACCTGGGCGGCGGTACTTTCGATGTATCCATCATCGAGATCGGCGACGGCGTCATCGAGGTTCTGGCAACCAACGGTGATACCCATCTGGGTGGCGATGACTTCGATAACCGGATCACCCAGTGGATGATCGACGAGTTCAAGAAGACAGAGGGCGTAGACCTTTCCAATGATAAGATGGCACTGCAGAGACTGAAAGAGGCTGCTGAGAAGGCAAAGAAAGAGCTGTCTTCCGCAACCACCACCAACATCAACCTGCCGTTCATCACAGCAACCGCAGAGGGCCCGAAGCATATGGACCTGAATCTGACAAGAGCAAAATTCGATGAGCTGACCAAAGATCTCATCGACCGTACCGCAGTTCCGGTACAGAACGCATTAAAGGATGCAGGCCTGACTGCAGCAGAGCTTTCCAAGGTACTGCTGGTCGGCGGTTCCACACGTATGATCGCAGCACAGGAGAAAGTAAAACAGCTGACAGGCCATGAGCCCAGCAAGACCCTGAACCCGGATGAGTGCGTTGCCATCGGTGCAGCTATCCAGGGTGGTAAGCTTGCAGGCGATGCAGGTGCCGGGGATATCCTTCTTCTGGATGTAACACCTCTGTCCCTGTCCATCGAGACCATGGGCGGCGTTGCTACCAGACTGATCGAGAGAAATACAACGATCCCGACCAAGAAGAGCCAGATCTTCTCCACCGCAGCAGATAACCAGACAGCCGTTGATATCCACGTGGTACAGGGTGAGCGCCAGTTTGCAAGAGACAACAAGACCCTCGGCCAGTTCCGTCTGGATGGTATCCCGCCGGCAAGAAGAGGCGTTCCGCAGATCGAGGTTACCTTTGATATCGATGCCAACGGTATCGTAAACGTATCCGCCAAGGATCTGGGAACCGGCAAGGAGCAGCACATCACCATCACTTCCGGATCCAATATGTCCGAGGCCGATATCGACAAGGCAGTAAAAGAAGCTGCTGAGTTCGAGGCACAGGATAAGATCCGTAAGGATGCAGTAGATACAAGAAATGATGCGGATTCCATGGTATTCCAGACCGAGAAGGCTATGGAGGAAGTGGGAGATAAGCTGGATGCTGCTGACAAGGCAGAGGTTCAGACCGCTTTGGATGAGCTGAAGAAGATGATCGAGGCTACACCGGCCGAGAGCATGACAGAGGCTCAGGTAGCTGATATGAAGGCTGCAAAAGAGAAATTAATGAACAGCGCACAGAAGCTGTTTGCAAAAGTATATGAGCAGGCTCAGGGAGCAGCAGGTGCCCAGGGTCAGGGCCAGCCGGGACCGGATATGGGTGGATACACTCAGAACGATGCAGGCAAACCGGAAGATGACGTGGTAGACGGCGATTACCGGGAGGTCTAAAACGCAAGGGGCGGCCTGCACGGACAGGGTCGCTTAAGCACCGGAAGTCCGGCTGCGGAGGACATCTCCTGCAGCCGGACTTTGGTGCGTTGCATACGGTATATCATGAGAAACAAGATGAAAGGTGAATAAAATGGCGGAGAGCAAGAGAGATTACTATGAGGTGCTTGGCGTAGACCGGAGTGCGGACGAGGCAGCCATTAAAAAAGCATATCGTGTACTGGCAAAAAAATACCATCCCGATGCCAATCCGGGAGACAAGGAAGCGGAGAAGAAGTTCAAGGAGGCTTCCGAGGCTTACGCGGTGCTGAGTGATCCGGAGAAGAGAAAACAGTACGATCAGTTCGGCCATGCTGCTTTTGACGGAAGTGCGGGGGCAGGCGGCTTTGATTTCAACAATATGGATATGGGAGACATTTTCGGAGATATTTTCGGAGATTTCTTCGGCGGCGGCAGAAGCCGCAGTGCGAACAGTGGCCCGATGAAGGGTGCCAACGTGCGCGCCAGTGTTCGCATTACCTTTGATGAAGCCATTTCCGGCTGCGAGAAGGAGCTGGAGCTGACGCTGAAAGATGAGTGCCCGACCTGCCACGGATCCGGCGCCAAGGCGGGAACCTCCCCGGTTACCTGCTCCAAGTGCGGCGGAAAAGGCCAGGTGGTATTTACACAGCAGTCATTGTTTGGTATGGTAAGAAATGTACAGACCTGTCCGGACTGCCACGGCACCGGTAAGGTCATCAAGGACAAATGTCCGGACTGCTACGGAACCGGCTATATTGCCAGCAAGAAGAAGATCCAGGTGTCCATTCCGGCCGGTATCGACAACGGCCAGAGCATCCGTATCCGGGACAAAGGAGAACCCGGCGTCAACGGCGGCCCCAGAGGCGATCTGCTGGTGGAGGTTGTGGTTTCCAGACATCCGGTATTCCAGCGGCAGGATATGAACATTTTCTCCACCGTGCCCATCAGCTTTGCACAGGCAGCACTGGGCGGCGAGCTGCGGATCAATACCGTGGACGGCCCCGTCATTTATGATGTGAAGCCCGGCACCCAGACCGACACCAAAGTGCGTCTGAAAGGCAAGGGTGTGCCTTCCCTGCGGAACAAATCTGTCCGCGGCGACCACTATGTCACTCTGGTGGTGAAGACACCGGAGCGGCTGAGCAATGAGGCCAAGGAGCTGTTAAAGCAGTTTGACATGGCCAGCGGCAACAGCCTGAACCAGTCGGAAGAGGCGGCAGGCAAGGACAAGGAGAAAGGCAAGGATAAGCCGAAGAAGAAGGGTTTCATGGATAAGCTAAAGGAGACCTTCGAGGAATAGCAGTGCGGCAGTTGCAACCAGACAATCAGTTTTGAAGAACAGGAAGGGATTAACATGACAAAGATAGACATTATTTCAGGGTTCCTCGGAGCCGGAAAGACCACATTGATCAGAAAATTGCTGGACGAGGCGCTGAAAGGCCAGAAGATCGTCCTCATCGAGAATGAGTTCGGTGAGATCGGTATCGACGGCGGCTTCTTAAAAGATGCCGGTGTGCAGATCACAGAGATGAACTCCGGTTGCATCTGCTGCTCTCTGGTGGGCGATTTTGGCACCGCTCTGCAGGATGTATTAAAGCAGTTCGCCCCTGACCGGATCATCATCGAGCCCTCCGGCGTGGGCAAGCTGTCTGACGTCATGAAGGCTGTGCTGAAAGTGGCAGATGAGGCAGATATCGAGCTTTCCACTTACACTGCTGTGGCAGATGCCATGAAGTGCAAAATGTTTATGAAAAACTTCGGCGAATTCTACAACAATCAGATCGAGAGCGCCAAGTGTATCGTGCTGAGCAGAACCCAGAAGCTCTCCGAGAAGAAGCTGGATGAGGTTGTTGCTATGATCCGGGAGAAAAATCCGGAGGCAACCATTGTCACTACTCCTTGGGATGATATTTCCGGCGCACAGATCATGGATGCCATGGAGAAAAAGAACGATTTCGTTATGCAGCTGATGGAAGAGGAAGAGCATGACCACGATCACTGCGGCTGCGATCATGACCATGATCACGAGCATCATCATCACGATCATGACCATGACCATGAAGAGCATGACCACCACGATCACGACCATGACCATGAGGAGCATGATCACCACGATCATGACCATGACCACGAGGAGCATGATCACCATGATCACGAACATCATGAGCATCACTACGATGAGCACGGTAACTGCAGCTGCGGCCACCATCATCATGACCATGAGGGCCATCATCACGCAGATGATGTATTTACCAGTTGGGGCACCGAGACCCATCATAAATACACCGACGACGAGGTACAGGAAGTGCTGGAGCGCATGGCCAACAGTCAGGAATTCGGCATGGTACTGCGTGCAAAGGGCATGATCCAGGCAACAGACGGCACATGGATCTACTTTGACCTTGTGCCCGGCGAATACGAGATCCGTAAGGGAGAGCCGGAAGTGACCGGCCGCCTGTGCGTGATCGGTACAGAACTGAAAACAGAAGAGATCGAGCGGGCATTCCGTTTGAAGTAAGGATGTGAAGAAATGCTGGAGATACCGGTATATATTGCGACAGGCTTTCTGGAAAGCGGAAAGACCTCTTTTATCAAAGAAATCCTGGAAGACCATGAATTCACAGAGGGCAAGAAAGTGCTTGTCATCTGCTGTGAGGAAGGCGTAGAGGAATACGAGGAAGAAGTGCTGGCCGACGGCAACGCCGTACTTGTCACCGTGGAAAGCCCGGAAGAACTCACCACCGATTTCCTCAAACAGCTGCAGCGCCAGCACCGCCAGAAGCTGACCATCTTCGAGTACAACGGCATGTGGAAAATCGAGAAGCTGCTGGAAGTACTGCCGAAAAACTGGCCGGTGGTACAGACCTTCACCATGATCGATGCCAGCACCTTTGAAATGTACTTAAGCAACATGCGTTCCATCATGATGGAGCTGGTGAAGCTGTCCGATGTGGTCATTTTCAACCGCTGTACCAAGGACACGAAGAAGGGAAGCCTGCGCCGTTCCGTGAAGGCTGCCAACCGACAGGTACAGATCATTTACGAGTCCATTGACGGCAGCGATGAGGATGACGATGACGATGATCTGCCCTTCGACCTGACGGCGGACACCATCGAGATTGAGGACGACGACTACGGTCTGTGGTATCTGGATGCCATGGACCACCCGGAAAAATATGACGGCAAGACCGTACATTTCACGGCTATGGTATACCGGGGCGACAAGCTGCCCAAGGGCTATTTCGTGCCGGGCCGCTTTGCCATGACCTGTTGCGCGGAAGATGTCACCTTCGTGGGCTTCCTGTGCAAATCCCAGTTCGCGGACAAACTGCGGCAGAAGGAATTCATCAAGCTCACCGCCACGGTGAAAACCGAGATGCGAAAAGAATACCAGGGCCCCGGCCCGGTGCTCACAGCGGTGAAGATCGAGAAAGCCGAGAAGCCGGAAGAAGAGCTCGTATACTTTACGTAAAAAACAGCGAAAGATATTGAATAAAAGAAACAAGAGAATCGACAACGCCTGTGAAGGATGAACACATGGTGTGTCGGTTCTCTTTTTTTGTAATTTAAGTAAATTACATATTGACGAAACTGGAAAGTGGATGTATTATGATATTGTAATTTAATTAAAGTACAGTATAGTATAGTGTAGAAAGCGGTGATGTAATGGCCGAAATGAGACAACTAAACGAAATTATGAGTTTTTCCCTGGGCAAAAATCCTACGAGAATTCATGCACAGGAATTGCGCTTATATTCCCCTGAGAATTTTGAAAATGATTTATCGTGTGTGAATGTACATGACAAAAGATCGGAATGCATTATCAATCTGATGAAGACGAAAGCGGCACCTGTTTCGACAGCGAATGCAGATAAATGCCTCACGTCGAATTTTTTGCGATGCAAATTCGATTCTAAGATACTGGATAAATGGTATTTCTGTTTTCAATTTAACGAGGGGAAGGATTTTGAGCAGCAGATAGCGATGTTCCATCAGGGGACAACCTTGAGTGTGAAAAAATTGAATGTGAAAACCATCGGTGAGTTAAAAATAAGACTGCCAGAGATCGAAAAGCAGCGGGTAATCGGCGAGCTTTATCGGCGATCATTGATAGAAAATCGGCTGAGAATCAAACAGGCGGAAGATATGAACCATCTGACGCTTGCGCTGATCCGAAAAATAGAGGAGGATGAAAAGGATGGAGAGTAAAGACTTATTGCAGGTATTATGGAATGGAGCAGATGTGCTGAGGGGGAAAATGGATGCCAACGAATATAAAACATATTTGTTAGGACTGGTTTTCTATAAATATCTGTCAGATGCTTACCTGGCAAAAGTATATGATTTGCTGAATGATGAAACACCGGACGATTTACAGGAGGCGCAGAAGCAATATGAAGAAATCATGAAGACTGCTGATGCCAAAGAATTGCTTCAGGAACTGAAACATTCTTTGCATTATACCCTTGACCCGGATATGACATATGTCAGCATGCTGAATGCGGCAAAGGACAATGCATTTAACAGAGAAAAATTGCAGGCTGCATTTAACCGGATCCAGGAATCTGATGCATTATTCAATGGGCTATTTGCTGACGTAGATTTATATTCCAACAGATTGGGAACGGGAGACCAGAAGCAGAGTGCAACGGTGGCAGAAGTCATCAAAGTGTTGGATGGAGCTGATTTAATCCATGCCAAAGGAGATGTCCTGGGAAATGCATATGAATATCTGATTGGTCAGTTCGCATCTGAGACAGGAAAAAAAGCAGGGGAGTTTTATACGCCGCATGGCCCGGCACAGATTCTTTGCAGAATTGCGATGACCGGGCAGGAGAACAAAAAAGGCCTGCAGGTATATGACCCGTGTATGGGCTCTGGTTCTCTGATGCTCAGCTGCAAAAATTATTCAAGCGAACCGGATTATATCAAGTATTATGGACAGGAACTGATGCCATCGACCTACAATCTGGCGAGAATGAATATGTTCCTTCACGGGGTGCTTCCGGAAAACCAGCATCTTCGAAATGGAGATACGCTGGATGCAGACTGGCCGACAGACGAAGATACAGAATTTGATGTAGTTACCATGAATCCGCCCTATTCAGCTCACTGGTCTGCGGCCGAGGGTTTTAAACAGGACGAAAGATTTATGGATTATGGAGGAAAGCTTGCACCGAAATCAAAAGCGGATTATGCATTCCTACTGCACGGATTTTATCATTTGAAACAAACAGGAACCATGGCAATCGTATTGCCGCATGGCGTTCTTTTCAGAGGTGCAGCAGAAGGGGCAATCAGGGAAACCCTGCTGAAAAACGGTTCCATTTATGCGGTTATTGGATTACCGTCCAATATGTTTTATAATACGTCCATTCCCACATGTATTATTGTTCTCAAAAAACACAGAGAAGGCAGAGATGTGTTATTTATCGATGCATCCAGCCTTTATACAAAAGAAAAGAAACAGAATGTGATGCATGAAGAGCATATTAACAAGGTGCTGGAGCTGTATCGAGACAGAAAAACTGTAGATAAACTGGCGTATGTGGCATCCTTTGATGACATCCGGGCCAATGACTATAACCTCAATATTCCCAGATATGTAGATACCAGTGAGGAAGAAGAAGAGATTGACTTAAAGCAGCTGACGCAGGATATCAGAGAGACAAATAAGGCGATCAAAGAAGAGAATCATACCTTATTGTCCATGCTTCGGGAACTTACTTTCCGTTCCGAAGAAACCAAAGAGGCTGTTGAGGATTTTATCAAGATATTTGAGGAGGTGTAGACATGGGGAATACACCGGAAATCAGGTTTAAAGGATACACGGATGATTGGGAACAGCGTAAGTTGGGAGATGTCGTTCAGATAACTATGGGACAATCACCTGATGGTAGTACCTATTCCGATGAGCCGAGTGATTATATTCTTGTCCAAGGTAATGCCGATTTGCAAAACGGTTGGGTTTGTCCTCGTATTTGGACAACACAGATTACTAAGAAAGCGGATGCAGGCGACTTGATAATGAGCGTTCGTGCTCCAGCTGGAGCAATGGGAAAAACCGCTTATAACGCTGTAATTGGGCGTGGTGTTGCAGCAATCAAAGGAAATGAATTCATATATCAACTGCTCGTAAAAATGGATATGGACGGCTTTTGGAAAACACTTTCCTGCGGCTCAACATTCGAATCACTCAACTCGGACAATATAAAAAATGCTGAAGTTAAAGTGCCAATAACAGCGGAACAAGTACAAATCGGTAACTTCTTTCGGCAACTCGACAACCTTATCACCCTTCATCAGCGTAAGTGTAATGAAACAAAAAAACTGAAAAAATACATGCTTCAAAAAATGTTTCCGAAAAATGGTGAAAAAAAACCGGAAATAAGATTTGAAGGATTTACGGACGATTGGGAACAGCGTAAGGTTACAGAATTAGGTGAAATATATATTGGTTTAGTCACGACAATGACTGAACACTATACAGATCAGGGTCATTTATTGATTAGAAATTCAGATATAAAAGATGGGTATTTTGAATTTGGGGAAAATCCAATTTATCTTGATGAGGAATTTTCTAAACAAAATAAATCAAGAATGCACCAGCTAGGGGATGTAATAACGGTACATACAGGTGATATAGGAACATCTGCTGTAATAGGCGAAAATGAAGTGAATTCAATAGGTTTCGCAACAATTGTAACTCGACCAAATCAAGAAATATTAGACTCAGGTTATTTTGCAACGTATTTGAATACTGATACTCATAAACAATGGGCTATTTCAATAGCAACGGGTGATGGACGCTCGAATTATAATCTGAAAGATTATACAAAACTTATGGTTCCGATACCTCAAATTGAGGAACAAAAGAAAATTGCAGCTTGTATTGGCAATTTGAATAACCTTATCACCCTTCATCAGCGTAAACTGGAAGAGTTACAAACAATGAAAAAATTTATGCTGAGTAAGATGTTTGTCTAGGAAGGAGGGCCAAAATGGGAAAAATCACTTTATTTCACGGAACTCCAGATAAAATTGTTATGCCGGTATTCGGTGGCGGGAATGATAAACATGATTATGGACGTGGATTTTATTTGACAGAAAATATGGAACTGGCAAAAGAATGGGCGGTGTGCAGACCAAATGATACAAACGGCTGGGTGCATCAATTTGAATTGGATTGTTCCGGGTTGAAAATTTTGGACTTTCAGGAAGAAAATCTTCTTAGCTGGCTGGCAGAACTGATGAAACATCGGGATGCGGCAGATTCCAGGCGATATCGAATGCTTTCTGCTCGATTCATCGAAAAATATGGGATTGATACCAGTGGATATGATGTGATCAAAGGCTGGCGTGCGGATGCCTCGTATTTTTACATTGCAAAAGAGTTTGTGAGAGATAATATTGATGTGGATATTTTGCAGGAATTGCTTTCTCTTGGTGGATTGGGCATTCAGTATTGCTTGAAATCCAAGCGGGCATACGCGCAGTTAAAGGAAATAGAGAATGGACTGACTGCTGTTGATTATGCAGAATTTAACGACAGGTATAATCAGCGTGATATTGTAGCAAGAAGAAATATGCGAGCACTGGTTGATTCAGATGCAAATAAAGTAACAAAAGTGTTCAGTACGTTGCTTTAAAGGATGGTGATGGTGATGCGGGCTTATGCAGATGCCTATTTGGAGGATGTGGTAGAAAATCAGGGGAAACTGTTTGATTTGGTGTCACAGGAATTCCCGGATAAAGATACAGAGGATTTCATCAATGCTTACATGACAAGTAAAACCAGGTTAAGCATTGATGAGGCGAAGGCGTATGTGAATACGATGGATGCAAAAGAGCTTTGGAATTATTTCGTTGAAACAGAAAAGTATGTATTGAAACCGGGGAAAGCACTGGAAGGGTTTATGCCGGATTGGATCGGAGAATTCTATGCATACTATCAGTGGTATTATAATATGCCAAGTGCGGAAATTATAAAAAAGATTCCATTAAATTTTCTGAAAAAAGCATATTATGGGCTTCATGATCTGGAATTGGATCTGGCAGTGCAGAAAGTAGGCATGGTGTGATGCATGTGATTGGCTTTCATAACCCGGAAGAAGAATACGGATTTTTGAGTAACTGGTATCCTTCTGCATTTTGCTGGAACGATATTCAGTTTGCCTCTGTAGAGCAATACATGATGTATCGAAAGGCGTTGTATTTTGATGATCAGGAAATTGCTGCGCAGATTTTGAAAACGGAGGATGTGGCAAGAATCAAAGAACTGGGCCGGATGGTGTCTGGATATGATGATCGGTTGTGGGGTGGAATCCGTCAGCTGATTGTGTACGAGGGCTTGAAGGAGAAATTTTCACAAAATCCACGTCTTAGGGAGCAATTACTGGAAACCGGAGATGCGATACTGGCAGAGTGTGCGGTGAAAGACCGCATTTGGGGCATTGGATTGTCCATGACAGACCCGAATCGCTTTGATTTAAATTTGTGGAAGGGACAAAATCTGTTGGGGTATGCACTGATGATGGCGCGTTATGAACAGAAAAGGCTGTTGACGGGGAAACAGGGGTATAAAATACTCTAGCTTGGGAACAGCGTAAGTTTGGCGATATTGGCTCAATTGCTATGTGTAAGCGAATTTTTAAAGAGCAGACATCAGATGAGGGTGAAGTGCCTTTTTATAAGATAGGCACATTTGGTGTTGAACCAGACGCATTCATTTCAAAAGAGTTATTTGACGAGTATAAAACTAAATATCCATATCCGAACAAGGGCGATATATTGATTTCTGCTTCTGGTAGCATTGGCAGAACCGTTGAATTTACTGGAAAAGATGAATATTTTCAAGATTCAAATATCGTGTGGCTTAAACATGGAAATGAGATAGACAACAGCTTTTTAAAAGTTTTATATAGCGTCGTAGAGTGGTCTTGTGAAGGTTCTACTATCAAGAGATTATATAATGATAATTTCTTAAAAACGGAGTTTATGCTTCCACAAATTGATGAGCAAATCAAATTAGGAACATATTTTTCTAATCTGGAACACTTTATCACCCTTCATCAGCGTAAGTGTGACCAACTAAAATTATTGAAAAATTATATGCTGCAAAATATGTTCCCGCAGAAAGGAAAAATGACGATGGCAGAATTGGAATCGGTAATCGAAAAACGTCTCGTAGATCAGCTTTGCGGCGGAGAGTCCCAGTGGACATACAGGCCTGATCTTAAGACGGAAGCGGATTTATGGAACAATTTTAAATACATATTGGAACAGAATAATAAGGCAAAGCTGGATGATCAGCCACTGAGTGAATCCGAATTCGCCAAGGTGAAGAATGATCTCTCCCATGCGTCATTTTATGATGCCGGGAAATGGCTGGTTGGAGAGAATGGAAAAGTATATGTTCATGTGCAGAGGGGAAATGAGACGCTTCACCTGGTTGTTATGAATAATGAGCATATTGCAGGCGGATCCAGTGTTTATGAGGTGATTAATCAGTATCAGGCATTTCAGGAAGATGGGGATGGGCAGGGAAGAGACCGTAGGTTCGATGTGACGCTTCTCATCAATGGAATTCCAATGATCCATATAGAATTAAAAAATAAAGAGCATTCCTATATGGATGGATACCGGCAGATCAAGAAATATATTGCCGAGGGAAAATTTCATGGAATATTTTCCAATGTGCAGATGTTTGTGGTCAGCAATGTGGTGGATACAAAATATTTTTCGGCAGCCAAGGACACGGAATTAAACAAGAAATTTCTGACGGGCTGGATCGACAATGAAAATTTGCCGGTATGCGATTACATTGATTTCGCGCAGGCAGTTTTGAGAATCCCGCAGGCCCATGAGATGGTGACAAAGTATACGGTGCTTGATAATGATAAGAGAAAATTGCTTATTTTAAGACCATATCAGATTCATGCCATTGAGGCGATGAGAGCGGCTTCCAAAGTGGGAAAGTCTGGATTTATCTGGCACACAACGGGCTCTGGAAAAACAATGACATCCTATAAAGCAACCAGAAATCTTCTGATGGATATTCCTTCAATCCAAAAGACGGTATTTCTGATTGACAGGAAAGACTTGGATTTACAGACGAAGGGCGCTTTTCAGTCCTATGCGGACAATGATACCATTGATGTGGATGATACCGAGCATGTGGGAAGCCTGATCAAAAAGCTGGCGGACGATAACCGTCAGATGATTGTAACGACCAGACAGAAAATGCAGGTGATGATTCACCGGCGTTTGAAGGAGGGGAGCAGGGAGTACAACAAAATAAAATCCCTGAAAATTGCGTTTGTGGTAGATGAGTGCCACCGGGCAGTTACGCCGCAGACCAAAAGAGATATGGAACGGTTTTTCAATCAATCCATTTGGTTCGGATTTACGGGGACACCCATATTTGAAGAAAATAAGTATGAGCAAAAAGGGGACTTGCCGCAGACGACAGAAGAATTATATGGCCCGTGTCTCCACAACTACACAATAAAAGAAGCCATTCATGATGGCGCGGTATTGGGCTTCAATGTGGAGAATCTGGGGCCTAAGGATGTCTCAAAAGACGATGAGGAAAAGTATTATCACAGTGAAGGGCATATGAGAAATGTCCTGAATATTGTGTTGAATCACTCTCTTTCCAAGTTTGGCATGCAAAATGGAAAGGGGAAGACATATGAGGCAATGCTTACGGTAGAGTCCATTGCAGTGGCACAAAAATATTATGATATGATTCTGAAAATCAAAGCAGGAGAGGATAAACTGAAAATCAGTGAGGATGTCAGGAAGGCGCTTCCTGATTTTCCCAAAGTGGCAATCACTTTTTCTGTATCTGAAAACGATGAGGCATCAAAGGCAAACCAGGATGCGATGAAGAGATATCTGGCTTATTATAATAAACTTTTCGGCACAAAGTATGAATTAAGTGGCCTGGGTGCGTACAACGGAAATCTGAATGACAGATTGGCCAGAAAGGAAAAACGGTATATAGACAGAGAGCAGCAGGTGGATCTTGTGATTGTGGTAGACCGCTTACTGACAGGATTTGATGCCCCGTGTCTCTCGACGCTTTTTATCGACAGACCGCCGATGAGCCCACAGGGACTGATTCAGGCATTTTCAAGAACCAACCGTTTGTTTGACCAGAATAAAGAATACGGACAGATTGTGACATTTAGAGACCCGAAGGATTTCAGGGAAAAGATTAATGAAGCGCTTGTATTGTATTCGAAAGGTGGCATCGGACAGGCAATCGCAGAAGGCTGGGAAACGGTGCTGGAGAATTTCAGCCTGTCTTTAAGAACAATACGCACATTTGCGCCTGAGCCCAAAGATGTCATGGAATTGTCCAAAAAGCAGAAGAAAACCTTTATCAAGCTATTCAGAGACCTGGATCATGATTATGCGCATCTGAAATCATTTTCCACATTTGAACCGGAAATACTGGAGGAATATCATTTCAGCCAGGATATCTATGAAAATTATGCGGCGGTATATAAGAATGTGCTGGAGGAACTGCGAAAAGATCCGCCGGATGATACAGATGATCCCATCCGGGATGACTATGATTTGGTGGCTTACAGCAAATTCAGAATTGATTTTGAATACATCATGGAACTGTTGCAGGGATTTGTGGATTCACTAAATCAGAAGGATGATGATTTTGATGAGGTTGAGTTTGAACGTAGGTTTTTTAGATTAAAAGCGCTTATAAAAGAGTATTGTGCAGATAATCCAAAATTGAGTGATTTGCTGATGCAGGTGTTAAATGAGATTAAACAGGATAAGGCAAGATTTCTTGGACAGGATGTCTCTGTTATGATCAATCAAATGCGTTATGCAGCAGTTGACAAAGAAATAAAGCGATTTGCAGAGCAGTGGTTTATCCCATTTGATGATGTGAAATACGAGGTGTTCAATTTTAAGGACGGAGAGCTTGCCAACGAAAATAAGCTGAAGGAGCAGGCGGATTATGCGGCATATAAGGAACAGACACCAAGTGCCCTTCCAAAGTTCAAATTTAACAGTGCACTGATACGGGAGTTTAAGGAAGTGCTTATGCCTGAAATTGAACTTTGGATTGAACAGTAGAAATATGAAAGCTTGCAGTAATAAGATGAGACTTTAGAGGGTCATGTATTTGCTGCAAGCTTTTCAGGGATTCATCGGCGCATGTTGTGTTTACGAGTTTAGATTAGACAAAGACCGCATGATGATATCAATGTCTTTGCTTTCCAGTTCCTGAATAATGTGCAAGTATGTTTTTTGCGTGGTGGTCATATTGGAGTGTCCTAATCTGCGCGCCACGCTTGCGATGGATACACCGGCAAACAGCAATAGGGAAGCGTGTGTGTGCCGTTACGGTATAATAACGACAAACAGAAAAAGCCTTTATTTTCAAGGGGTTTGAGCGTTTGTCGTCTTTTATTCAATTCCTTTTCCAAGTTGAAAATTGACGAAAACTATAAAGAAAAAAGGAGGCTGTTTTATTAACGACAAAATTTAATAGTGCCAGCGGTCCGGCTTTATGTCTGACCGCTGGTTGCCGTGGGCGTTTCACTTTTATAGGTGGACGCCCTTTTTTCATACTCATTTTCGAGAGAAAGGAGATCCACATGGAATTAAACGAAATGGAAAAAAAGCTGCTCTTTCAAGTGGAGGGCGATTATCAGACAAAGATCCTGAATGAACTTTATATGACCGTGCGGTATTCAAATAATTCCGAACAGCGGGAGGCGGCAGAAGGTCTTATGGCAAAACTTCGTGTTCTGTCAAATGCAGAGTGCATGGACTTGGTAAAAGATATTCAGAAGAATTACCGTCTGCCCTATCCAGCCCGGACGATTGGAGAAAAGATCGCCGAGGCCAGACAACAATCAGGGGCAGAAAAATTGAAGGGGCATGACATCATGGCACTTGAACGCTTTGATCCAGAAGTAAAGCACATGATCGTCTTTGATGTATTGTCTTACGATTCCCCTGTTGGCGACAAAGGCGATAAGATGCGCTTGTTCCTTACAGATGCCGGCTATCAGAAATTTTTAGAGAGCCAGGAACGGGGCGAAGTGAAACTGAAAAACCATGCGAAGGTCTCTGACGGTCATCTCCATTATGACCGCAGGGATCATGCCTTGTAACGGAATAGTCGAAGAAAGGAGGCGGTACAATGGCAGTATTCCGTGTAGAGAAAACAAAGGACTTTACGATAATGAGCAATCACCATCTGCGCAATACGGAGTTGTCCTTAAAGGCAAAGGGGCTTTTATCACTTATGTTGTCGCTGCCGGAAGATTGGGATTATACCACAAAGGGACTCGCCCATATCTGCAAGGATGGTGTGGATTCTATCACTACTGCCCTGAAGGAACTGGAGCGGCATGGTTATCTCACCAGACAGCGCCTCCGCTATGATAACGGGCAGTTGGGAGACATTGAATATACGATCCATGAGCAGCCTGTAAGTACCGAAAACACAGGGCTTTCACCTAAACGGGAAAATCCAAGACAGGTAAAACCAGAACAGGCAAAACCTAAACAGGCGGAACCTGAACAGGAAAATCCGGCACAATTAAATACTAATCCATTAAAAACAAAAAAATCAAAAAAAGATAAATCAATAACTTATCCATCAATCTATCCGGCAGAGCCGGAAGCGGCAAACCGCACGGATGGGATGGATCGGATAGAGCTGATAGAAGCCTATCGTGAAATCATCAAAGAAAATATTGAATATGACTTACTGGTCTTACGGTATGGCAGGGAACGTTTGGATGAAGCCCTTGAACTTATGCTTGAAGTGATTTTGTCGAAACGCCCTTACATTCGCATTGCCGGAGATGATTTTCCGAGGGAGATCGTCAAGAGCCGGTTCCTGAAGATCAATTCCGGCCACTTAGAGTATGTCTTTGACTGTATCGACAAGAACACAACGAAGGTCGGAAACATCAAAGCGTATCTGCTGGCGGCGCTGTATAATGCCCCGGCTACAATGGACAGCTATTACCGTGCCGAGGTCAATCACGACCTGTACGGCTGTTAGGCACCTTTGGGTGTCTTTTTTCATTTCATCACAGGAAGGAGGCAAAGCACAATGAAAAGAAACACTGTGCCGGTACTATGCCCGGCGTAACCAAAGAACAGATTCAGGCAGCGCGGGAAGCTGACTTGTTTACTTACCTGCAATTCCATGAACCCGGCGTGCTGAAACAGGATGGACCTAATTTCCGGCATAAGGAGCATGACAGTCTGGTATATGTGACCGGGAAAAGGTACTGGTACTGGAACAGCCGCGGACGGAGTATCAATGCGCTGGACTACCTGATCCAGATTCGGGGATATGGTCTTGTGGATGCGGTTCATGCTCTGGTAGGTGGCGAAATCCCACAGGAACCGGCTTACCGAAGTACGGCAGAAATACAGGTATCAAAAGAGCCGGAAAAGAAAACATTCGCTCTCCCCTGGGCCAGACGTTGCGCGACCGCTGCGGTCTCCTATTTGCAGAAACGGGGGATCAGCTCAGAAGTCATTCGCCAGTGTTTACAAGCCGGGATTTTTTACGAAGCCCGGTATCATGGAGAACCGGTTTGTGTGTTTGTTGGGAAAGATGATTCCGGGAAAGCGAAGTTTGCCTGTATGCGCAGTATCAGCGGCAATCTCAAAAAGGATGTCTATGGCAGCGACAAAGGATATAACTTTTGTTATCCCCCGCAAAGTCCGGGCAGCCGGCATGTGGCAGTCTTTGAAGCTCCTATTGATGCGCTTTCCCATGCGACACTTCAAGAGCTGGAGGGATGGAAATGGAATGGTTATCGCTTGTCTTTGGGCGGTACTTCCCATGTGGCGCTGACTTCTTTCCTGGAACGCCACCCGGAGATACGGCGTGTTACCCTTTATATGGACCACGACCTTGCCGGATTTGTCAATGCCCGGAAAATCAAGACCATGCTTCACGAGGATAAACGTTTCCGTCATATCCGGGTAAGTGTCAACCCTCCCCGGATGGGAAAAGATTACAATGAGAAATTGCTGCTGGTTCGGGAACAACTGCAAACCAGCCAGCACCAACGCCGCCCAAAAGAGGCGGCTGTTTCAATTTAGGGAGGATTTCAACATGAATGGATCTCAACATATCTGCTTTACAGACAGCGCCGGAAAAGCGCTGTTTTCCATTCCCGACAATGGTTTACTCTGCCTGTTCTATGGAAACGGGGACAGGCACTTTGCTGTTTGTCATCGTCTGGATGACACCCATGCAGAAATTGACGGGGTAAATTATTCGCTGCCGGATTTTGCCAAAAGGATGAAACACAACCAGATCAGCTTTGCTCCGGCATAAGGCTGGAAAACAAATAACAGGAGGATTTGAAAATGAAAAAAATTGAAAATACCGCTTTGCAGATGATTGCCGAGGCTTCCCGGTGTCCAGACTACGGCCCCGATATGGTTAAATCGCTGATGAAAAAGCTGGACATGAACGAAAAGGGCTTTGCTCTTTTGATGAATGTTGCCCCATCCACAGTGCGTCTTTGGACCAGCGGAGCTGCACAGCCCTGCGGCACAGCAAAACGCCTCATGCAGATTTATGAAACCGGTCCGGAGATTGTCGGCAAGATTGCCGGCGGGCAGCTACCGGCAGATGGGAGGGATTGATTAAATGGCGGAGACAGATAGCCAGCCGTTTGCGGAAAATGAGCAGGTCAAAGAGCTGCTTCACATGAAAGGAGGAATTTGATTGAATCAGGAACCACTACCGCAGATTCATTTGATCCGTGATACAGACTTATCCGTCTTTGCGTATGAGCTCCATATTTTTGCCGGAGATTTTCTTAGGGAATGCGAATTTAATATGCGTTCTCTGGCGACAAATACCGGGGCTGATTCCATTGCCATCATGGGAAAAAATCACATATGGCTTTCCGACGCTTTGTTTGCTTATTGTTCTACGGCGGATCTTTATCAAATGATCTCAACAACGGAGTTTATCGGAGCGAGGGCTTTCCTGTTTCATACGGATCGCAGAGAGGGCGGTCACTTGTACGGAGATGTCCTGATGATGGATTTAGACACGCTGCGGCAGGATATAAAAAGAAATATCCTCTATCCTTGCGGCGTCAATATCGAACGCAAAGATGGTTCAGCGGCTACGGTCAGCCTGAAAGAATGGACTGAAATGGAGCTTTACGAAAAAGATGCTCTGAAAAGTTGGGGGTTTTCTTATGCCCCGAATCAAGTTACGGAATGGCAGTACCACTATTCCACGATGTTCAGACAGTGGATGGATCAGGCATTTCGTTATATGCCCCAGGATTTAGAAGAACGCCTGAATATGCAATATATGGAGGCAGCCCAGAACCCGGATATGGATAAGTACCGCATACCACAGGGAACGGCAAAGCAGATGCTTCTTTATGACGAAGCCCCTGTGTATCGCCTTCTTCCATCCGGTTCGGAGAAAAATTGCGCCCATCGCGGCAATCTCTACGGGCCTGTGGTATGAAAATTACCGGGAGTTTGCCATTGCACCGGAGGATTTAGGCGCTCTGGACAAACTGATCCGCAGGGAAACTGACCGGCTCACAGGAAACCTCCCACAACTTCACAAAAACGAAGAACGTCGCCCTGCCCCGGAGCGATAAGAATTTTACACTGACTGGAGGTGATGAAGATTGGCAGGAGTGCATGAAGATTTCGGTGAAAAGATCGGCGGTGCGAAAAAAGACCTGTGGAAAGACCGCGGGCTGTATGCGGATGATCTGGAAGCCATGAATGAGCGCGAAGCCGAAAAATTTGTGAAAAAGGATAATGTCTGGAAAAAGCCGGACTATGCAGCCATGCTGGAGGAAGGGATTCCTCTTGGCGTGGTCTATTTTATCAAAAAAGCAAGGGACGGCTTAAACGCCTCTCCTCAGTATTACCGCACGGATGACACCCCGGAAAAACGGACTGCGAGGCAAAAGGAGTATATAAAAACAGTCCGGGAATTGCAGACAGTGCTTTCAGATGTCCGTACTGTGGAGGATGCCATGAGAGCCTATGACCGCTTTTTTCGTCGACAATGGATATTTAGAAAAGGTACAGGGCTGGGGAAGCGGAATCCATTACCGGGCAACGAAAAAGGGTCAGGACAATCCCGTGATTACAAACAAATTATCCAATACTATGCTGATCCGCTCGGCTGAATATTTTGAGCGCAACTTTACTCAGAAAGCAAAAAAGGAACAGTTTTGTGTTTCCAAAGAGCAGAAAATACCGAAAGGTTATGCGATCCACTTCAACGACGGGAAACATACCTATTCTAAAAATGAGGACTGGAAACCCGGTACCTACTATGTGACAAAAGGCTATTCGATCCTGCGGACCAATTTTGAGACCAAAGAAGCTGCCCTGAAATGGGTGCAGGAACTTGCCAAAGGCAGGAACAAAAATGGGAAGATCCGGTTTGTCCCTCCCCCAGCTCGCCCATGTCAAACGTACCGGCCCGGATTATCGGAATGGCGTGGAGATCACCGGACAGCATTATCTTGATACATTTGGATTCCGCGGCGGCGAGTTTGGAAACTGGATGAACCAGAACGACCGTCAGACCTCCCTTAACATGGGATTTGAAGCACTAAAGGATCTGGCGTCAGCCCTTAAGATCAGCGATAAAGATATTGCTTATCAGGGAACGCTTGCTATCGCTTTTGGTGCAAGAGGCAGCGGCAATGCTGCGGCTCATTATGAACCTTTGCGTACAGTCATCAATCTTACGAAAATGCACGGGGCCGGTTCGCTGGCACATGAATGGTGGCATGGACTTGACGATTATCTTGGTACAAAGATGGGCGCAAAAGGGATGCTGTCAGAACAGCCCCGCCTCTATGCGCCGTTCCAAAAACTCATTGACACCATGAAGTATAAACCGGAAACACCGGAACAGGCAGCAAAGCGCACGGAAGCACAAACAGAACGCACCCGGAAAAATGCGGCAAGCTGGCTGGATTCCTCGGTTCTTGCCTCTCTGAAACGGTATGGCAATGAGGAACAGATGGAAACCTACGCAGTCTTGCGGGAAGCATTTTTGTCCGGCGAACCCGGCTCTGTGGGACAGATCAGCGCATTTAAGAAGAATGTTACCGGCCGGGTAATTCCCAAAAGTGAACGGGAACGGCTGGAAATTTTTGAGCGTATGCTTTCCAGGATGCAGGCGCAGGAAGCTCCGCAGATTGGACGGACGGAAACTGATTTTTACCGTAATTCGGTACGCATGGGAAAAGAATGTGAAAAAGACGGCGGTTATTGGGACAGCAATGTGGAAATGACAGCCAGAGCCTTTGCCTGTTATATCAAGGACAAACTGCCCTACACATCGGATTATCTGGCAGGCCATGCCGACTGTGCCCTTACCCTGGTTTCCGGTAAAGACGGAGAAATGGAGGTATTGAAAGCCTTTCCTGTGGGGGAAGAACGCCGTGCGATCAACGCTGTTTTTGACGAGATCATTCAGGATTTGAAACGGGAACAGCTATTGACCCATGCCGATGTAACGCTTCCTCTCTCTGTTTCTGAACTTCGTGAGGCAGCGGACGGTCAGCTATCCATGTTCGGCGTCGGCCGTCCTTCCGTGATGGATCAGCTTGCGGCAAACAGACCGGCAGATAAAAAATCACCGGCACAGACGATTTTCAGAAAAAACCATGAGCCGGAAATATAGCAGGAGGTGAACAGCATTTTGGAAGAAAACAGGGATTACCATGCCTACCGGTATGGCGACCACTTGACGCCGGGATCAGAGCTTAAAATTGAACACAGCGTAGTTTGTGAAAATGTGGATATTTCTACTCTGATCACAATGGGAACCGATAGCCTGGAAGCCATGCGCCAGGGAAGTATTGACGGGGAGCAGAAAGCCTATGAAATCGTGGTGGCTGCTGCAAAACAGTGGGAACAGCAGGCAGCGGCAACACAGACGATCAACCGGGCTTTGGAATATCTTCGTACACCGGAGATCGAACATACCGGCAACCAGTGGAAAGACACCGATAACTGGAGGGCGGATCAGAAAATCAGCAACCGGGTCTATCAGATGACCTGCAGTATTTGGGAAGATACGAAATATGACAGAGAAACCAAACAGAGTGTTCCGATTGCCTGGTATGTGACATGGGAAGTCCGTATTCATTCCCCGAAGCAGGGATATGGAGCAAAGATTGCCGGACAAAACCAGAAACGATATACAGATAAGAACGCAGCCATAAAATACCTGGACGGGCGAAAGAAAGCCTATTCCCATTTATTCACGGAAATTTCCCCGCCGATCCCGAAAGAATATGAGCACCATTTTATGGTTCACGGTACTCTTTTACCTGGCTATACGGTTGAAGGACTGGAACAGGCCAAAACGGAACATGCCGCCGCCGAGGTTTCGGAGGGCGGTATTTTTACACCCGAAAACCAGGAGAAGCCTTCCGTCCTGGGGAAGCTCTCTGTGGCAAAAACTCAGGAAAAAACGCCAACCACTCCCGGTACGGCAATGAAAAAGAAGGAGGATATACAATTATGAAAGTGTTAATGGTAGAGCCGGGCAAGTCCCCTTATGCTGCGGAGATCGAAAGTGGTCTGAAATCCTTGCAGGCGGCAGTGGGCGGAGATATTCAGGCGGTCTATCCGTATGAGGACCCGGTGGCTCTGATCTGCAATGAAGAAGGCAAGCTGATGGGGCTGCCTTTGAACCGAGCTCTCTTTGACGATGACGGCCACATCTATGATATTGTGTCCGGGAATTTTCTGATCGTTGGTCTTGGCGAGGAAAATTTTACAGACCTTTCCCCGGATCTGATGGAGAAATATGGGGAGCAATTCAAGTACCCTGAAAAATTTGCAAGGCTTGCCGGCGAGATCATTGCAGTCAAGCAGCCTGCAACCAATGAACACCGGGAAAAACCGATGATGCACCATTCCGGCCCGGATTTGTAGAAAGAAAGGAGCCAATTATGTTAATGGCAGTAAATGAACCTTATGCCCTTATGGTGCAGCCGGACGATATTCTGATCTCTCCCCGTGAGGTAGATGAACATTTTGGGACGATGGTATGCTTCCATCCCCGCTATGCGCTGGGCGACCATCACAACTATATGGACAAAGACGACTTCCTGCGGGAAATGTATTTAGATACCGTAGGACATGATGAAGCCGGCATGAAACGCTATGAACGGATGGTAAACATTGTAAGCAGCCGTTTCCGGCATGGACCAAAGACAGAGGAACGGGCGATCGATGAAGCAATGCAGAAAGTAATTTCGGAAAAGTATCTGATGCTCCCCCTCTATCTCTACGACCACTCAGGTCTTGCCATGAGTACAGAAAGTTTCTCAGGCAGGGCCCCTCATGCAGAATGGGACAGCGGACAGGTCGGCTGGATCTATGTTTCCAAAGAAGATGCCCTAAAGGAATTTGACGCTGACAAGATGACCGGCGCCATCCGGCAGAAAGCGGACGCACTGATGCGCAGTGAAGTCGCCGCTTACGATTCCTATCTGCATGGCGAATGTTATGGGTTTGAGCTTTATAAAAACGGGGAGCTGTCGGATAGCTGCTGGGGCTTTATGGGTAACTTTTCCGATGTGTTGAAAGATATGGCGGAATACCTCCCGGATGAGTGCAAAGGGATGGTCGATCATCTGGAGGAACAGGAACGCCCGGCTACGATCATCAAGACGCTTTTGAAACATGCTAAAATTCAGGTCGATCAGGCAGCAAAAGCCTTTGAACACGCTTCCCGACAGCAGGTTCTTGGGGAAAGCCGGTAAAAAGTTATTTCCATATTATAAATACCGATTTTATCAGAAAGGAGGATGCTCTTGCAGGAAGATCTCGAACAACGAACGGTTTCTGTTTCTATACAGGCAGCAAAACTGTCAGGGCGGGTACTGCGTGCGGCTATTGCTGCGGTACTCCAAAAGATGGAACAGGAACGCACAATGCCAAAAGTCGGGCGCAACAGCATGAAGCGGCTGACTTATAAAGACCCCGGAGCCAATACCATTGAAGTTTCAGGGCGAATCCGCTCTTTTGAACGGTATGCCAGGAAACATCAGGTACGCTACCATATAGAAAAGGAACTTGGGACCGATCCCCCAAAATGGACGGTATATTTCAAGGCAAACCAGGCGGATGCACTGACGGCAGCTTTTAAGGAATATACGAAGAAAGACCTTACACGCAGCACCAGACCGTCGCTGCTTACACAGCTTCATAAGTTCAAAGAACTGGCGCAGTCGCTTGGCCGTGACCGTGTAAAGAACAAAGAACACGGAGGACCGGAACGATGAAGATTGATGCAGAAACACTGAAAAAACAGGTCATTCTCCATCTGCCTTATATTCTGTTCCTTCTGGTATTTGCCAAGCTGGGCGAGGCGGTGCGTCTGGCTCCCGGAGCAGACGCTTCCCAAAAGCTGTTAGGACTGTCCGAAGGCTTTGCCCTTGCGTTTCAGAGTATGTGGCCGGGAGCGGCAATGGACTGGCTGATTGGTTTATGCGGTGCAGCCATTATGCGGCTGGCAGTCTATCTTAGAGGGAAAGACGCTAAGAAATACCGCAAAAATGTGGAATATGGTTCTGCAAGATGGGGAAATAAAGCCGATATTGCCCCATTTATGGACCCAAAGCCGGAAAACAATATCATTCTTACCCAAAGTGAAGGACTGATGTTAAACGGACGGCCCAAAAATCCGGCCAATGCAAGAAATAAAAATGTACTGGTAGTCGGAGGATCAGGTTCGGGAAAAACGCGCTTTTTCATCAAGCCCAATCTGATGCAAATGCACAGTTCCTACGTCGTCACCGATCCGAAAGGTACAGTCCTTGTGGAATGCGGAAAGATGTTGCAGCGAGGCACACCAAAGCTGGACAAGGACGGAAAGCCTATGCGTAATGAAAAAGGAAAGATTATCTATGAGCCCTATAAAATACGGGTATTCAATACGATCAATTTTCAGAAAAGTATGCACTTTAACCCATTCGCCTACATTCATTCCGAGAAAGATATTCTGAAGATCGTCACTACCCTGATCGCCAATACCAAAGGCGAAGGAAAAGCCGGAGACGATTTCTGGGTCAGTGCGACACGTTCGCAGGCGGTAAAAAGTCTGCGCACAGTGTTGGTTTATTAAATAATAACCAGTCTGTGAACTGGTAATCCGATAGGTGGAATGATGGGGTAACGCCCTGAAACGTCTATCCTTGACGGACTTGCGTCAGCTGTAATGGCTGGGGTGAGAAGCTCCGTGACAACGACCGAGAGTAGTCGTAGGAATCTGCCAAAAGATTCTCGAAAACGCCCCAGAGGTGGGGTGCGCTACCTATAGGTCTAGGATCTATAAAATATCTATGGTTAGAATGTTTACTTTGGCGAGTAAACTGACGAAAACTGCGAATGTACGGTTCTAAAAGAAGACCATATAGAAATGTATGGGTGCGTTAAAGCGCAGTCAGTGTGGTTCAGTAGAAATTGACCCTACGAACGACCATGTTGTGTTACAGGCACATCCAAGCTGACAGGACTATAGCAGAGACCTAAGGATATATGTACAGATAGGATTATCGGAACGTGGAAAGGCATCAGATTCCATTATGGGATAGCCTGACGAAGAAAATAAGCAGGTGAACTGGTGCTGAAAAGCCGTGATCGAACTTATGATGAGTTCTGCGAAAAAGAGGAACTCGGAGGAATGGTCACAAGTCGGTTGAAATAAACAGGCATTATTCAGTCTTATGATAAGGATTACGAGTAAGACCAAAAGGGTCACTTTCGAGAGGAGGTGATGCCTTATGCCAAAGAAAAGTAAAACATTATGTGTAGATGACCTGCGTCATGCGGAGTACTATGGAATGCAAGATACTTTTGATGAACTATATCAAAAAAGTCAGAACGGTGAAGTATTTGAGAATCTTATGGATTTGATAGTGAGCAGGGATAACATTTTACTTGCGTACCGAAACATCAAAGCGAACAAAGGCAGCTACACGGCAGGAACAGATAAAAAGAACATCACAGATATTGGGAGTCGAACTCCTGATGATGTGGTAAAAAGAGTGAGATTTATTGTTACGGGAAGCGAACACGGCTACAGACCAAAGCCTGTAAGACGGAAAGATATCCCGAAACCAAACGGAAAAACACGTCCGCTGGGAATCCCATGCATATGGGATAGGCTGATACAGCAATGTATCAAGCAGATCATGGAACCAATCTGCGAAGCAAAGTTCAGCAATAATAGTTATGGATTTCGTCCGAACAGATCCGTTGAACATGCCATTAACAGAACCTACACCATGCTTCAAATGATGAACCTTCATTATGTTATTGAGTTTGATATTAAAGGATTTTTCGATAACGTAAATCATAGCAAGTTAATCAGACAGATATGGTCGCTGGGTATCCATGATAAAACGCTGATTTTTATTATCAAGCGAATACTAACAGCTCCAATTAAAATGCCCGATAATACAACGGTATTGCCCGACAAGGGTACACCACAGGGAGGAATTATCTCACCACTACTGGCAAACATCGTTCTAAATGAATTGGATTGGTGGATAGCCAGTCAATGGGAGGAAAATCCAATTGCTATAAGCAGAGGGCGAGAAAGAATAATCGGAAAAACTAAGGTTTTTGATAAAAGCCATGGTTATAGGATTATGAAAAACACAGAAATGAAAGAAATGCATATCATTCGGTATGCGGACGATTTTAGGATTTTCTGTAGAACGAAAGAGGACGCAGTCAGGACAAAAGAAGCGGTTACGGAGTGGATTGAAGAGAGGTTGAAATTAGAGGTGTCTCCTGAGAAAACAAGGATTGTGAACACCAGAAAACGGTGGTCAGAGTTTCTTGGATTCAAAATAAGGGTAAGGTTGAAGCATCATAAATATGTGGTGCAGTCGGCAATCTGTGACAAAAAGGTTGAAATTGAAAGAGCAAAGCTAGTGGAACAAGCGAAAAACATCGCAAAACCCAGAGAGAAAAAAAGTTGTTTATCAGAAATTCAGCTATATAACTCCATGGTGTTAGGCATACAGAATTACTATCAGCTTGCCACCTGTATCAGTATTGATTGCAGAGAATTCCATAGGCGAGTAATGACAGTTTTGACGAACAGGTTAAATACAGAAACAGGAAGTATGCTAAAACGTGAGGGTGGAACTATCACCCAAGCAGAAAAGGAAAGATTCGGACAGTCAAAAATGATTCGATATGTTTCAGGAATTGACCAGATGATCTATCCGATTGCATTCATCAAAAATAAAATACCGATGGCGAAGCGATCAATCGTTTGTAGTTATACAAAAGAAGGTCGTGCTCTGATTCATACAGAACTTAACCTTAATCAGTATGTTCTGAAAGGACTGAGAGAAAAAATATCCGTTGGTCATAGCACAGAATACCATGACAGTAAAATATCTTTATTTTCTGCTCAAAAGGGAAAATGTGCAATCAGTGGAGAAGAATTCGCAGATGCGGAACATGTAGCTGTATGGCTCAAAGTACCAGGATCACTTGGTGGATTTGAAAGATATAAAAACATGGTTCTGATTCACAAAAAATATCTGATTCTGTTACAAGAACTGCCCCAAGCAGCAATAAAAGACCTGATAAAAACACTCAATATCACAAAAAAGATGCTCGTGAAAATCAATAGTCTGCGAGAGCAGGCGAACCTGTCAGCAATAATATAAAACTTAAATTTGGTGACTGATTAAATGTCTTGTGAAGACAATCGATGGAGCGCCGGATGCGGTGAAAGTCGCATGTCCGGTGTGAAGTGGGGGAAAAGGTGGAGATAATATCAAAACCTTACCTATCACTATAAGCAGAAACCTTGCTTTATACGGCACTGATCGGATATATCTACTATGAAGCTCCGGTAAACGAACAGAATTTTGCCACACTGGTAGAAATGCTGAACGCAATGGAGGTCCGTGAGGATGACGAGTCATTCAAAAATGCCGTTGACCTTCTCTTTGACGCTCTGGAACAGAAAGACCCGGATCATTTTGCCCTGCGTCAATATAAAAAATATAAGCTCGCTGCCGGAAAAACAGCGAAGTCGATCCTTATTTCCTGTGCTTCCAGACTGGCTCCTTTTGACATTAAAGAAGTCAGGGAAATTACCATGTATGACGAGCTGGATCTGGATATGCTGGGGGATGAACGGACCGCTCTTTTCCTTATTATGAGTGATACGGACGGAACCTTTGCATTTTTGATCAGTCTGATCTATTCCATTTTGTTTAACCGCTTATGCGAGCGGGCGGATGATGTATATGGGGGCAGGCTTCCCATCCATGTGCGCTGCCTGATCGACGAGGCGGCAAATATCGGGCAGATCCCGAACCTGGAGCGTCTTATGGCGACCATCCGAAGCCGTGAGATCTCTGCCTGCTTGGTGCTGCAGGCGCAAAGCCAGCTCAAAGCCCTGTATAAAGACAACATGGACACCATCATCGGTAACTGTGACGCCTCTCTTTTCTTAGGAGGCAAAGAAGAAACTACCTTAAAAAGCTGGAACTCCCTATTAGGGAAAGAGACTATTGATCTGTATAACACCAGTGTCACAAAGGGAAATCAGGAATCCCACGGACAAAATTTTCAAAAGCTGGGAAAGGACCTGATGTCGGTGGATGAACTGGCAGTTATGGACGGGGGCAAATGTCTGCTGCAGATCAGGGGTGTGCGGCCGTTCCTCTCCCGGAAATACGATATAACCAAACACCCAAATTACAAACTGCTTTCCGATTTTAATGAGAAGAACGCTTTTAATATCGAAAAGTTTCTTTCTACCCGGATGCCGATGCGTCCCGGTGAACGATACCGTAATTATGAAGTCACAGCCGAAGATCTGGCTTCCCAGACTTTATAGAGTTGTTCCTGCCTGTCAAAGCATGACGCCCTGGCAGGCTTTGTTTTTGTCACGATGAAAGGAGGATATTTTGAGGATTCGTGATTCTCCCTGAAAAGTAAATAACCGCAGGATTTTTCCTGCCCCATGCCGCCGTGCTGTTTGAAACAGATTTTTTTCTAAAAACAGTGCGGCGGCTTTTTTTGTTTCCGGCCTGATACGGCCATATCACAAATTAAAATTTCTGAAATTAAAGGAGGAACATTATGGCATTTTTTGCAAGCGCGATTGATACTTTGAAGATCCTTGTGATCGCCCTGGGCGCAGGTCTGGGCGCATGGGGTGTTGTAAACCTTCTCGAAGGTTACGGAAATGATAACCCAGGTGCAAATGCTCATGTGCGGTAAAGTAATAAAAAGATTTAGGTAGCCGCCTTAACTATTCCTAAATAAGATAATATGCACAGTATTTTCTCGTAAATAGAAAATAAATTATTGCATTTTACCAATTATTATGTTAAAATGACAATGTAACAAAGAGCTATGTATTTTTAAGGAAAGGGAGGAACTTATGAATTTAAGAAAATCTATTTTAGCACTTTCAGTAGTAGCTGGAATTGTAGCTGCTCCAATGACTGTATTTGCCGCTCATACTCATAGTTGGGGTTCTCCCCAGTACTATGGATATGAAGATGAAATGCCTGGTATATATGATGACTGGGATAAATGTGCGACACGTCATGTATATAATTACAAACAATGTTTAATTTGTGGAGAAGTAAGCATTTATGAAGTTGAGACGATTGAAATGTCTCACAAATAGGTGAATGGTGCATGTGTATATTGCAACAAAGGTTACGCGAAAGAGATAACTATAAATGAGCAAATATCGAATTTTGCACAAACTTATCCCACAAACTTAAAAGCTTCTTCGAATGAGGCGCTGCTTTTTATGAGGCGGTACAGGTTTGCAAACTGTTCCTGCTTTAGCTGCTGCTTCAAGGATGCGTATCCCTCTTCGAATGTGCAGTAGTTTCCAGAATGCATACAGCACAAATAGTGGACCAACGACATGATCAGCCAATACCTTTGGATTCCCTGACGGGATCGGATTTGATAACTATCCAGCGCAAGTTTACTTTTGCTCTGCCGGAAAAATAATTCAATCGGCCACCGTTTCGTATAGGTGTCCAGGATCTCCTGCGTGGATAACTCTGCATTTGTAGAGAGAAATACACGCAATGCTTTGGGATTCCCAAATCCATCCTTCGGATAGCTGAGGATCACCGCTGCATTTGGAATGCCATTCAACTCCCCTTCATAGCGGTATACATAGAATTCACGGCTGCCAACGGTCACGAGGCTGACATCCGGGTCTGTTTTCCGCAAATGAAGGGCAAATGCACTGGCTTTTTGACGGATCCCGCATGGATAAAGGATTCGGTTGGTCTTTAATGCCCCAACCGTATAGAATCCTTTCCGAATAAAACGGTCCATCACTTTTGCAGTAGTATACCAGCTGTCACAAAGAAAGTAGGAAATGACCGGCGCAGCGGGAAGTTCTTCCGCGATCTCCTGTACAATCTGGATCTTTGATCTTGATTTATCGTACAGGATGACTGCATAATTCAGGGTAATCCCGTTGCAGGAAAGCATAACGGAGACAACCTGATGCCCATAATCCTGACAGCCTTTTAAATGTGATTGATGAAAATACGCAGCTTCGATTGGATGAACCGCCTGTGACGAAGGCCGGGTATGTGAAGCAATCGTATCATCCACAATACAGTAAATCGGTTGTCCGGAACGCTGTGCTTCCCTATAAATGGCTTGGAGGATGCTGCTTTTTAAAACATCCTGCAATGCATCGTCCTTCCATTTTCCGTGATTCAGGAAATAAGCGGTCGTTGTCCTGTGGCAATGGCTGACTTCTTGGAAATCAACTGTTTTTCCCCGGTATCCCCGGAGAAAAACAGACAGGATGATGGTCAATAAGTGGTTCAGATACACATCGGATAAAAATAATCCGAGATTTAATGCTTTCAGGTAATTGTAAATATGTTTGGAATGATGTATACTGTTTGCAACGGACACCCCCTTGTTTGAGTGAGTATGTTGTTTGTTGGTACTTCAATTATACATCCTTCTACAGAGGGTGTCTTTCTTTTGTGCAATATTTTGGATTTGCTCATTTATAGGAGATAAATTAACATAGTATCATTACCGGCAAGTTTATAATCAAAAAATAGAAAGCATTGAGAATATTTCAAAATTTCTTGAAAGTACTCTCAGTGCTTTCTTTGATAATATGAAAGGAGAAATAAATGCAAAAAAAACAACTTTCTGTATTAGTACTAATTATTTTATGCTTTTTATTAGGATGTAACAGAGAAACACCAAAAGATGAATCTCAACAAAATTATGAAGATGAATCTAATATTTCTAAAACAAATGGAGAAGAACTTGTAAATATAAACAGTGAATTGTTAGGTTCGACTCCTTTTGATATCCAAATCGATAAAACAGCATTGCAGACTAGAAAAGAAACAGAAACAGAAGTTACAATAAAGACAAATTTAACAGACTGGGGTTATACTGTTTCTTCTGAAAAAGGGAAAATATCTGATATAAATAAAAATTCATTCATATATATAGCACCTAAAGATGAGAGGGATGATACTATAAAAATACAATTATCGGACTATGAAAATGGCATATCATATGAATATACAATTCCACTTATTTTTGCGGGAAACAATGAACATTCTTTAGATAAATTCAAGGAAAATCTTTCAAGATTACCTAATAGTTAGTAAAGAGTCGATAGACTAAAGTACCACCATCCTCTTTTATTTCAACTGAATATCCATCCCGCCGCACCGCAGCGGCACATGAAGCAGTAAATCCGAAAAAGATTTGCTGCTTTTTTTGCGTCCATTTTTGGCAAATTTCCAAAAGTTCCGTATTAGACAGTGAAACCAAAAAAGGCTGCCATTTTTTTTCAGACAGCGGGCAAAACGCAGCTTCCGAAACGCCTTATTGTCGGGAAAGACCGAGCCGCCGGAAAAGTTCTTGCCGGAAAGTCCGTCCATTCTGCTCTTTTGTGGTTTGTAGGGAGTAAGGGAAAAACGCCAGCCCGCAGCCTTTTATAAAAAAAGCTGGTTATAGATTTTCTGAAAAAGTGGCAGTAGCAAGTGAACGGCAGGCCGGCAGTTTCTTAGAGCAAGATTCTACCGAGGTGCCAAAATTCGCTTATCGCTCATTTTGCCCCTGCGGGAATCTTGTTGGGGAGTGCCTTCCCCAAACCCTGCTTATGCGGCTTGCGCCGCTGAAAAACCCCTCAAAATATTTTTTCGGATTTTTCAAAAACAGTTCCGCTTCACACCCTGTTTTTCTCCTATTAGTGAGAGGACACCACGCACAGAAAGGAGGTCAACCACCTATGAAACGATACAACACGCCGCACCGCAGCCGGGTAGTCAAAACACGCATGACCGAGGAAGAATACGCCGAGTTTGCCCAGCGGCTTTCTGCTTACCACATGAGCCAAGCCGAGTTTATCCGGCAAGCCATAACCGGGGCAGCCATACGCCCCATCATAACCGTTTCCCCCATCAATGACGAGCTGCTTGCCGCTGTCGGGAAGCTGACCGCCGAATACGGGAGGATCGGCGGCAACTTAAACCAGATAGCCCGGACGCTGAACGAGTGGCACAGTCCCTATCCGCAGCTTGCCGGGGAGGTACGGGCGGCGGTTTCCGACCTTGCTGCCCTAAAGTTTGAAGTCTTGCAGAAAGTGGGTGACGCTGTTGGCAACATTCAAACATATCAGCTCTAAAAACGCCGACTATGGCGCAGCGGAAGCCTATCTCACATTTGAGCATGACGAGTTTACCATGAAAGCCACCCTTGATGAAAACGGGCGGCTGATACCGAGGGAGGATTACCGCATTTCTTCCCTCAACTGCGGGGGCGAGGATTTCGCTGTTGCCTGTATGCGAGCCAATCTCCGCTATGAGAAAAACCAAAAACGGGAAGATGTGAAAAGCCACCACTATATCATCAGCTTTGACCCACGGGACGGGACAGACAACGGCTTGACCGTAGACCGGGCGCAGGAGCTGGGCGAGCAGTTCTGCAAGGAGCATTTCCCCGGACACCAAGCCCTAATCTGCACCCACCCGGACGGGCATAACCACAGCGGGAATATCCATGTGCATATCGTCATCAACTCCCTGCGGATTTACGAAGTCCCGCTTCTGCCCTACATGGACAGACCAGCCGACACGCTGGAGGGCTGCAAGCACCGCTGCACCAACGCCGCTATGGAATATTTCAAGAGCGAAGTCATGGAAATGTGCCACCGGGAGGGGCTTTACCAAATCGACCTCTTGAACGGCAGCAAGGAACGGATAACCGAACGGGAATACTGGGCGGCAAAGAAAGGGCAGCTTGCCCTTGACAAAGAGAACGCCGCCAGAGAAGCCGCCGGACAGCCGACCAAGCCCACCAAGTTTGAAACGGACAAGGCGAAGCTGCGCCGGACGATACGGCAGGCACTTTCCCAAGCTGGCAGCTTTGACGAGTTTTCTTCCCTTTTGCTGCGGGAGGGTGTGACCGTCAAGGAGAGCCGGGGGCGGCTTTCCTACCTCACGCCGGACAGGACAAAGCCTATCACAGCCCGAAAGCTGGGGGACGATTTTGACAAGGCTGCTGTCCTTGCCCTGCTCACGCAGAACGCCCACAGAGCTGCCGAACAGACCAAAGCCATACCCGAATACCCTGCCGCAGTTAAAAAGCCGTTACAAGGGGAAAAAGCTGCAAAAACCACCCCGGCAGACAACACCTTGCAGCGCATGGTTGACCGGGAAGCCAAGCGAGCCGAGGGCAAGGGCGTGGGCTATGACCGCTGGGCGGCAAAGCACAACCTAAAGCAAATGGCAGCTACCGTTACCGCCTATCAGCAGTACGGCTTTTCCTCCCCGGAGGAACTGGACGAAGCCTGTTCTGCCGCCTATGCCGCCATGCAGGAAAGCCTTGCGTGGTTGAAGCAGGTGGAAAAGACGCTGAACGGGAAAAAGGAGCTGCAACGGCAGGTGCTTGCCTATTCCAAGACCCGCCCTGTCCGGGACGGGCTGAAACAGCAGAAAAACGCCAAAGCAAAAGCAGCCTACCGTCAGAAGCATGAAAGTGACTTTATCATAGCAGACGCAGCCGCCCGCTATTTCAGGGAGAACGGCATTTCCAAGCTGCCGAGCTATAAATCCCTGCAAGCAGAGATTGAAAGCCTTATCAAAGAGAAAAACAGCGGCTACAACGATTACCGGGCAAAACGGGAGGAGTACCGCCGCTTGCAGACTGTCAAGGGCAATATCGACCAGATTTTACGCCGGAGCGAGCCGCAGCGCAGAAAGGAGCAGAGCCATGAACGGTAATATCCCCCGCATGGACTACCGCCAGTACCGGGCAGCCCGCCGCCTTGTGCATGAGTGCTGCAACTATGACAGCGGGAACTGCCTGCTGTTGGAGGACGGCGAGCCTTGCGTGTGTGTACAGAGTATCAGCTATTCGCTGCTCTGCCGCTGGTTTACCGCCGCTGTCCTGCCCCTTGATGAAGCACTGGAAGCCGCCCTCTTGCGCCGGGGAAGCCGGAAACGCTGCGCTGTCTGCGGGGCGTTCTTCTTCCCAAAATCCAACCGGGGGAAATACTGCCCGGACTGCGCCGGACGCATGAAGCGGATAAACGCCGCCAAACGGAAGCGGAAACAAAGGGAGAAATGTCACGCTTTAGGGCATTTCAAACCCGCATAAATCAAGGCTTTTTTGGAGGGTGTCAAAGGGTGCGTGATACATTTATCCTTTTCCCTTAAAAACGCCCCCTAAAAGCGTAACAGAACCCACAGACAGACACCACAAGGAGGTGAACCCTATCGCTGATTATATGACCGCAGGAACGGAGCTGCCCGCTTACCTGCCTTACCCCCGTTTCCTGCTGGAAACAGACCTATCCCACACCGCAAGAGAGTTATATGCGCTGCTGTTAGACCGTTCCACCCTTTCGCAGAAGAACGGCTGGCAGGACAGCGAGGGACGGACATACATTGTCTACCCCATAGCAGAGATAGCGGAAATGCTGGATAAAGGCTGCACCACCATAAAGGGCGCACTGAACGAACTGGACGCTGCCGGGCTGCTGGAACGCAGACGGACGGGCTTTTCTGCCGCCAACCGTCTGTATGTGAAAGTGCCGCCTATCCCAGTGGTACAGTTTTCCGACCAACTGACGGACGGAAAACCGCCCCTCATAAGGGCGGGAAACCGACCAACTGACAGCCGGAAAACTGACCTTATGACGGTCGGAAAACCGTCCCCTAACCAAACTAATATAAACAACCTAATAGAGAGCCAAACAAAAGGAGCGAGTGAGGGGCAGCCCCCCGCCGCTTATGGCAGATATAAAAATGTATTCCTTTCTGACACAGAACTTTTGGAGCTGGAACAGGACTTCCCCGGCAAGTGGGAGTATTACCTTGACCGCCTTTCCTGCCACATCGCTTCCACCGGGAAGCAGTACCAGAGCCATGCAGCCACCATTTACAAGTGGGCGCAGGAGGACGCTGCCAAAGAGAAGCCAAAGAAAGGCATACCGGACTATTCATTCAAGGAGGGAGAAAGCCTATGACCGATACAATCCACAACACCATACTGCCTATGACCGACACCACAGCCGAGCCGGAGGATTACACCGGGGAGGACGGGCTTTTATACTGCGGCAAATGCCGGAAACCCAAAGAAGCCTATTTCCCGGAGGGCAAGACCTTTTTCGGGCGTGACCGCCACCCGTCAGAGTGCGACTGCCAGCGGGCAGCCCGTAAGGAACGGGAAGCCGCCGAGAAGCGGCGCAGCCACCTTGAAACGGTGGAACGGCTGAAACGGCAGGGCTTTACAGACAAGACCATGCAGGACTGGACATTTGCCAACGATAACGGCAGCTGCCCGCAGATGAAGAACGCCGCCGGATATGTGGCACGCTGGGAACAGATAAAGGACGGGAACTACGGGCTGCTCTTGTGGGGCAGGGTAGGCACTGGGAAAAGCTATTTTGCCGGGTGTATTGCAAACGCCCTCATGGAGCAGGAAGTCCCGGTGTGCATGACAAACTTTGCAGCAATATTAAACGACCTTGCCGCCAGCTTTGCGGGCAGGAACGAATATATTTCCCGCCTTTGCAGCTTCCCCCTGCTCATCATTGACGATTTTGGAATGGAGCGTGGCACAGAATACGGTCTGGAACAGGTCTACAATGTGATTGACAGCCGCTACCGGAGCAGGAAGCCGCTGATTGTGACGACCAACCTCACGCTGGAGGAATTGCAGCACCCGGAGGACACCGCCCACGCCCGGATTTATGACCGCCTGCTTGAAATGTGTTCCCCTCTCTGCTTTACCGGGGAGAATTTGAGGAAAGCCGCCGCACAGGGAAAAATGGAACAGCTGAAACGGCTGCTTGCCGGAAAGGAGATTTGCCTATGACCGACACCCAGAGAAACAAATGCCCTGCCCGCCGCCCGGACTGCGTGACCGAAACGAGGATAGGCAACACAATCCTTGTGGTGTCTGGCTTTTTCAAGGAGGGGGCGACCGACACCGCCGCTGACAAGATGATGAAAGTGCTGGAAGCAGAAGCCGCCGCCGGATATTTGACCTGTGATAAGCCTGATTGAAAAACCGTCATTTTTACCGACCGTAAAGAAGCAGATTTGACGCTTTTGCCGCTATACAGACAGCCGCCCCATGTGGTACAATCAAGGTACGGAATAGTGGGGCTGGCTGTCGGAAACGGAGGAATTTATGTTAAGACAGACCACCCAGCAACTCATTACCGCCCTTTACCCAAGACTGTCCCATGAGGACGAGCTGCAAGGCGAGAGCAATTCCATTTCCAACCAAAAGAGGATTTTGGAAACCTATGCCAAACAGAATGGATTTTCCAATCTGCGCTGGTACACCGACGACGGTTATTCCGGTGCGAACTTTCAAAGACCCGGATTTCAAGCCATGCTTGCAGACATTGAAGCAGGGAAAGTCGGGACAGTTATCGTCAAGGATATGTCGAGGTTAGGGCGAAACTACTTACAGGTGGGAATGTACACAGAAATGATTTTCCCACAGAAAGGTGTCCGCTTCATCGCTATCAATGACGGAGTGGACAGCGCACAGGGGGAAAATGATTTTGCCCCGCTGCGGAACATTTTTAACGAATGGCTGGTGAGAGATACGAGCAAGAAAATCAAGGCAGTAAAACGCTCTAAGGGCATGAGCGGAAAGCCCATCACAAGCAAGCCCGTCTATGGCTACCTCATGGACGAGGACGAAAACTTTATCATTGACGAGGAAGCCGCCCCGGTGGTACGGCAGATTTACAGCCTTTGCCTTGCCGGGAACGGTCCGACCAAGATAGCCCGTATGCTGACCGAGCAGCAAATCCCCACGCCGGGGACGCTGGAATACCGCAGGACGGGCAGCACCCGCCGCTACCACCCCGGCTATGAGTGCAAGTGGGCGACCAATACCGTGGTTCATCTGCTGGAAAACCGGGAATATACGGGCTGTCTGGTAAACTTTAAGACCGAGAAGCCGTCCTACAAGCTGAAACACAGCATAGAAAATCCCCCGGAAAAGCAGGCGGTTTTTGAGAACCACCATGAGCCTATCATTGACCGGGAAACGTGGGAACGGGTGCAGGAGTTACGCAAGCAGCGCAAACGCCCCAACCGTTATGACGAAGTGGGCTTGTTCTCCGGCATACTCTTTTGTGCCGACTGCGGCAGCGTCATGTACCAGCAGCGATACCAGACGGACAAGCGCAAGCAGGACTGTTATATCTGCGGAAGCTACAAGAAACGCACCGCCGACTGCACAGCGCACTTTATCCGCACTGACCTCTTGACCGCTGGCGTACTCTCCAATCTGCGGAAAGTTACCAGCTATGCGGCAAAGCATGAAGCCCGGTTTATGAAGCTTTTAATCGAGCAGAATGAGGACGGGGACAGACGCAGGAACGCCGCCAAGAAAAAGGAGCTGGAAGCCGCCGAGAAACGCATAGCCGAGTTATCTGCTATCTTCAAGCGGCTGTATGAGGACAGCGTAACCGGGCGCATATCGGACGAGCGTTTCACAGAGCTGTCGGCAGACTATGAAGCCGAGCAGAAAGAACTGAAAGAACGTGCCGCCAGACTGCGGGAAGAACTTTCCAAAGCGCAGGAAGCCACCGCAAACGCTGAAAAGTTTATGAATGTGGTACGCAGGCACACTACCATTGAAGAACTTACCCCTACTCTGCTGCGGGAGTTTGTGGAGAAAATCGTTGTCCATGAAAGCGTTGCCCTTGACGGGAAACGCCGGGGCAAGTTACGCAGACAGGAAATCGAAATCTATTATTCTTTTGTCGGCAAGGTAGAACTGCCCGACACCTAACCGCCCGACCTATCCGACATACCTCATGTGCCGGATAGGAACGGCAAAATTTTTTACACTTCTATTACTTCTTTATCACACATAAGCAAAATCCCAGGGGATCAAGCAGCTTATGGCAGGCGGAGGTATCGCTCTGGTTGGTGCAACGCTGATCCCGCTGCTTTCCGGCCTGTTCGGTTAAGGGCTGACTTATGGGCAGTCTGTTTGAATGGATAACAGACTGGATTAAAGAGGGCCTGATCGATGCGATCACCGGACAGTACACCAGTATTTTCAACTCCGTCAACAATCAGGTTGCGGATGTGGCAAATCAGGTAGGACAGACCCCGCAGGGCTGGAATGGCGGCGTGTTTTCCATGATTCAGAATCTTTCAGAAACCGTCGTCATTCCCATTGCGGGCATGATCCTGACCTTTGTTCTGGTGTATGAACTGATCCAGATGATTCTCGAAAAGAACAACATGCACGAATTCGATACATTCAACATCTTCAAGTGGATTTTCAAGACTTTTGTTGCCACTTACCTGCTCACCAACTGTTTTACGATTGTGATGGCGGTCTTTGATGTGGCCCAAAATGTGGTGTCGCAAAGTGCCGGTGTCATAAACGGGAACCTGGATGTGCAGGCGGCGTTGTCTGATCTGAAAACCCAGCTTGAAGCAATGGGAATGTGGGAACTGATTGGACTGTGGCTGGAAACCAACATCATCAATCTGTGTATGTGGGTACTGTCCATCGTGATCTTTGTCATTGTATATGGCCGTATGATCGAGATTTATTGCGCGTCCAGAAGCGCCGCTTTTCATCCAAAGGCGGTGCGCGGACATTTTGGGAATCCGGCTTTAGCAAGCCGGTAAAGAAAAGTATCAAAGACGTGAAACGCGTCACTTTAGCGTCATCCGATTTACCCCGGAGGGAAACCACAAGGGGGACAATAGCGTATCGGAAAAATCGCGAGTTGGGAAAACCATCTACCCACGACTGAGCGGCAAGACGCAACATTGTGAATGAGGAGCAAGGCTAAACTGCTTTAAGGGTAGTCCGAGGCGGGATACTCGACCCGGCGGCGCAGGATGGTTGTATTCGCCGTATGTCATAGCGGAATGTGACAGGTAAACACAGACCGCACGATACTTATGACAGCCAGCCGCAGTAAGCGGAAAAGGACGAAAACCCACTACCGACATCACAATACGCTTATCCCAAAGTGTCTAACTGGAGATTGCCTAAACCGGAACGCCGGAACTATCCGGCTATGCGTAATGCCGCAAGGCGATAAATTTCAAGGGGTAAAAACCCAAGAAAGATGACGCTGAATATCCGGCATGGCAACGGAGCCTCCGTAGTAGTCCGAGGGCGGGAAAGCCGTCTACATGGCGAAGGGAGGCAGGATGTCAACCAATTCATAAAAAGGAAAGGTGCGTGAGGCATTATGAGAAGTCCTGAAAATGTGTTGGAAAGCCTAAAATCCAAGGCGTGTAACAAGAGTTACAAGTACGAGCGGTTATACCGCAACCTGTACAATCCACAATTCTATCTGCTGGCATATCAGCGGATACAGGCGAAACCAGGCAACATGACAGCCGGAACAGACGGCAAAACCATTGACGGAATGGGAATGGCAAGGATAAACGCCCTCATTGAAAAGATGCGGGATTTTAGTTATCAGCCTAACCCGGCAAGGAGAACGTATATCCCGAAATCCAATGGGAAAATGCGTCCTCTGGGGATACCGTCATTCGACGATAAACTGATACAGGAGGTGGTGCGGCTCATCTTGGAGAGTATTTATGAGCCAACCTTTAGCGACTATTCCCACGGTTTCCGTATAAACAGAAGCTGTCATACGGCACTCAAATATGTGCAGAAATATTTTACGGGGACAAAGTGGTTCGTTGAGGGGGATATAAAGGGCTGTTTTGACAACGTAGACCATCATGTGTTGATTGCTATTTTGCGAAAGCGGATTGCAGATGAATATTTCATCGGTCTGCTCTGGAAGTTCTTGAAAGCTGGATATATGGAGGATTGGAATTACCACAATACTTATTCCGGAACTCCGCAAGGCTCCATCATCAGCCCTATCCTGGCAAACATCTACATGAACGAACTGGACAGTTATATGGCAGAGTATGCAGAGAAATTCAACGGCGGAAACCGCCGTAAAATCAATCCTGCGTTCAAGAAGAAATTGGATGTCTGCCGAGGAAAAGAACAAAGGCTTAAAAGAAATATCTCTAAAATGAGCGTGGAAGAAAAAGAGGGCTTAATTGCAGAAATCCGGGAACTTCGGCGTAGTCTGAAATCTATACCGTATAGCGACCAGATGGACGATAGCTATAAACGGCTTTGCTATATCCGATACGCCGATGATTTCTTAATCGGAGTTATCGGCAGCAAAGAGGACGCAGAACAGATTAAACAAGATGTAGGCTACTTTATCCGGGACAAACTCCATCTGGAAATGTCCGAGGAAAAGACATTGATTACTCATGGACACGACGCTGCGAAGTTCTTGGGATATGAGGTCACAATCGCCAAAGGCGAACACAACAAAAAGACCAAAACCGGGGCTACCAGACGGGTAAACAATGGAAAAGTCTTACTTTATGTTCCCCATGATAAGTGGGTAAAACGATTGTTCTCCTACAATGCCCTCAAGATTAAATATGACAAACAAAATGGAAACAAAGAGGTTTGGGAGCCTGTCCGGCGCACTCGCCTGTTGCACTTGGACGATTTGGAAATCCTAAACCAATACAACGCAGAAATCCGTGGATTGTATAACTACTACCGACTTGCAAACAACGTGTCTGTACTCAATAACTTCTACTATGTAATGAGATACAGTATGCTCAAAACCTTTGCTGGAAAATATCGGACACGAATCAGCAGAATTATCCGCAAGTACCGTCAAGGAAAAGATTTTGTTGTGGAATATCCGAAGAAAAACGGCAAGGTCGGAAAGGTATTGTTTTACAATAATGGGTTCCGCCGGGACACTAAAGTAGAAAGCGGAAATCCTGATATAGTAGCAAGAATTTTTGAGAATTATGGGCGTAATAGCCTTATAAAAAGACTGCAAGCAAACAGGTGTGAGTGGTGTGGCGCAGAGAATGTGCCGCTTGAAATACACCATATACGAAAACTCAAAGATTTAAGTGGCAGAAAACAATGGGAAATCGCCATGATTGGGCGTAAGCGCAAGACAATGGCACTCTGCATTGACTGTCACGATAAGTTACACGCAGGAAAGTTAGACTGACATCTGGAGAGCCGGATACATCGAGAGGTGTAAGTCCGGTTCGGAGGGGAGTTCTCGGAAACCTGCCATAGTGATATGGTAAGGCGCCGGGTTCTTACCCTACTAACCGTGAGCCTTGCACCGATCCCGTTTTCCACAATGGCAAACCGGGAATGGGGACAAATGGGAACCGGGTATCTGCGTTCCCTTTTTGCCCTGGGCTTTCAGGGGTTTTTGATCCTGATCTGTGTTGCCATTTATGCAGTGCTGGTCCAGTCTATCCCATCGTCCGGCGACGTGCACGGCGCGATCTGGGGAACGGCGGGTTATACGGTACTGCTGGCTTTTGCCCTGTTTAAGACAGGTTCGTTATCCAAATCCATATTTAATGCAAGATAGCATGAACAAAACCAATTCTAAAAAGGAGGATTTTATATATGAGTAAAACCAATACAGAAAAAATGGCGCCGGAGACACAGACGCCGGAAATGGCAAACGGCATGAAGCTGGATGTCCGCGTGCGTCCGATTGCCCCAATGGGAAACCTGCTGGCGTTTGCCAATGTTACGATTGGCGGATGCTTTAAGATTGACGGCTTCCGTATCTGTTCCAGTGAAAAGGGGCTGTATGTCAATATGCCCGCAACCCAGGATAAGGGAGGCAACTGGAAAGATGTCTGCTGGCCGGTTACGGCAGAGTTCCGCAAGCAGCTCAACGATGCCTTAATCGATGGGTACGGGCAGGCTATTGAAAATTTGCAGGCAACTCTTGAAGCGACAAAGGGAGCAGCGGAAAAACCTTCCCTGACCGGTGCATTGAAAGAAAATGCCGGTAAGGTCAAAGAACAGCCGGCCAAACCGGCCACATCTAAGAATGAGCAGGCTCGCTAATGCCGGAAACGAAACAGTACGGCATTATCTATGCCGATCCGCCCTGGCATTATGACAGGAAACATGGAAGCGGCGTTGCGGAAAACCATTACCCCACAATGAGCATTGAAGAAATCTGTGCCCTGCCGGTATCGGAACTTGCCGCAAAAGACAGTGCCCTTTTTCTGTGGGCGACCTTCCCGCAGCTCAATGAAGCCTTCCGGGTGATCGATGTCTGGGGATTCAAATATAAAACGCTGGCTTTTCTATGGCTCAAACAGAACCGGAAAGCGGATAGCTGGTTTTATGGCATGGGCTTTTGGACCCGCTCAAACGCGGAGGTCTGCCTGCTGGCAACCAGAGGCCGTCCGAAACGCCAATGTGCGGGAATCCATCAGTTTGTGATCTCCCATATTGAGCAGCACAGCAAGAAACCGGACGAGGTGCGGGATAAGATCGTAAAACTCATGGGCGATCAGCCCAGAGTGGAACTGTTTGCAAGACAAAAGACACCCGGCTGGGATGTATGGGGCAATGAAGTGAACTGTACGCTGACTATACCGGAGCGAAAGGGGTGATTTTGATAGAACAAGATGCAAAGCGGCTGCTTATGGAACGGCTGGACGAGTGTTTGAAGGTTCATGCGGATATGCTGGATGCACAGAACATCGGCAGTATTTACGAGTTACAGGGACTTTCGGAACTCCACTATTATCTGAAGGTTGAGCATGTATTTACTCCGGCGGAAGTAGAGGCGCTTCTTTCTTTTCAGGACCCGTTGGATGTAGCCCGATGGTGTTGGGAAGAAAATAACCATGAACACAGTTTCCCGATCTGCGATCTTCTCAAAGAAATTGATGCAGCGCAAAAATTTGAACATTTCACAAGCGAACCTTCCGCACAGGACAAATATACGCTCCTGATGAAACGGCTGGGACAGAATTACTTTGCTTACAGGGAAAGCCTTATGTCAAGAGATAAGGAATCCTTAATTGAAAAAGCTGCTGAAATTACAGCCATGCAGGAGGCGTATTCCTATCTGACAACAAAGTTTGAGTTCAGGGATGAAATGCTGGATGATGTGCTGGCGCTTGAGAATCCTTTGAAATACTTTGCAGACCGTTGGCTTATGCCGGTTTCAGATGTGTTCGACGTGGATATGGATATTCGGGAAAATATTGCCGGAATCCGAGACAGCCAGGAATACCTGTGTCAGAGAGAGCCGGCTGTTTCTGTCCTGGCACGGCTGCAAAATGCGGCTCAGGAAGTGCGGGAATGTCCGGCTGCGGAGAAAGCGGTACGCGATTTTGGTGCACGCTAATGGACCGGAAACTATATTACGATGGGAGGTGTATAGATGCCTTATGTACCTGTACCAAAGGATTTAACCAAAGTTAAGACCAAGCTGGCCTTCAATCTGACGAAGCGCCAGCTTATTTGTTTCAGCCTTGCCGGGCTTGTCGGCCTTCCGGTGTATTTCTTTACCCGCGGGGCGATCGGGAACTCGGCGGCTGTACTTTTGATGATCGGGCTGATGATGCCCTTTTTCTTCTTCGCCATGTATGAGCGTGACGGGCAGCCGGCAGAAAAGATTTTGAAGAACCGGCTCCGTTATAAGCTCTGGCCGAAGGACCGTCCATACAGGACGGATAACCTGTATAAATCTATGTCAAAGAAGGAGGTTACAAAGATTGCCAAAAAACAAGCAGCAGGAAGCTCAGGAAAAGCGTCTGCAAAAAAACATCAGGCAGGCCAAAAAGACCAGAGCCGATGCAAAGCAGGGCAAAACTAAGTCTGCCCGTTCCAAGCCGTCTAAAAAAGGCGGCTTTTTTGCCGGGCTGAAAGCAGATGCCCCGCAGACGGTCCAGCAGAGCATTCCCTACCGTGAAATGTACCGGGATGGGATCTGCCGGCTGACTGATACCCTTTACACCAAAACGGTGCAGTTTTTTGATATTAACTATCAGCTTGCACAGGCAGATGATAAAGCACAGATCTTCGAGGGTTACTGCGATTTCTTAAATTACTTCGACGCCTCGATCCATGTGCAGCTTACCTTTATCAACCAGCGGGCCAATATGCAGGATTTTACCAGAAGCATTGACATCCCTCCCCGCGGCGACGAGTATGACGGAATCCGCAGGGAATACGGGGATATGTTAAAGAACCAGTTGCAGAAAGGAAATAACGGTCTCACCAAACGTAAATACATTACCTTTGGGATCGAGGCAGATGACCTGCGTACTGCGAAAATGCGTCTGGAACGCATTGAAACGGATGTGCTGGCAAATTTCAAGACCCTTGGAGTCCAGGCAAGATCCTTAAACGGACTGGAACGTCTGGAGCTTCTTCACAGCCAGCTTCACCCGGACGGTCAGGAAAAGTTTCATTTCCAGTGGTCGGATCTGCCTAAGACCGGTCTTTCTACCAAAGACTTCATTTCCCCATCCGGGCTGTCTTTTTCAAAGGATGGAAAGACATTCCGGGTAGGCGATCATTCCGGTGCTGTCTCCTTTTTGCAGATTTTGGCGCCGGAGCTTACCGACCGGCTTTTAGCGGATCTTCTTGACTTAAACGACGCCGTGACCGTCAACCTGCATATCCAGTCTATCGACCAGGCGCAGGCGATCCGAAACATCAAGCGTAAAATGTCGGACCTGCAGAAAATGACCATTGAGGAACAAAAGAAAGCGGTCCGATCTGGGTATGACATGGACATCATTCCCACCGACCTTGCCACCTATGGAGAAGAAGCCAAAAATCTTTTGCAGGATTTACAGAGCCGCAATGAGCGCATGTTCCTTGTGACGGTACTGGTGGAAAATATCGCTGCCAAACGTCAGAAGCTGTTCAATGATATTTTTGCCGCTTCGGGTGTGGCACAGAAATACAACTGTGCCTTAAAACGGCTGGATTACCAGCAGGAACAGGGGCTTATGTCCTCGCTTGCTCTTGGTACGAACCAGATTGAGATTGAGCGCGGGCTTACGACTAGCAGCACAGCGATCTTTGTACCGTTTACCACCTGTGAACTGTTCCAGGAGGGCGAGGCATTGTATTACGGCCTGAACGCCCTTTCCAATAACCTGATTATGGCGAACAGAAAAACGCTGAAAAACCCCAATGGGCTGTTTCTCGGTACCCCAGGAAGCGGCAAATCTTTCTCTGCCAAGCGTGAGATCGTCAATGTGTTCCTTCTGACGGAGGACGACATCATTATCGCCGACCCGGAAAATGAGTATGGGCCGCTGGTACAGCAGTTCGGTTCCCAGGGGCAGGTCATTGATATTTCCCCTACTTCCACGAACTACATCAACCCGATGGACATCAATCTGGACTATTCCGATGATGAAAACCCGATCACTTTGAAAAGTGATTTTATCCTGTCGCTGTGTGACCTTATCATCGGCGGCAAAGAAGGACTTTCCCCCATTGAAAGGACGATCATCGACCGTTGTACCAGACTGGTGTACCGGGAATACCTGCAGGACCCGTGCCCGGAAAATATGCCGATCTTAGGTGATCTTTACGAGCTGCTTTTGAAACAGTCTGAACCGGAGGCACAGAATATCGCAACGGCGCTGGAAATCTATGTCAATGGTTCCCTTAACGTGTTCAACCACCGTTCCAATATCCAGATGGATAAACACCGGGTACTGTGTTTCCAGCTTAAGTCACTGGGAAAAGCCTTAAAGGAAATCGGGCTTTTGATCATGCAGGATGCGGTGTGGAACCGTGTCACGGCCAATCGCTCCAAACATAAAACAACCTGGTTCTATATCGACGAATTCCATCTTCTTTTGAAAGGGCAGACAGGAAGTTTCAGCGTGGAGATCTGGAAACGCTTCCGTAAATGGGGCGGAATCCCATCAGGTTTAACGCAGAATGTCAAGGACCTTCTGGCTTCCCGTGAGATCGAAAATATTTTTGAGAACTCGGACTTTATCTATATGCTCAACCAGGCCCAGGGAGACCGTCAGATTTTGGCAAAGCAGTTGGGAATCTCCCCGCACCAGCTTTCGTATGTGACCCATTCCGGTCCCGGCGAGGGGCTTTTGTTCTTTGGAAATGTGATCATCCCTTTTGTGGACCACTTCCCGAAGGACACACTCTTGTACAGCGTGCTTACCACAAGACCGGATGAAGTAGCGGGGACCAAAGCGTGAGACAAAAATTAAAATGGATCGGAGGTGAGAACAATGGCACACGACAGGGAATTTCAAAGGAGGCGCAAAGATACCCGGATGCCGGTGCGTGATTCCCACGGGGAGGATCAACCGGCAGCCAGGCAGACCGAACAGAATTTTGACCTGCGCAGGGCACGGGACACCCCTTCTTCTGTCAACGGCAAGACACACAGGCAGGACATCCCTGTACAGACGGAATTTTCCCATCTGTCACCGGAAACACCGGCGTCCTTGCTGGAACAGGGCGAAGCGTATGCAACCGCTTTGGATGGTTTTTCGGAACACTTTGAGACACCGGATGCTACCAGGACAGCGCCCCCGATACAGGACAACGTGCGAAGCAATTTCCGGCAGGAGGCTTCCAGGCGTTCTTTTGTAACAGAGGATGTGACAGACCATGATACCGGAAAATATGCTCCTTCTTCCGAAGGCTCAGCCCCACCGAACGGCACAGACAGATCCGGTCAGGAACACCGTTACCGAACACACCAGCATGGGAACAAATATCAGCAGCGTTTTCAGGAAGCGGCACAGGCGGAGGAACAGGCAGCGCAGAAGGAAAAGGGTATGGATAGCGAACCGCCGAAAACATCCAAACTGGAATTTACTGCGGATGAACTGCCGCCGGAGCCAAAGGATAAAAAGCTCACCCATGCAAGACGGAGGGCGGAACGGACTGCACAAAAAGCAGAGCAGGCACAAGACCGTCTGCCAGCCCGGAAGAAACTGCGCATGGAGACGGTTTCCGACCCGGAGACCGGAAAAGCCAAAAAACACTTAAAATTTGAAAAGGAGGTTAAATCCCAAAAGGCCCATGTAAAAGGACCTGTACCTCTGCGTCCGGTCAAGGCGGGCGCCAATACTGCCATTGGTTACGCTCATAAAAAGATTTATGAGGCAGAGGATGAAAATGTGGGGATCAAGGCAGCCCACCGCTCTGAACTTGTGGGCGAGGCGGGGCTTCGCACGGCATATCACCGGCATAAAACTGCCCCCTACCGAAAGGCAGCGAAATTACAGCAAAAATCAGCAAAGGCAAACGCAAGACTTGCCCACCGGCAGGCTCTTAGCGACCACCCGGAGTTGAAGAAACATGCGATTGCCCGGATGTGGCAGAAACAAAAACTGAAAAGGCAGTATGCCAAGGCTGCCCGTGAAGCCGGGAAACAGGCCAAAAATGCCGCAGTCGCAACAGAGAGGGTCAGCGTCGGTATTGTCCATGCGGTCAAACAGCACCCTGTGATCTGCCTTGTTCTCCTGCTTCTCCTTTTGGTAATTTTCCTGATCATGTCCCTGTTTTCTACATTCTCCAATATCGGAACCGGCGGTCTGGGAAGTCTGGCTGCTTCTACCTATCTTGCAGACGATCAGGACATCAATCAGGCGGAGCTTACCTATACCGAGTGGGAAACAGATCTGCAAATGGAAATAGACCGGGTGGAATCAGACCGCCCCGGCTATGACGAATACCGGTATAACCTGGGCGCGATCGAGCATGACCCGTATGTGCTGATGGGGTATCTGACTTCTGCTTATCAGGGATTTACTTACGATGAAGTGGAAAGCGTGCTGCGGCAGCTTTTTCAGGAACAATATACCCTGTCCTTTTCAGAAGAAACCGAGATCCGTTATCGCACAGAAACTTCCGTTGACCCGGAAACCGGGGAAGAAACCCAGGAGGAAGTGCCTTATGAATGGCGCATCTTAAATGTCAAGCTCACAGTCACACCTCTGGAAAACCTGGTCGTTTCCCGGATGAACGCAGACCAGAAAGAGATCTGCGAGATCCTGCTGCAGACAAAAGGAAACCGCCAGTATGTCAAAAATGTCTTTGGCACCAACTGGCTTCCTTATGTGACCAGCTACTACGGCTATCGGGTACATCCCATCAGCGGGGAAAAGAACTATCACACCGGTGTGGACATCGGGATGCCGGAGGGCACAGAGATCCTTGCCGGGCATGACGGAACGGTCACCCTTGCGGGAAATGCCGGCGGTTATGGCTTGTGTGTCGCTATTGAAGGCGAGGCATACGAAGAACATACCCTGACGACCAAATACGGGCACTGTTCCCAGATCCTTGTTTCTGCCGGGCAGGAGGTCAAAGCCGGGGATGTGATTGCAAAGGTCGGGAATACCGGAAATTCTACCGGGGCCCACCTGCACTTAGAAGTCCTGGTTGACGGCCAGTATTTGAATCCCCTGTATTTTGCCGATACCGGCGATACCAGCGAACGGCACCTGCCGGAAGTTGGTTCAGGCGGCACAGGAAACTACTTCGATTATGACATTCCACCGGAAGCCCTTGCAGATGAACAGTTTGCCGCAATGATGGCCGAGGCGGAAAAATATCTTGGCTATCCGTATGTATGGGGAGGCGCAAGCCCTTCCACTTCCTTTGACTGTTCCGGCTATGTGTCCTGGGTAATCAACAACTGCGGCGTTGGCTGGAATTTTGGAAGGCTGACCGCGGATGGTCTTTTAGGTGTATGTACGCCGGTATCAAGTGCGGATGCAAAACCGGGCGACCTGATCTTCTTCCAGGGGACCTACAACACCAGCGGCGCAAGCCATGTAGGGATCTATGTGGGAAATGGAATGATGATCCACTGTGGAGACCCGATTTCTTATGCAAACATCAATACAAGCTACTGGCAGCAGCATTTTTATACATTTGGGCGTCTGCCTTAACAGATTGGAGGTAATAAATTGAATCCTAAAATTGAAAAACTGGAAAAGGAAATTGAAAAGACCAAAACAAAGATTGCGGAAATGCAGGCAAAGCTCCATAAGCTGGAGGAACAGAAAACAGAGCTGGAAAATACCGATTATGTAGCGGTGGCGCGCAGTTTCAAACTGACGCCCCAGCAGCTTGCGGATTTTTTGAAATCACAGCAGGCAGCCCCTTCGGAAACTGTTTTACCGCAGGAGAAGGAGGATGTGCATGAGGCTTAAAAAACTTTCCCTGCTGCTGGCGCTTACGCTTCTTGTAAGTGTCAGCGCATTACCTGTAACGGCTCATGCCGGCGGTTCCAAAGACACCACACCGCCAACGCTGACTGCTTCCATGGAGGGCGATGCCCTGAAAATAGAAAGCAGTGACGATCTATCCGGCGTGGAGGCGGTCTTTGTTGATGAAAACCGTATCAACTCCCTCACCGACGGGAAAGCGTCGGTCGCACTGAAAGATTATGCCGGAACAGAAAAACAGGTAAGCATATACGCAAAAGATTATGCCGGCAACCGTTCTGATGTGGTAAAGCTGGATAATCCGTATTACAAAGAACCGGCTCCTGAAAAGAAACCTGCTACGACAGCACCCCAGAGTCCGTCCGGTACACAGACAAAACCGCCTAAGGAAGAAAAACCTTCCGGCTCAAACGCTGCAACCCCTTCCGGCGGCGGAAATTCTTCCGGTTCAGATAACAGTACCGGACAGCAGGAAAATACTTCTGCGATCCCGGAAGGTGCATTTACCCCGGAAGGCACCGGAACGGTACAGGACAACATCAGCGGTACGGATGGGGAAAAACAGTTTTACACCATCACTACGGACGCGGGCAATGTCTTTTATCTGGTGATCGACGGGAAACGGGAAGATAACAATGTCTACTTCTTAAACGGCGTCACAGAGTCCGACCTGATGGCACTTGCAGAAAAGAACAATGGCAGCATGAGCATGATCCCCCAGGAAGAAAGCTGTAACTGCACAGAAAAAATGTGAGGCAGGAAAGGTTAATACCGGCTGTCCGGTCTGCAAAAATGACTTAAATGGCTGCAAAGGAAAAGAAAAAGCCGGCGGAAACTGAAAAACCGGCAGAACCGGAAAAGCCGAAGAAAGAAACCGGCAGCGTCGGCACGATCCTGTTTATCCTTGCTGCCTTACTTGCGGTCGGCGGGATCGGTTACTATGTAAAAATCGTGCGTCCGAAACAGCAGGCCGAGGACGATGCGGAATTTGAGGATGACGGTTATGGCGAAGGCTTTGACCCGGATGAGGCATACGGGGAACCGGAATATCTTTCCGAGGATGATTTTGACGACAAGGACAGCAAATAAGGCCGTCCTTTTAGATTTTATGAAAGTGAGGATTTTTTCATGGAACATATCATAACCAGACGCCGCGGCTTTCGCAAGCTGTTGGCGTTTTTGCTTTGTATGGCAAGCATTTTGGGGCTTCTTCCGGCTCAGGCTTTTGCCATGTCTGTCGGACAGACGGCAAGCTCCTGGCTGGGCGACCAGTATGTGGGCTCTGATGGGAACCACTACCGTGCCCCGGCGCCTTACACCTATCTTGCCTACCATGCAGACGGAACCATCGATGTACACACCAGTTCCGGGGGCAATGCTTACCGGCACTATATGCTGACGGATTCTGACGGGATCAGCCACCAGGTTTACTGTGTGGAGAGCGGGATTCCTTACCATACTTCGGAAAATACCTATGTTTCGGAAAGCGGGACCAACAGCCAATACCTGAACCTGCTTCCTGCCGAGGCAAGGAGGGGGATCACCCTGACTGCGATCTATGGCTGGAAACCCGGTGCGGCGCTCCCTGTTTCCGGAATCAACGAGGATGACTATAAGATGGCAACCCAGATCATCCTTTGGGAATACCAGCAGCAACTTAGAAGCGATCCGTACAGCCGCCACGGAAACGGCCACGCAGACGCCGACCAGTATTTCAGCGTGATCGCCGGACGACCGGCAGAAAAAGCCTATGACTGGATTCTTGCACAGGTCGCTTCCCATTCCACAGTACCTTCCTTTACTTCTTCTAAGAAAAGCGAAGCACCGGAACTGGAACTGAAATGGGATGTAGAAAAAAAGGTCTATACCCTGACGGTCACAGATACCAATAACTTGAAGATCGATCTGGAGGCTTTGAAAGGCAGCGGCGTTTCTGTGACAAGAAACGGAAATGAATACACCTTTACCAGCAGGCAGATGATGATGGACCCGGTGCTGTTTGAATTCCGAAAGAATATCCCGGTGGCAAACGACATGCTGATCTGGGGCAGACCCGGCTACCAGACCATGATGACCGGCGCCAGCGATCCGGTTTCCTTCTTTGTAAAATTCAAAACGGAAACTTACGGTACCGCAAAACTTGTCAAGACCAGTGAGGACGGCATTGTTTCCGGTATCACCTTCCATATCTCCGGTACGGACATTTTGGGAAATGAAGTCAATGAGGAAGTTACGACCGGAGAAAACGGCCAGATTGAAAAGAAGCTCCTGCCGGGAACCTATCTGGTAAAAGAACTTCCGGTGGACCGCTATGTGACCCCTTCCGCACAGTACGTGACCATTGAAAGCGGGCAGACTTCTTCGGTACATTTCAGCAATATTCTGAAGAAATTTCGCGTCCATGTGGTAAAGAGTGATGCTGACACCGGAAATGCTCAGGGGGATGCCACGCTTGCAGGGGCGGCCTATGGGATCTTCCGTGATGGCGAACTGATCGACACTTATACTACCGGACCGGATGGCAGCTTTATGACCCGCTATTATGTATGCGGGGATGGCTGGACGATCCGGGAAATCGAACCGAGCACCGGGTATCTTCTGAATGAAACCATTTATGAAGTGGGTGCATCCCCTTCCCTGTATGAAGTGGAACTCAATACCACAGAAAATCAGGTGACGGAAACGGTTATTTACGGAAATATCCAGCTTGTCAAGCACACCGATGACCTGGACCCGGATGTGCCTGAGGGCGAAAAATACCGACGATCCCAATGCTGGTATCATCGAACGCCCGGAAGCAGGCGCAGTCTTTGAAGTTTACTTAAAGGCAGCCGGGAGCTATGACGCGGCAAAGGAAAGTGAACGTGACCTTCTTACCACGGATGCGGATGGTTTTGCTTCCAGTAAACCGCTTCCTTATGGACATTATACGGTCCATCAGATCGCAGGCGAGGAAGGCAAAGCCTTTGTCCCGGACTTTACGGTATTCATTTCCTCTGACGGAAAGACTTACAGCTATATCCTGAACAACCGCACCATCACAGCCCGTCTGAAAGTTGAAAAATGTGACGCAGAGACCGGAAAGATTATCCCTGTGACCGGAACCGGTTTTCAGATCAAGGATCTTTCCACCGGGGAATTTATCACCCAGACCGTCTACTATCCGAACCCGGAAACACTGGATACCTTCTATGTTTCTGACGAGGGCTGGCTGATGCTGCCGGAGCCTTTGGCCGCCGGGGATTATGAACTTTATGAGGTGGCTGCCCCTTATGGCTATGTGCTTTCCGATCAGCCGGTACCGTTTACCATTGACGGCAGCGAGGCGGTTGTGACGGTCACTCAGTACAATATGCCGCAGAAAGGCCAGCTTACCATCACAAAGACCGGAGAAGTATTTGCTTCTGTCCAGGAAAACGACGGACTGTACCAACCGGTATATGAGGTTGCCGGACTTCCCGGAGCGGTCTATGATGTGATCGCAGATGAAGATATTTATACCGGTGACGGTACCTTGCGGGCAGAAAAAGATACGGTTGTGGAAACACTTACGACCGGCGAGGACGGCACAGCGAAAAGCGGGTCTCTCTATCTTGGCCGTTATCGTCTGGAGGAACGTCAGGCGCCTTCCGGCTGTGTGTTGAATCCTCAACCGGAATATGTGGAACTGACCTATGCGGGTGAGACCGTAGAGGTTACACAGACAGCGGCCGGTCTTTATGACGAACGCCAGAAAGTGGATGTCACACTTTTCAAGGCAATGGAGACCGATGACCTGTTCGGTCTTGGCATGAACGAGGAATATAAGGATATTTCCTTTGGACTTTATGCTTCCGCAGACCTGACGGCGGCAGATGGCAGCGTAATCCCGGCAGGTGGACTTCTGGAAGTGGTCTCTGTTTCGTCTGAGGAATCCGGCGGTTACAGCGCTTCCTTCGCTTCCGACCTGCCTTTTGGCAGCTATTATGTCAAGGAACGCACAACCAACGGCGCCTATATCCTTTCGAATCAGGAATATCCGGTTGTCTTTGAGTATGCTGGTCAGGAAACCGCCCTGGTACAGATCCTTGTCAATGAAGGCGAGGCTGTTTCCAATGAACTTCTCCGTGGGCGTGTAGACGGTGTAAAAGTCGGGGAAAACCCGGAAGGCGGCGAGGATGTCACGCTTGCCGGTGCGCTCATGGGTCTGTTTAGACCTGATACCGAAGAATTTACTGAAGAAAATGCGCTGCTTACTGCTATTACCGGAAAAGACGGCAGTTTTTCCTTTGAGAACATTCCTTACGGACACTGGATCGTCAAGGAGATCTCTGCCCCTGACCTTTATACGGTAAGCCCGCAGCAGCACCATGTATATATCGGTGCAGACGGACAGCATATCGAGATCCGTGTGGAAAACACCCTGATCCGCGGCAGTGTGCAGGTAACTAAAACCGAAGCTGTGGAGGAACCGTCCCCTGTGGAAAAGGAGGATAAGAAAGACAAGAATTCTTTCCTGCGCTTCCTGCCCGGTGCAGTGTTCGACCTGTATGCGGATTTCAACGCCAACCAGGAATATGATCCTGACGATCAAAAGATCGGTACGCTGAAAGAAACCGATGCAGGCTATCATACGGCGGAAAACCTTCTGGCTGGCGGCTACTTTATCAAAGAAAGCAAAGCGCCGGAGGGCTATCAGCCTGACTCAAACGCTTACTATTTTTCCATCACAGAAGATGGACAGGTCGCAGTTGTGGAAAATGGAGAAGCCGGGCACGGATTTACCAATGAGGCTTACCGCGGCAACTTAAAGATCACAAAGGATTCCAGCGACGGGCGCAAAGATGGTTTTGCCATCGAGGTTAAGAGTGCGGACGGCTCCTACTGCGAGACATTCACCACTCCAAAATCCGGCGTGATTGAAGTTAAGGGCCTTCGTGTCGGTATTTATACCGTAACAGAAGTTGCAAACCGGGCAAGCAAGGATTACATCATTCCTGATGCCGCTACGGTGGAGATCAAGGCAGATCAGACATCTACGGTCCAGTTCTTTAATGAAAAACCGGAAAAGCCGGATAACCCAAAGAACCCGGAAAAGCCTTCTGTTCCCTCCAATCCTTCCACCCCTCAAAAGCCGGTACCGCAGACCGGGGATGATCCGTATATTTTCCTGTATGGCGGACTGCTGGCAGCCGCACTGATCGGCGGCAGCGTATTTGCTGTGTATTATTTCAAAAAGGGAAAATACAGCAGGACTTCCCTGAAAAGAACGGCTGTCGGGGTTTCTGTCCTTTCACTCTGCGTTCTGGTGGCTCTTGGCAGCGGTTTTTTGGTGTTCCGTGACTTGAACCAGTATGCTGAGAGTAAAGATGCCTATCGAGATCTTGCCGGATATGTAGAAGTACCGGAGCAGACAGACTCCCCGGAACAGGCAACCGATCCGACAGAAACAAAACAGGACGATGCCGATATTGTCCTGCCTTCGGTAGACTTTGAAGCGCTCCGTGAAAATGGACCGGACATCATCGGATGGCTTTCCCTTCCTGATACGGTGCTCAATTATCCGGTGACGCAGACTGACAACAATGAGTATTACCTGAACCATCTTTATGACGGGACCTATAACAAGGTTGGCTGCCTGTTTGCCGACTATGAAAACCGGGCAGATTTTTCAGACCGCAATACGATCATTTACGGTCATAATATGCGGGATGGTTCCATGTTTGCCTTGCTGAACCGGTACGATGAACAAAGTTACTTTGATACTCACAGGCAGATGTATCTCGTTACTCCGAAGGGGGGTTATGTCATGGAGATCTTTACGGCATTTGCAGCAAAACCGGAAGAATCCGGCAGTAAAACTTCTCCCTGGCAGCTTTCCTGGAAGGATGACGGTGCTTATACTACCTGGCTTACAGCTATGAAGGAACGTTCTGCGGTGGAAAGTGATGTGACTGTGACCTGCAGCGATAAGGTACTGACCCTTTCTACCTGTACGCCGGGCGGCACAGGACGCTTTCTTGTCATGGGAAAACTCGTGAAAGTAGATAACGAAATATAGATTTTAGACGGTGCGGGGGCAAAAGCTCCCGCACCTGCTGTTTACAAGGAGGATTTTATTTTATGGTAAATACCATGATTTCCATTCCCGGCTATGTCCATCTTTACCGCTCGCTTTTGCGGTTTTACGACATGCCGGAAAATGAAGTCCGGGAAATGCTCTATCTTCTGAATACGGCAAACCTGGACTGCTATGAGTATTATCACCCGGACCGCAGTGTGATCCAGAGCGGACCGGTCGCTTTTTGCGGATGGCTGGAAACGAAAGACTGCCGCCCTTACCGCACAGAGGTACAGCTTTACAAATCGCTGCTGTTTTTGAAGCACAGCATCGACCGTGACCTGATCGTATCAGCTCAAAGGGAGGCTCTGCAAACCCTGCGCTGTATTATCTCCAATCTGGAATACCGCTTTTATAAAGCCTATGGCATGGAGATCGAGGACAAACGCACGGTCTATGGGGAATGTACCTACCGTCTGGTTCCCAGGGAGGATGAACCCAGCGTGTGCCTGATGCACGACTGGATCTACCTGCCAACTGCCTGATGTCACGAATAATATATAAAATATGTGACATATATGAAAACTGTACTGCCTTGCAAAATTTTTGATTTTTGATGTATAAATCAGATTTTTAATGGGAACACTCAAAATAAGAGGAATAGGACCTATTGCAATCATGTCACGAATAATATATAATATTCGTGACATGAAGGGAGGCGGTATTGTGGACAACGGATATACAAAACGAATACGAGAGCGTGTTCTTTCTCTTGAAGATGGAACTGTTTTTGTGATGTCTGATTTTGCGGATATTGCAGATACATCCACTATTCGTCAAAGTTTAAGCCGTTTAGTGCAATCAGGAACATTGCGCCGTATTTTGAAAGGAGTTTATGAAAAACCAAAATATAGCAAACTTCTGGATGAATATGTGGCGGCAGACCCGGAAGCGGTGGCGAACGCATTGGCACGAAGTTATCACTGGACGATTGCCCCATGTGGGAATACAGCATTGAACCTGTTAGGTCTTTCAACACAGGTAACAGCAGTATGGTCCTATATCAGCGATGGTCCATATAAGACCTACGAGTGGAACTCTACAAAGCTGGAATTTAAGCACCGGACCAATAAGGAGATTACCGGATTGTCCTATATGACAAGTTTGGTTATACAGGCATTAAAAACGCTTGGCAGATCGAATGTTACGCCAGAAGTCATACAGATGCTTTCCGAAAAACTGACAGACAAGGATAAACAGGCTTGTTTGAAGGAAGCAACCGAGTCTACGGATTGGGTTTACGATACGATACGGCAGATTTGTGGAGGTGAAAAGGTACAATGAGAAATATAGCAAGACTTTCAGATAACGACCGCAGGGAGCTGTTCAGAAATACAGCAGATAAAATGGGGCTGAATGATGCCATCGTGGAAAAAGACTTTTGGGTATGTTTTACGCTGGATTATTTATTTCACCGCTCACCATGGAAAGAGTCCATCACCTTTAAGGGTGGTACCAGCCTTTCAAAAGCCTTTCACCTGATCAGCCGGTTTTCAGAAGATATTGATTTGATTCTGGACTGGCGTGTATTGGGATATGGCAAAGATGAACCATGGGAGAAACGTTCCAATACAAAACAGGATGCTTTTAACAAAGAAGCCAATGTGCGTGCAGAGGTATTTCTGTCCGAAACATTCTGCCCGGCAGTCAAAGCCGGCTTATCCCAGGAAATCGGTTGTGAAGCAAATGTCTACATAGATGAAAAGGATAAACAGACGGTCATTTTCGCCTATCCGCACCTTTTTACGAATACGGCGACTTTACAGGTGATCCGTTTAGAGATTGGTGCGCTGGCAGCGTGGACTCCTGCAAAAACAGCGCTGATCGAACCATACGCGGCAAAATATTATCCGAAGATTTTTGAGCAAAAAGAAACCGCAATCCTTACCGTTGCCCCGGAACGGACCTTCTGGGAAAAAGCCACAATCCTGCACCATGAAGCGAACAGACCGGAACATTTGGAAATGCCGCAGCGGTATTCCAGACATTATTATGATCTCTACCGCATGGCTGCAACACCGGTTAAAGAAGCTGCTTTTTCCAGGCTTGACCTCCTGAAGAAAGTTGTAGATTTCAAAATGAAATTCTATCCCAGATCATGGGCGAAGTACCCGGAGGCTGTGCCGGGCACATTAAAATTACTCCCGCCGGAATATCGGTTTGCAGCATTGGAAGCGGACTATAACTCTATGCAGGATATGTTGTATGGGGATGTTCCGACATTTGAGACAGTCATAGCAGCGGTCCAGGAACTGGAAAAAGAGATCAATACACTATAAACAATTACATATCCATTTATTTGCCGGCTATTCTAAGATGCTTTAGAATAGCCGGTTTCTTGTTTTCAAAGGAGGGATGCTATATTACGCAAAATGAAGTCAATGCCGTTTTTGACGAACAGGTGCGGCTCTGTGCTGATACCTTGAAACGGAAAACCAAAGAATACACCGGGGATGACCCGGACCGGCTGGGTGCATTTAAGGCAGCGGCAGCTTTACAGCACACAACGCCCCAGCGTGCCCTTGCCGGTATGCTGGCAAAGCATATTGTTTCTCTATACGATATGTGCTTTGCCGAAGAAGTGGTTTATCCGATGGACACATGGGACGAAAAGATCACAGACAGTCTTAACTATCTGTTCTTACTGAAAGCGATTGTAAAGGAGGGACATACCAATTAAACAGATTGAAGTAAAAATTTTGAACTGCCAGGCGGTAGCGGAAGCAGAAAAAAACATGGTCTTTGCGGCAAGGCTTACCCAGCAGGGACATAAGATTGCCTCAATGGACGACCTGATGGAGCTCTACGAAAAATCATTCAGCGTTCAGACAGTAGCAGCTATGGGGGCGCTTCCCCATCCTACCATCCAGAAATTTGCGGTGATCACGGTAGCCATTGTCGGCGCCAGCAGGCGTTTTCTGGCGCAGATCACCCGCCACCAGAACGAAGTAAAATTTATGAGTGCATCGCTGCAGTACAGCAACTATACGGGACAGGCGGATTTCGCTGTCCCGTATTCTATTATGACGGCTCCGGCAGTGGTACGGGAACTGTACTTAAAAAGCTGTAATGAAAGCATGAAATGTTATGAAGCCCTGTGCACTGCCGGAAGCGGGCACGATGCGGCCGGCTATGCCACGCCCCAGGGATTGCGGAATGTACTGCTCATCAGCGCCACCCCTTATCAGTGGAAACATATCATCAGCCAGCGGGTATGCCGGAGAAATACAGATGAAACAAGGATCGTGCTGCTAAAGGTCTGGAAAGAACTTTATGAACTAAGCCCTACTTTGTTTGCCCCATCACTGACCGGGCCTTTTTGTCAGATGGATCGATGTCTGGAAGGGAAAATGACCTGCGGACGAAAACTGCAGGCAAATATGACGCCAGAGGATATTTTGGAAAAAGATTATCCTGCTCTTTGGGAAGGAGACTGCCGATGAAAATAAAACTGATCGACTTTGGCGTACCGGAGCACCAGCGTCCTTACCGTCCGCATGGCAATGATGCCGGAGCGGATGTTTATCTGCCCTATGACTGTACCTTACAGCCCGGAGAAATCGCCAAAATTCCTTTGGGTTTTGGACTGGAAATACCGGATGGATATGCGGGATATATCTTTCCCCGTACCAGCATGGCGGTAAAAGGTCTGGTCTGTGAACTGCCGCCTGTGGATTCCGGCTACCGTGGAGAGATCCATGCGATCATCAGCAATGTAAGCAATCAGGCGCAGTCTCTTTTTAAGGGAGCCCGTATCGGGCAGCTTGTGATCACGCCGATCGTCATTGCGGATTTTGTAACCGATCTGGGAACAGAACGAGGAACCGGCAGCTTTGGCAGTACCGGCGAATAGAAAAAGGCTGTTTGGAGAACAGTTTTTGAATACTTATCGGTATAGGGAGCGGACATTTCGAGAACATTATAAAATATAATAAAGAAAGTCACGAAAAAAGCGGCCATTACCGTGACCGCTTACTTTCTGCTATTGAGTTCTTTCATAATACCGAGGATATATTGCATGGATTGAGGATCAAGCTGTCTTGCCTCTGCAATGAATTCCTTTAAGGTTTCCGGGTAGGTATTTCCTTCATCAAAGAATTCCTGCGGTGTCACACCCAGATATTCGCAGATGTAGAAAAAAGACTGCATAGCGGGAAGTGACTTTTTATTCTCAATATTATTGATGTAGTTGTTTGCCTGACCTAACGATAAAGACATATCGCGTGCGGAAACTCCTTTTTGTGTCCGCAGCTTCGCTAATCGTTCCGGGACAAAATCTTCATACATCGCCTTCACCTCCCATTCTGTAATAGATTGTACCTCACGCCCCTTTATTATCCGCAAAAGGAAAAAGGGTATTATCGTTGACTTGCTAAATTAAATCTATTACTATGTGAAAAGTGAAGAATTTTACCTATCAGATGGAGGGATGACAGATGAAAGGAAAGACTTGCTGTGTTACCGGACACAGGGATTTGCCGCAGAATGAGATCAACAAAATAAAAGCCGCTTTGGAACATGAGATCGATGCTGCCGTTACAGATGGATTTACCTGTTTTATGAGTGGCTTTGCAGATGGCGTGGATCAGTATTTTGCAGAGCTGGTGTTGGAAAGAAAGCAGACTAATCCGGCGCTGGAGCTGATCGCAGTGATCCCTTACCGCAAACGTCTGGACAGCCTGAATAAGAAAACAAGAACCCGTGAACTGCTGGAGGCTTGTGCGGATGTTGTTGTCATACAGGAAAAATATCTCCCAAGCGTCTACTCCCACAGAAACCGCTATATGGTGGAGCACTCCGACCGAGTGATCGCTGTATATGACGGACGGGAAACCGGCGGTACGGCAAAGACGATCCGCTTCACCCATCGGATGAAAAAGGAACTGCGGGAAATCCCGGTTGGAGAGATCGTCCTGCCGGATCACTTGAAACCAAAAACAAAATAGATACCTGTTGATGCGCTCACTTTGAAGTGGGCGTTTTTCTTTACCCATTTTTAGGAGGAATGCTTATGTGGAACCTGATTTCACATTTCCTTACCTTTGCCGGAGGAATGGCTTCCGGCGTTATGTTGATGTGTCTTATGCAAACCGGAAAACTTGCGGATAAAGAATTTGAAACTATGAAGGAGGAATAAAAATTGAAACTTGTGATTGCAGAAAAGCCCTCTGTTGCTATGTCACTGGCAGCAGTATTAGGCGCAACGGAAAGAAAAGACGGTTATCTCGAAGGTTCCGGCTATCTGGTGAGCTGGTGCGTGGGACATCTTTTGGAACTGGCACAGCCGGAGGCTTACAAAGAACAGTACGCCAAATGGCGGTATGAGGATCTTCCGATCCTACCGGAAAACTGGAAATATGAAGTGCCAAAGGATAAGAAAACGCAGCTTGCCCTTTTGTGCCGATTGATGAAGGACAAACGGGTGGATTCCGTGGTATGCGCTACGGATGCCGGACGAGAAGGAGAACTGATCTTCCGTCTGGTCTATGAATATGCCGGATGTAAAAAGCCTATGGAGCGCCTTTGGATTTCCAGTATGGAGGATGCGGCGATCCGTGAGGGCTTTGACCATCTCCACCCCGGCAGTGATTACGATAAGCTCTATGATGCGGCGGTCTGCCGGGCAGGAGCCGACTGGCTGATCGGGATCAATGCCACCCGGCTTTTTTCTGTCCTGTATGGTGTCACCCTAAATGTCGGCCGTGTTATGTCACCGACACTGGCACTTTTGGTACAGCGTGAGTCGGATATTGAATCCTTCATCAGTAAGCCTTTTTATGTGCCGGAAATCACCTGCGGAGGTTTTACTGCTTCCGGCGAAAAAATGACGGAACGATCCGAGGCTGAAAAAATCCGTATGGACTGTGACCACAACTCCGCTTTTGTGCGTTCTGTGGAAAAGCAGGTAAAAACTATACAGCCTCCCCGCCTTTATGACCTTACAACTCTGCAAAGGGAATGTAACCGTATTTATGGCTATACGGCTCAACAGACCCTTGATTATGTGCAATCTCTCTATGAAAAGAAGCTGGCAACCTATCCGAGAACGGACAGCCAGTATTTGACGAAGGACATGCAGGCAACCGCCGCTTCCCTGATCCTGTGGCTGCGTGACAATATGACCTTTGGAAAAGGCTACGCCGGAGAGCCGGACATTGACCGGGTAACAGATGACAGCAAAGTGACTGACCACCATGCCATTATCCCAACTGTGGAAATCGCACGGACAGACCTGTCAGAGCTTCCTTCCGGGGAGCGGGATGTGCTTACCCTGCTTGCCGTCAGACTGCTTTGTGCCACAACGCAGGTACACCGATTTGAAGCGGTCACCGCTATATTGGACTGCCAAGGATATACTTTTACGGCAAAAGGAAAGACTATTTTACAGTCCGGCTGGAAAGAGGTGGAACGGATTCACCGTATGAGTATCAGGCAGAGTGAAACGGAACACAAAGAAAATGAAGCTGTCGCTCTCCCTGTGCTGCAGGAAGGACAGACTTTTGAAGCTGTATCAGCAAGTCTCCGTGAAGGGAAAACTTCACCGCCGAAACACTATACGGAGGACACACTGCTGTCCGCTATGGAGACTGCCGGTGCGGAAGATATGCCGGAAGATGCCGAGCGTAAAGGATTGGGTACTCCGGCTACCCGTGCGGCAACACTGGAAAAGCTGGTTTCTGCCGGATTTGTACAGCGAAAGAAAAAGCAGCTCATTCCTACGGAAAAAGGAAAGAACCTGATCGCAGTCCTGCCGGACAATATCAAATCTCCCATCTTAACTGCAGAATGGGAATCCATGCTGAAACAAGTGGAACATGGCGAACTGTCGGCAACATCTTTTATGGATCAGATTGCAGATATGAGCCGGACGCTGGTAAAAGAACATACTACCCCGGAAGAACGTTTTGCGGATCTGTTTCCTTCTTCCAAAGGAACTGCACACGAAGCCGTGGGGGTATGTCCCCGCTGCGGTGCCCCGGTATTTGAAGGAAAGAAAGGTTTTTTCTGCGGCAACAGGGAATGTTCTTTTGCTCTTTGGAAAGATAACCGTTTCTTTTCCAGCAAGAAAAAATCTATCACAAAGTCTGTGGCAGCGGCTCTTTTGAAAGAGGGCCGCATTTCTATGTCCGGGCTTTACAGTGAAAAAACAGGAAGGACCTATGATGCGGAAGTGATTCTGGATGATACCGGCGGTAAATATGTGAATTTCAAGCTGAAATTTCCAGTAAAGAAAGGCAGGCGTAAATGAGCGATCGAAAAACCTTTGAATATGGCGGTTATCACTTCACGCCCATACGAAAATTTCACAAAAAAGAAGGCGACTTTTTCGCCATATCGAAACGGCTGGCAAGTGACCCCAACTTAGGGCTGTGTACCTATCAGGATCGGCAAAAAGCACCTTATGATTACAAAGACTTTTATACCGTTTCAACAGACAAAGAATGTGATATTTTCCGCTGCGAAGAAAATGGATTGTTGTATGTACCAGGAAAAAATGAACTTTTTATTTACCATGAACCAAAACAGAAAAAGCGGAACTCTATCGCCGATGCCCTTTCACAGCCCAGGAATGTTACTGATACAACCGAAATTTCCAGCGGTCGGCAAAGCAGAGCCCCGGAAAGGTAGGCGTTATGGCGGAGAGAGAATTGAACCGCTCGGAGCGGGCTACGATCCGAAAGCTGGTTACGGAGCTTTGCGCCAACTATGACTCCCAGGATAAGATCTGCCTTCCTCTGGACAGCCCTTGTTACATGCTGAATAAATGGTGGACCGGTGCTTATTGCAGGTACTTTGAAAAAGCGGTGCTGCCGGTGGATGCAGCACTGGAATCAGCCATTACCGGCGAGGACACCTCCATGAGACAGAAAATATGCCCTGTGTGTGGAAAGGCATATCTTCCTACAACCAGCCAGGCATATTGTTCCGCTGCCTGCCGGGTCTATGCAAGACGGAAATCCGAGCGGGAACGCAAACGCCGGAAGCGGCAAAACCAACCATGATATGTCCGCAACTTAGCCTTAAAAGTCCTTGATTTTCAAGGGCTTTTTGCACCTGTTTTCAAGGGAGCTGTATAAGAATACTCCGGTGCTTTGAAATGAGGTTAAGTTGCAGACAAAACATATATTTTAACAAAAACGATAGGAGGCGATTTTTTTGAATATCAACACGATTACCGCGGAGGACCTTCGCCGCATGCCGGATAAGGAAGGACTGATTTTACAGGGCTGTGGCGGGGATCTGACAGAGTGGGTGGACGGGATCAATGAAATGCTGACAAAAGCAGGCATATTGAAAGATGGCTGTCAGTTTGAGAATGTGGCTGCTTTTCAGCACGGCGAACTGACCTGTCTGCTTTACCCGTTTGATGATGTGAAACTGGATATAGGAAAACTTGCCCTGTGGCGTTTACAGACCCATGAAGTCTATGGCGGCACATGGCTGTCGGACTTTGTGCCGAATTATTTAGGCGGATTTATAGAAACACCGGAAGCGTTGGCAGATAAACCGGATTGTCCGCTGATCGGAGCAGATGGGAACATTTTTAATCTGCTGGGTATTGCTTCCCGTACTTTGCTGGAGCATGGTTTGAAAGAACAGGCAAAAGAAATGTCTGATCGGGTATTTGTTTCCGGCAGTTATGGAGAAGCGCTCTGTATCATTGGCGAATATGTCAACATCACAGATTCCGAACCGGAGCATAAGAATTCTCTCCGTCAGCAGCTAAAGGCAACAAAACCGGCAGACCCAGTAAAAAAGCAACAAACTTCCAAACAGCAGGAACGATAAGGAGGGATGCGAAATGGAAAGGAAACGGACCTATGGTGTATGGGCAGTACGAAGCAGCACTTCTATTTTCGGACCGGCACAAAGCTGGTGCAAGGAAAATGGAAAACCGTTGGAGTTTGATAGCAAAGCCGACGCTGAAAACTATGCAAAGGAAGCCAACGAGCATACGACAGCAAATGTCCGATACTATGTGAAAGAAAAAGAACCGGAACCCGGCGCTGTTCGGAAAGGAACATCTCAACCGGAACTGGATGCGCGCAGCCATGAAGAAGTAATACCAAGAAATGATGCAGCGGAAAAACAAAACGAGATTCCGGGCCGACAGATTCCTTCTCAAACAGATCCGCTGGTAGAAATCCGCTCTGCGGTCCATAGTAATTACGCGGGTATGGTCGCTATGCTGGGTGCGGACAACCGTGTGTATTTGGGGCGTGAGGAACGTTGCCATTACCAGGATATGCAGCCATCTTACTATGACAATCAGGACGGTTCCCTGTGTTTTGTCTGTGATCAGCCCGATATGTATTATTTTCTTTATGGAGAAGGCTGGGCGCATACCCAGACGGAAATGTTGGAACGAGGGCTTACCTTGCGCCAGTATGAAGAATTTGCGAGACTGCAAAATGGGGTCCTTGCACAGTTTACCACCCAAAGAGAAATTCTGTTTGCCGGACAGCCGTTTCAGGCGCCGGAAAGTTATCTTCGCAATGCGGAACTTTATGAGGAAGGACAAACCGGGAACTACAATATGCTGGATGGCAGGCTGAACAACGAACCTCCTGTGCGCCCGGATCTGACAGACGGACAGACGGATGAAGAAATCCGGGAGCTGGTGCCGGAAGCAAAGCCGTCTTTGATGGACCGTTTGAAAGCAGACAAACCGGAGCATGAAGCAAGGCAGATGATCCCTCCTGTGCCGGAAAGGGAACGCTGATGGCCGGGGTAAGATTTGAGGATGTAGATCTTTTGGGTGCTCTTTCCCGTATCGTAGATCTTCATACCCAACATTATAAAGAGGACTTTGACCTGGATAAGGAACTGATTTCAAAACTGGCTGTGTCAGACCGTTCAGAGGATAAACAGCTTCTTTGGATGTCACGCCCTTGCGGAACCTATACCCTGCGCGAACGGGAAGTTTATCTGGATGGAAGCCATGAAAATAAAGTGTGGCGGTTTTACCAGGAACAGACAAATGATCCCGTTTTGGCTTATGCCATCTCTTTGAAAGAAGTCAGGGACGGAAAAATATTTGGCAATCTCTATCCGCTAAATTATAGAGAACATGTGGAACGGATGAAAAAGCTGACCTGTCCAATCGGAAATGTAGCCGTTGCATTTGCGGATGGAAATGTTATCACGATTCCCTATCAGGAACGGAGACAGCTTATGAACCGGTTTATGCCAGAGCATGGAGCCCCTAAAACAATGACTTATCTGCCGGAAAATGAGCCGGAGCTGATGATGATTCTAAAACGGGAACGCTTCAAACGCAGCTATCATGCGACAGCCGGAAATCTGGAGGAATATCTTGATAAGCTGGAAAAGACCACCCTGCGGGAAAAACTCAAAAGAGCAAAGACGGTGGTTTCAACACAGGAGGTCTCATCTCATAAAAGAGGGTTGGAACGATGAAGGGCGGGCATAACAAAAAATCCGTCCGCGTCGAATTTGTCATGTCCGAACCGGAGGCCGAACTGGTAAAAGAACGCATGGCGGAACTTGGCATTACCAACCTGTCGGCATATCTGCGAAAGATGGCCGTAGACGGTTACATCATTCACCTTGATATGGGAGATATTCAGGAAATGATCCGGCTTCTCCGCATTTGTTCCAATAACTTAAACCAATATACCAGACGGGCCAATGAGACCGGCAATATTTATGCCGCAGATATAGATGACATCCGCACCCGTCTGGACAGCCTTTGGGATGGCATGGACAAACTGATCCGGGGATTTGCAAACATTTCATAAACAGCCGGAAAGCCGTTGCTTTCTTTTTGCCGTCACGGTAAAATTTTTATAAGGGCAGATGCCCTTCTGAAAGGAGGCAAAGCGTATGCGTTTGATAGGTAAATTACTGGCACTTCCCTTTATGCTGGTTACGGGGATTCTTTATCTGGTATGTAAATTTTTAGTGGTTCTTTCCGGTGCGGTACTTGGGATTCTTTCTGGGATCATCTTTCTGGCGGCATTGGTGCTGTTCTTTGTCGCAGGATTTTTGCCGGGTCTTGCATGGCTTATGATCGCCTTTCTTATCAGTCCATACGGTCTGCCTCTGGCGGCTGCATGGCTGGTAGGGATCATTGGCGGGGCAAACAGTGCCTTAAAGGATTTTATATTTGGTTAAGCAGATTTGGCGGGGCGCATAGGCAGCCCCGCTCTTTTTCTGCAATTATAACTTCTCTGATTGGAATTAAGTTAAGGAGGTGACGAAAATAGCGACCACCAGACTGATGCCTCTGCATGTAGGAAAAGGTCGGAATATCTCTACTGCGATCTCAGATATTATTGATTATGTAGAAAATCCGCAGAAAACCGATTTTGGAAAATTCATTTATGGCTATGAGTGTGATACCCGGCTTGCTGATGCAGAGTTTCTTCTGTCCAAACGACAGTATGCAAATCTGACCGGCAGAAATCAGGGTGCAGATGATGTGATCGCCTACCATCTCCGTCAGGCATTTAAGCCCGGCGAAGTTACGCCAGAAGAAGCTAATCAGATCGGCAGGGAGCTGGCACTGAAGCTCACAAAAAGGAAACCATGCCTTTGTTGTCTGCACCCATGTGGATAAGCACCATGTCCATAATCACATCATTATCAACTCTACTACACTGGACTGTCAGAAAAAAATTTCGCAACTTCTGGGGCTCTACCTGGGCAATCCGGCGAATGAATGACAAGCTGTGTTTGGAGCATGGACTTTCGATTGTAGAAAATCCGAAACCCAGCCGGGAGCATTATGGCACATGGCTGGGAAATAAAAAGCAGCCTTCCTTTCAGGAGCAGATACGCATTGCTATTGATGCTGCATTAGAGGAAAAGCCAAAAGATTTTGAGGAACTTCTACAGAAGCTGGAAACTGCTGGGCTGGAAGTCAACCGTGAAAGAAAACATCTTCGGTTCCGAGTTCCGGGACAAGAAAATTATACCCGATGCGATACGCTCAAAGGCGATTATACAGAACAGACCATCAAAGAACGGATTGCCGGTACACGGACAGTAAAACCCCGCCATGCCTTTTCTAAAAAAACGGTTTCCAAAGTTGGATTGCTGGTTGATATTGAAGCTGCAATCCGTTCCGGCAAGGGCCCTGGTTATGAGCGCTGGGCAAAAGTGTTCAATCTAAAGCAGCTTTCTCAGGCAGTGCTCTACTTAAAAGAACATGGCGATATGGGTTATGAGGATCTTCTGGAAAAAACCAACGCCACTACCACTAATTTCAATACTTTATCCGTTCAGATCAAAGATCTGGAGTCAAAAATGAACGCCAATGCCGAGCTGCAAAAACAGATCGTAAACTATGCGAAAACGCGGGCTGTCTATGTAGAATATCGCAAAGCCGGGTACAGCAAAAAATTCCGAACAGAACATGAAGCTGAAATTCTGCTGCACCAGGCGGCAAAGAATCATTTTGACGAGCTGGGAATCAAAAAGCTCCCCTCTGTCAAATCTCTCCGGGAGGAATACACCGATCTTCTGGAACAAAAACGGAAAGCCTATTCTGCCTATAAGCAGGCCAAAAATGATATGAAAGAACTTCATAATGTTCGGGCCAATGTGGAATACCTATTAGAGATTTCTTCCCCACCACAACCGCAGCGCAGCACAGAAAAATCCCGTCAATAAGGTTTGCTAACTTGAATTCTATAGACCTTGACTTTCCGGGACTTCTTAACTATAATAATACTCAAGCAGGGGGCCTACCTTGTAGTTGAGAAGGTTAAAACCTGACCCTTTGAACCTGTTGGCTAATACCAACGCAGGGAGCTAAAGAATACAGATTCGTATTTTTTGGACATTCTCTGTTTTGGGAATGTCCTTTTTTAATTGAATAAGATATGATATGTGTTTGCGAGGGAACTGAACAAGTTGAAAAAGGTAAGACCTGACCTCTGGACCTGTCGGCTAATACCGGCGTAGGGAAGCAATTTCTTACGCTCGTATTGCGTCTGAAAGAGCTTCTAATTGTTTTAGAGGCTCTATTTTTTTATTTCAGGAGGAACAAACATGGCATTTATGAAAGACATTTTAACCCGCAACATCCCCATTTGGGAAGAATGTGCAGCTACCCCATTTGTGCAGGAAGTGCAAACTGGAAAGCTACCTCTTGAAAAGTTCAAGAGATATATGATTCAGGATAGTATCTATCTGAAAAACTATGCCCGTATATACGGCAAGGCAATTTTTCATGCTGATACATTAAGAGAAATTCAGCTTTACTATTCCATGCTGAATTTTGTAAATGATACGGAATCAGAAGTGCGTCTGGATTATCTAAAGCAGTTTTGCATGACGGATAATGATATTGAACTGATCGCTCCTCTGCCTGAAAATCAAAATTACATTGATTTCATGTTTGAGATTGCGTCACATGGAAAGAATGAAGAAATTTTAATGGCGGTTCTTCCCTGTATGCTAAGTTACAGCTATATATTCCGCAAATTGGCGGCTGTTCCTACAAGCAGACAGTCAAGATATTGGGACTTTATCAAAGATTATGCGGATGAACAATATGCAGAAAGCTGCAAAGAATGGTCTGCTTTTGCAGAGCATAAATGTGCCGGGTTATCAGTAGCAAATAAAAAGTATCTGGCTGATATTTTTGAAAAAGCAAGTTTGTTAGAGCTTGCTTTTTGGAAGATGGCCTATCGGAACGAGAGAATGGAGGAAAATGCAAAATGAAAAAAGTATTGTCCATTGCCGGATCAGATTGCAGCGGAGGTGCAGGTATTCAGGCTGATTTGAAAACTTTTTCTGCTCACGGTGTATTTGGAATGAGTGTTATTGTTTCTGTTGTTGCAGAGAACACCAGCCGTGTTATCGACATCCAAGATATTACCCCGGATATGATTGAAAAACAGATTGACGCCGTATTTGAAGATATTGAAGTGGACGCAGTAAAAATCGGTATGCTTTCTACACCAGAATGTATGAAAGCGGTGGCAAAGAAACTATTACAATATAAGCCCCAAAATGTCGTAATCGACCCGGTTATGTATGCCAAAAATGGCTGCCCATTGATGAATCCTACGGCGGTTTCCACCTTGATAGACACAGTAATTCCACTGGCCGATGTACTTACTCCGAATATTCCAGAGGCAGAGAAAATAGCAGATATGCAGATTTCCACAGTTTCAGATATGGAGGCTGCCGCAAGAAAAATATATGCCATGGGTTGTAAGGCGATTGTTGTCAAGGGTGGACATCATATAGGAAATGCTGTTGATGTCCTATTTAATGGAGAAAATTTCTACCATTTTGAAACATCCCGCATTGATACGAAAAATACTCATGGGACAGGCTGTACCTTTTCTTCTGCAATCGCTTCCCAGCTTGCAAAGGGAAAAAGTGTTCCGCTTGCAGTCGAATCTGCAAAGGCTTATGTCACAATGGCAATCGAACACTCTCTTGCGATTGGAAAAGGCTGTGGCCCGACGCACCATTTCTACGAATTGCATCAGCATGGTTTATCTAAAGAATAGGCAGGTGCAAAATGAACTTTGATTATACACTTTATCTTGTTACTGATCGTCAACTAATGAGCTGCGATAGCCTGACAGAAGCGGTAGAACAGGCAATTTTAGGAGGCTGCACAATGATACAACTCCGAGAAAAAGAATTGTCCTCATTAGAATTTTACAATCAGGCTGTTGCCGTGAAACAGGTTACGGATAAATACCATATTCCCCTTATCATAAACGACCGGATAGATATTGCAATGGCTGTGCAGGCTACGGGGGTACATATTGGACAGCATGATTTACCTGCGGCTGCCGTCCGCAAAGTAATTGGGGAAAATATGCTGTTGGGAGTATCTGCATCTTCCATTGCAGAAGCAATACAGGCACAACAGGATGGTGCAGATTATTTGGGAGTTGGCGCAATGTTCCCTACTGGAACTAAAACCGACGCTGATTCTGTATCAATGGAGGAATTACAGAAAATCCGCACAGCCGTTTCTTTGCCGATCGTTGTTATTGGCGGTATCAATAAAGGAAATACAGGGCGTTTCAAGCCCATGGGAATTGACGGGCTGGCTGTTGTATCTGCCATCATAGCGCAGTCCGATATAAAAGCTGCTGCTGCGGAACTGAAAGATTTATTTTGCGGAAAGGAAAAGAAACATGGATTTTAATGCGGCAATCTTTGATTTAGATGGAACAATTCTGGATTCAATGGATGTATGGGAGCATATAGATATTCAGTTTTTGAAAAAGAGAAATCTTCCTGTCCCGGAAAATTATGTAACTGAAATATGTGCAAGGAGTTTTGAGGAAGCCGCACAATATACCATTGATCTTTTGGGATTGCAAGAAACGGTAGAGGGAATTATTGAGGAATGGAATAATATGGCGGTCGAGGAATACAGTAACCATGTCGGTCTGCTGCCCCATGCCCTTGATTATCTTCTGCGCTTAAAAGAACATGGAATAAAACTTGCAGTTGCTACGGGGTTGCCGGAAAAGCTCTATATTCCATGCTTAAAGAACAATTCTATTTTAGAATTATTTGACGCTCTATGTTCAACAGATGAGGTTCAGCGGGGAAAAGAATATTCGGATGTCTTTGAATTGGCCGCAAGAAAATTAGGGGTTGCACCTGAACACTGTATTGTGTTTGATGATGTGCTTTCAGCAATTAAAAGCGCAAAGGCAGCCCGTATGTTAGCAGGCGGGATTTATGATAAGTATTCCGCAGATCAGCGTACAGAAATAGAAAGGATTGCGGATATTTACTTACTTGATTTTCGGCAAGCACCGATCCCACACAAAGAGGTATGAAAATGGAAAAATGGGATTTATATAATGCAAAACGGGAAAAGTCTGGAATAACAGTGTGCCGTGGAGAAATCATACCCAAAGGGCTGTATCATTTATCTGTGAGTGTATGGATCGTCAACCAGCAGGGGCAGTATCTTTTATCACAGCGGCATCCGAAAAAGCAATACCCTCTTTATTGGGAATGTACGGGTGGTTCTGTACTTTCCGGGGAAACCAGTTTACAAGGAGCAATCCGAGAGGTAAAAGAAGAATTAGGAATACTGCTTACTCCCGGAAGTGAAAAATTGATTTATCAGAGCAGACGGGAAAATGTGCAGGATTTTTACGATGTTTGGCTATTTCATAAGGATATAAAGATTGAAGAAATGCGTTTACAGGAAACAGAAGTTGTGGATGTTCAATGGGTAAATCCAGATAAGTTATTTGAGATGTTTCGCCTGAAACATCTGCACCCTCTAATTACCTATGTAGATCAGCTAATAGGCTGAAAAAGCGCCGGGCGCATAGGTATCAAAGCCTCTGCATCTGGCGCTTCTTTTTTGTCCTTTTTCCCACATTTAGAACCCCGTTTTGCAGGGAACAGGATAACTTTATCCACCTGCCTGCCGGCCATGCGGAAAAACCCTTGATTTCCGTGGACTTTTAACGCCCTAAATGCGTAGACAGGAGGTATCTTTTCCGCTGGCGCTCAGCCTTTTAATTCCGTGTTGCACATGAGGCGGAAATCTTACTGCACCAGACAGCGAAGAATCATTTTGACGAACTGGGAATCAAAAAGCTCCCCTCTGTCAAATCTCTCCGAGAGGAATACACCGATCTTCTGGAACAAAAACGGAAAGCCTATTCTGCCTATAAGCAGGCCAAAAATGATATGAAAGAACTTCATAATGTTCGGGCCAATGTGGAATATCTATTAGAGATTTCTTCCCCACCACAACCGCAGCGCAGCACAGAAAAATCCCGTCAATAAGATTTGTCTGCTTTTGGTTTTCAGCGTTCCAACGGAACGCGCAGCCATTGCCACCGGCAATGATCTCAGGGGTTTGGGGATATGTCACCAACAAGCATTAGCAGGAATTCCGGAAACGGGATTTCTGCTAAATACGCAATCTTACGTAAGATTGCATTGCTTGCCAGTAGTTTTAAGAGTCTTTGGCAGAGGATCTGTTTACAGTTGCCGCATTGATAAACCTTTGATAACTGCCTATAATAGAATTGTTATTTTGAGTTGCTACAACAGAAAAATGCAAAAAATTAAAATTTTCCGTCCGCTGTAACATTTCGCGGACATTTGAGGTTTACAATGGCCTTATCAAATATGGAGGTGATACAACTATGACATGGCCTTTTGAGAATGACACCAGCGCCATTGTAAAAAAATTAGCAGACCGGAGCATGAAAGCGGATAAAAGACGCAATGCGTTTATTATCATAACGATTGCTTTTGCAGTTAGTTTGATGATGGTATTAGCACTATATAATCTCGGAACAGACCGTGAAAATAGGCTTTATCTGCAAGGACGCTACCAGAGCAGCTTTATTAACAGTACCAGTGCCGTCTTTGAAAAACTGGAACATAACAACCAGATTGAAGCAGTCGGCAAAGAGGCTGCAATGGGAACGAGCCGTATCAATGACTACACTTTGGATGTGTATTACAGAGATCAAAATGCACTTGAACTAAAAGGCGTTACTGACTTGCTGGGAAAAATGCCGGAGGCAGAAAATGAAATCATTGTGGAACAGTCCTATTTGGAGCATTTAGGGCTGCCGGTTCAACTGGATCAGACCGTTACACTGGATATGCCTTTTGGAGAAAATCAGACATATCATGTTTGCGGCATTATTCAAAGCAGAAATGCGTCCCGTATTTATCAAGTCATTGTATCGAATGGCTTATATAGCCGGTATGGAAAAGCAAACTGTTACGATCTTTTGGTTCGCGTGAAAAATACCGAAAATATGGACAGCGAAACTTTGAAACTGCTGATAAACGAAATTGCGGAACAAAGCGGTGTACCTGAACAGTATGTTATGTATAGCTCTACCTACTTTGGATTGGCAGAAGAAAAATCCACGCAGGAGCTATTGGTGATTATCGGAGCAAGCAGTCTAATTGTACTGGCCTGTTCTTTGGTTATTTACAGCCTGTTCTACATTTCTGTTATCGGGAAAACACATGAGTATGGCAGACTGCGTGTGCTGGGGGCTACATCTGTTCAGATCAAGCGTATCGTGCGAAAAGAAAGTTTTTTGTTATCCTGTGCTGCAATTCCTATCGGCGTTGTATTGGGAAGTGTTTTGGGCTATTGTTTCGTGCCGGACGGCTGGCATTGGATGACTACACTGGAATGTGCCGTTGTGATTGCCCTTGTTACAGAAATTGCTTTGAAAATTGCTGTCCATACCCCTGTAAAGAAAGCCTCTATGGTATCGCCTATTGAGGCGCTGCGAATCAATACGACTGATACACCGGCGACAGAAAAAACGCGGATCGAACATCGAAAAATTACGCCATCTTCGCTTGCCCGAATGAGCTTTGCCCGGAACAAGAAAAAAGCTATACTAACCGTATTGTCTTTGGGATTTGCCGGAGTTTTACTGATGTGTGCCGCCACCTACCTTAATTCAACTGATGTAGAAAGCATGGCAAAACAGCAATTTGCAAATGGCGACATTGTACTTTCCCTTGATCCCGCCAACACAAATGCGGAAGATCGCCCCGCCGGGATCAATGCACTTCAAACGAAAAATCCATTGGATGAAGTTTTGGAAGAAACGATTTCAGATATGGATGGCGTAAAGAATATTGAATTTATACAGGGCTGTGTTTCAAATATGGAATTTCCCACTCCTTTCAAGGATGGTAACAGCCATTTCTTTACCCAAATTGGAATCCCCGAAAATCAGTACGAGGCCTTTTCACAAGGACTAATTGAGGGAACCGCAGACCGCCAGAAACTTATCAACGGAAAAGGAGTTATCGTAGATAATTCCGCCAAGCTGTTAAGCGACTATTATAATTACACTCCTCAAATTGGCGATATAGTCAAAGTGGAAACAGCGGATGGACAATGGGAAGAATTTACTGTAATGGGGATTGGGAAAGCTCCTAATCTCGGTGGGGATTCAGCTTCTTTCTATTTTCCGCAGGAACTCTTACCTATGATGAAAGAAAATGTTTCCAACTTCAACATAACCTGCATTGTAGATGTGGAAAGAGATCAGCTTACAGAAGTTGAGAATAAGATTTTCCAGTTGGCGGAAAATCGTGGAGGTATAGAAGTTTTCAGTATCAGCGATATTATTACTTATCTGCAAGAGGAAATGGATAACATAAAAATGCCGTTATACGGATTGGTATTTTTCATTGCTGTTTTTGGGCTAATCAGCCTTATCAACACGCTAATGACAAACATTATATCAAGACAGCAGGAATTTGGTATTTTACAGTCTGTGGGATTGAGCAGTAAGCAATTCTCCAAAATGCTGCAAACAGAATGTTTCTATTATGTTTCTGGTACGGCTATTTTAACTTTAACGATTGGAACTTTAACAGGATTTGTACTTTGCAAAGTTTTCAATCAGGTTGGGACATTCGGGACATTGACTTATCATTTTCCAGTTTTAGAAATAAGCATATATTTTGTAGCGCTTTTCTTCATACTGGCCGCTTACTCCGTTTTCTCTGTACGATATAGCAAAAGACATCCTGTGATCGAGCGCATTAAAACAATGGAGTAAATTTTCCTTTATCAGAAAATTGTGTTTTCTGCAACAAAGGACATTTGCCTGTTATACTATCTACAAAAAGCAAAGGAAGTGAGGATATGAAGCAGATTTTAATTGTCGAGGACGACAGTTTTTTGAATAAGATGGTGGCCTATAACCTGACCGCAGACGGCTACGGCGTGACTTCTGCCCTAAACGCCAGAACCGCAGCCGAAGCCATACGCCAGCGGGAATTTGACTTAGTGCTGCTGGACATCAACCTGCCGGACGGCAACGGTTTTGAGCTGTGCAAACTGATAAAGCCCCAGCACCCGGACACCATTGTGATTTTCCTGACCGCTAACGATCAGGAGAGCGACCAGATACGGGGCTATGAGGTGGGCGCGGTGGACTACATCACAAAGCCCTTTGTGATCGGGGCCTTGCAGCGAAAAATCAAAGCCATGTTCGCCATGCTGGAACACCACAAACCGGCCAAGGACATTTACGACGACGGGCGGCTGTTTCTGGACTTCTCGGAGCAGACGGCTTCCTTAAACGGCAAGCCCCTGACCCTATCCCCGATGGAGTACAAAATGCTGAACCTGTTCCGTAAAAATCCCCGGCAAGTGCTGACCCGTGGGCAGCTTTTGGAAAAGCTGTGGGATATAGACGAGAAGTTTGTGGACGAACACACCCTGACAACCTCCATCAGCCGGATTCGGAGTAAGATCGAATCCGACGGCGGCGCGCCCTACATCAAAACTGTTTACGGCATGGGCTATCAATGGACGGGAGGCGAGGCAAAATGAAGTTGCAAAACCTCTCGGTAAAGCGGCTGTTTGGCCGGGTAGCAATGGGGCTTGTCCTTTCCATGTCCGGGATCACCATAGCCCTGTTTCTTGTGACAAAACAGACGGCGGTGCTGCTGACGGGCGGGGCGCTGCTGCTGTGCGCCCCTTGTGGGGATTTTTGTACTGACGCAGGCGTTTGGAAAGCGGCTGTCGCAGTTTACCGCTGACCTATGCCAGACTTTAGACCACATGATCGCCGGAAATGAAGCGCCCCAGCGGCCAGAGGACAGCGAAACCCAGCTTGCCAGAATTGGACACCGGCTGGCAAGGCTCTATCAGATCATGCAGGAGAACCGCCGCCGGGTGGACGAGGAACGGCAGGAGTTACAGACCCTTGTATCGGATATTTCCCATCAAGTGAAAACGCCGGTAAGCAATCTGAAAATGGCGACGGACACGCTGCTGGAAAAGCCTATGACCAAGGCGGAGCGCACCGACTTTATCCGGGGAATCCGCAGCCAGACGGATAAGCTGGACTTTCTCTTTCAGGCCCTTGTGAAAACTTCCCGGCTGGAAACGGGCGTGATCCAGTTGGATAAGAAACCGGGCCGCCTCTTTGATACCGTGGCACAGGCCATGAGTGGAATTGTGTATGCAGCAGAGAAAAAGGAAATCGTCGTGTCCGTGGACTGCCCGGAGGATTTGACCGTTTTCCATGACAGCAAGTGGACATCCGAAGCCCTTTTTAACCTGCTGGACAATGCGGTGAAGTACACCCCGGCAGGCGGGAAAATCGCTGTGTCGGTGGTGCTGTGGGAAATGTATGTGGAAATCAAAGTAGCCGACACCGGCAAGGGCATTTCCGAAAGCAATCAGGCCGCCATCTTCCGGCGCTTCTATCGTGAGGAAGAAGTACACGAACAGCAGGGCGTGGGCATTGGCCTGTATCTGGCCCGCGAGATCGTAACACGGCAGGGCGGCTATATCAAAGTGGTTTCGGAGCCGGGCAAGGGTTCGGAATTTTCCATTATGTTGCCGACTAAATAAAGCACACTTATAACAGGAGAAAACACCATGAAAAAAATCAATTTTTGCAAAGCAACAACAATCATCTTAATAATCAATGTTATTTTATCTATTGTTTTATTTTTCGTTGTTCCTGATAAAATAGCAATTCAATGGGTAGGTACATCCCCCAGCAATGCAGTAGATTCTTACTATGTATTTTTTGGTGCCGGTATTGTCAGTGCTTTTTGCTTTTACGGGAAAACCTATTTTTACAATGTTCCTGTTTAGATTGTGGAATAGAACTAACGAGCATTTAGTGACATACTTAAATTTGTGTCTGCAAGTTGTATTTCTTACTTGTGAAATCTATATCGGATTATATAACCTATGTAATTTTAATGTTGCCATTAGTATAATTCTCATTGTGGAACTTATGATAGATGTGGTGATTGGATTGAAATTATTTCACAATCAATCTATCTAAAAGATTGTGTAGTATGATTCGGCGGACGACCATTTCCGGCTGTCCGCCGTGAATTTTTTTGAAATGTCCGAGCGTTGTAACATTTCACCCCGATTTTCAATGAAATTTTTTGGCCGCTGTAACATTTCGCGGACATTTGGGTTTTACAATACCCTTATCAACAAAAGTGAGGAGGCGACGCAATGGAACTGACCCCGACATTGATTTTGAATCTGGCGCTGCTGATCGTCCCGCCCGTTGCCATTGTGCTGGTGTTCCGGCAATGGCTGGCCCGGCACATCCGCTGGACGGTTGCCTTGACTGCTCTCTGTGATGTTCTGCTATTTTGGGATGAACTGTTCTACTATGAGAGCTTCGGCCTGTTCGCTGTGCTGATTCTGGTGCAGTTGGCGGCCACCGGCGCAGCAGCGTTCCGCATTTACAACAAACAAAAAAAGGATTGAATTTTATGAGCATTTTACAGACTATCGACCTGAAAAAGTATTACGGCACAGAGCCGAACATCACCCGCGCCCTTGACGGTGTGAACTTCTCCGTGGAGGACGGCGAATTTGTGGCCGTTGTGGGAACCTCCGGCAGCGGCAAGTCTACCCTGCTTCACATGATGGGCGGGCTGGACACCCCTACTTCTGGCAATGTGATTGTCCGGGACAAAGAACTGTCGAAGATGAACGACGAACAGCTTACCATCTTTCGCCGCCGCAACATCGGCTTTATCTTCCAGAACTATAACCTTGTTCCGATCCTGAATGTGTATGAGAACATCGTCCTGCCGGTGGAGCTGGACGGGGACACGGTGGATCAGAAGTTTTTGGACGAGATCGTTCACCTGCTGGGACTGGAAGATAAACTGAAAAATATGCCGAACAATCTTTCTGGCGGACAGCAGCAGCGTGTGGCTATCGCCCGGGCCTTGATCACCAAACCGGCTATTGTGCTGGCCGACGAGCCCACCGGCAACCTTGACAGCAAGACCAGCGCCGAGGTGCTGGGGCTGATCAAGCGTACCAGTGCGGAGTTCCGACAAACCGTTGTGATGATCACCCACAACAACGACATTGCCCGCCTTGCAGATCGGATTGTCCGCATTGAGGACGGAAAGATTGTGGAGTAAGGAGGTGGCAGGCTATGACATGGCCTTTTGAAAATGATACCAGCGGCATAGTAAAGCGCATATCAAACCGCAGTATATCGGCAAATCGAAAAAGAAATATCTTTATTATTTTGACGATTGCACTTGCCAGCGCATTGCTATCTGCTATTGTCCTCTATGGCTTTGGGGTTATGCAGGAAACGCAGAACCGCAACCAAAAAACAGCGCAGATTATGTATCATGCGATTTCTGAACAACAGGGACAGGAACTATACAAGCAAGAAGAAATTGCGTGGGTTGGAGAATTTTTCAACGCATTTTCTGAACAGGTAAACCATTCAACCGTGAATTTTACTTATGCAAATGCAGATATGCTAAAATCCCAAAGTATGCCCTATTCGGGAGATTTACCAGCTTCGGAGAATGAAATTGTAGTGCAAGAATCCTTTTTGGATAGTTTGGGCTATTCAAATGAATTGGGACAGACAATTCAAATCCCCTTTTCTGACGGCACTACCCATGATTTCAAATTGACGGGAATCTTAGATGTGAAAACCGGCGATATTGGGCGCTATACAGCCATTATATCGAAAGAATTAGTAAGACAGCAGTATGGCGACGAGGGCATGATTGATTATTACATTGGGCTGAAAGGCGCTCAAAATATGAGCGAGGAAGAAGCCACCAACTATGCAAACACTCTGGCGCAGCAATTAAAAATTTCCGATGATAATGTGATTGTCCGTTCCACATATTTTAACTTAAAGGACGAAAATCACGGAAGCGATATGCTGTTCTATTTCTTGATTGGTTTTGTAACTTTCATTGGTTCCGGCATTGTGATCTATTCGATTTTTTATATTTCAGTAGCAAGCAGTATCCGTAACTATGGACAGCTTCGCACAATCGGAACTACAAAACGACAGATCAAAAAGATGGTTTACCGCGAGGGGAAATTACTTGCTGCCATTGCTATCCCGATTGGTCTGGTTATTGGAAATGTGATTGGGTACTTTCTGGTTCCTGCCGGTTGGTACTGGCTGACCACTTTATGTGTGACGGCCGGGGTTGGCCTTTTTGCATTTATTATTGTGATGATTGCCATTCATACTCCTGTAAAAAGAGCTGCGGCAGTATCTCCGCTGGAAGCATTGCGATATTCCGATTATCAGGGGAAAATGAAAGAAAGTTCCGTGCTGCACCGTAAAATAACGCCTGCTTCACTTGCTAAAATGAATCTGTCCAGACAAAAGGCAAAGTCCACTTTAACAATACTTTCTCTTTCACTCGGCGGAGTATTGGTAGTATTGATTTCGACAATGTTAGTTTCCTATGATGGCGTTGCAGAGGCAAGAGGCAGGGCGTTCCCTGTCGGTGAATTTAACATTCAGCTCAACGCAAATCAATCGTGGGACACTGCTGGTATTTCTTTGTCTGGATTGCAGCAAAAGAATTTTCTAAATGCCGATTTTGTAAATGCAGTAGAATCTATTGATGGTGTTACAGGAATCAAGCACTGGTATTACACGGACGCAGAATATCGTGTAAATGGTAATTCTGGAAAATGGATTCAGGGCTTTTGCCGAGATGAACAGCAGAATTTGGAGAAAGAGCGAATTGCGGGAACGACTGATTATGATGAACTGGTGGCAGGAAATGGAATTGTCTTGCTTCAAGAGCGTGCCGATCTCTATGATATTGAGGCTGCGTTGGGTGATACCGTCGAAGTGGACTATAAAACCGAATCCGGCCAAATTTGCACAAAGACCTATACCGTCATGGGCATTGTAAACGAATATTCTTACTCCGGCTTCTCAAAATGCTTTGCGCTTCCGGAGCAGTTTATGAATGAAGCGACCGGGATAGATTGCACAGGTACGATTTCTGTAATTACCGATATGGAAAAATTTGATACAGTTGAAGCTGCATTAAATCAACTGATAGACGGAAATAGCGATTTGGTTATGGAAACCATAAAAGAAAGTATCACTTATTATAGCGGACTTCAACAACTTTCCATCGGGGTATTGTTGATCGTGGCTGTTATTGTTGTGTGCTTTTCTTTAATCAACCTTGTCAATACGACAATCACAAACTTCTTATCCCGTAGGCAGGAAATTGGAATGTTACAGGCGATTGGTTTGAGTAAAAAGCAGCTTATCAAAATGCTGTGCTATGAGGGGTTGATGTATTCAGTTTTTGCTACGCTGGTAACATTGGTTTTGGGGACTGGACTGGGCTTCCTATCCGTACAGGTAGTTGTGAAAACGATGAATCCATACTTTTACTATTCATTTCCGTGGCTGATCGTATTGATATATTTAGCAATCCTGCTGATTGTGCAATTCACCTTGATTTCTTACACAACTGGAAATCTGAAAAAACAATCTCTTGTTGAGCAAATCAGGACGATGGAATAGCCGTATGGGATCGGCGGGGCGGCGTGTGCTGCCCCGCTTTTTTCGCCATTTCTCAAAAAAATTTTTGAAATGTCCGAGCGTTGTAACAATTCAGCCTGTTTTTCTGTCGAAATCAAAGGCACCTCGGACATTTGTGTAACATTTGTAGTTTATGCTTGTGGTAAATCAATATTGGGGGTGAGGACACATGAAAAAGATACTGCTGATCGACGACAGCGACACCTATACATGGTGTCTGAAAATATACTTACAGCACCGGGGCTACCCGGTGAAAACGGCTTGTACGCTGAAAGAAGCGCGGGCCGCCATCCAAGAGGAAATGCCGCTGGTGGTCTGCTGTGATCTCGACCTGCCGGATGGTTCTGGCATGGACTTTCTGGACGAGGTGCGGGCCGCAGACAAGGAGCTGCCTTTTATTCTGGCGTCCTGTCATGACAAGGACGACTACGAACAGGAAGCTATGCGCCGGGGCGCGACGCTGTGCATGGACAAAATGAAAGGACTGCTACTACAAGATAAGCTGGTGGAATACGCCTACCGGCAGTTATCCGGCGAAAAGGCCCCGACTTTTCACAAGCTGCTCTTTGTCTATGCAGAAGATACCAGCGCCGAAGTGCTGCGGGCTGCTATGCTACAAAAGGGCTTTGACCTGATTCTGGTTTCCTCGATTTGGGAAGCCAAGCGCCGGATTTTTGAGGATAAGGAAATAGAACTGATCTTGTGCGATCTGGAACTGCCGGACGGCACAGCAATGGAGCTGTTTCATACGCTACGGCGGGTGGCGGGGATGTTCCAAATGAAGAATCCCCCTGTCCGGCTTCTGCCGTTCTTTATCCTCACCGAGAACAACGACCCTGCCACGGAATATGAATACCGGCATGAGGGCGTGAACGACTATATCACCGCCCCGGTCAATATCCCGGAGCTGATCCGGCGAGTTCTGTTCTTTGTGGAATGAAGCTTTTTTATTCGGCGGCTTTGTTAAGCAAGGCCGCCATTTTTAATTCATTTATCTTCAATGTTTGTTCTGAATATCGTATAATGTAGGGGAACGGCTGTGGTTTCATAGAATGGTGAGGTGTTTATATTATGAATGAACGAGAAAAAACGATTCGACTATGGTTTGATATGTGGCTCAATCAGCAGGATATGGGCATTGATGATATTTTTACAGAAGATGTGATCTATACAGAAAGTTGGAGTCCCCAGTATAACAACCGAAAAACAGTAAAGCATTGGTTTCAGGAATGGAATACCCGTGGCAAGGTGGTCATTTGGGAAATCAAGCAATTTTTTCACAAGGGAGATCAAACGATTGTGGAGTGGTATTTCAAAAATGAAATGAACAATGGAAGTATAGAGGAATTTGATGGAATCTCGCTGGTTGAATGGACAGAGGATAATAGAATAAAGTCGTTGAAAGAATTTGGGTGTAATCGCAATACCTATAATCCATACCAGGAAGGCGATCCCCCTCAATTCAGAGCAGAAAAAGCGAATTGGTTTTGATTGAGTGCTTATAATGTTAGCTGCTGTGGTTTCATAGAAAGTTGAGGAATTTTTGAGATTTACCATATATCATATAAAGAACGGAGGTGCATAATTTTGAATCCCAAATTACTGATCGTTGATGATGAACGCGGTATTGTTGATATGATACAGAGTTATTTTCAAACACAATATGATATTCTGACTGCTTATAGCGGACAAGAAGCGCTCAAAAAAGTAGCCTGCAAACCAGATTTAATTTTATTGGACATCAATATGCCGGGAATGGATGGTCTGACTGTATGCCAGCAGATACGGGAACACATAGCCTGTCCCATTCTTTTTTTAACCGCTCGTATGGAATCCAGCGATAAGATCATTGGCTTTCAGGCCGGGGCGGATGATTATATCGTCAAGCCCTTTGATTTGGATGAATTGGGGGCGCGTATTGCCGCACATCTGCGCCGGGAGCAGCGACGCCAAAATAATTCGGCAGTACGCTTCTTTGGTGAATTGATACTGGATTATTCTGCCCGAACAGTTACAATCAATAATCTGAACATCCCGCTATCTAAGAGGGAGTTTGAGATTGTAGAACTTTTATCCCTCAATGCAGGACAGGTTTTTGACCGCGAGCGAATTTATGAGCTTGTGTGGGGCTTGGATGGGGACGGAAACAGCGATACAATTATGGAGCACATTCGGAAAATACGCGCTAAATTTGCAGCACATACATTGCACAATTACATTGAAACGGTTTGGGGGTGTGGTTATCGGTGGAACGCCTAAAAAATATGGGACTAAAGAAATCTTTCCTGCTATTATCCCTCTCCTGTTTGGCAGTGGCATTTCTCCTGCTTGGGGCAGTTATCTTCCTTTGCCGAGGCATTGAAAACCATTATCCTTTAGGCGGTGTAGAAATCTTGTCGGATGGCTCTGTTGTACCTCTGCCGTCTCCTACGGTGTCACAACAGCGTATTTTAGCTATCCTAAACATTGTGCAGACGGTTTCCTGTATTCTTTTTCCAGTAGGCGGATTGATTGTTTCAGTCTTTCTTTTTTATTATCTCAAATTGAAACAGCCTATTTCCTGCCTGCAAAATGGCATTATGCGGATTCAGAATAATGATCTGGATTTTTCGCTGCCGATTTTGTCTAACGATGAAATGGGACAACTATGTGCTGCCTTTGAAGAAATGCGGAGTGAACTTCTGAAATTGAATCGGCTGTTGTGGCAACAGGCCGAGGAACGCAAACGGCTCAATGCCGCATTTTCCCATGATCTGCGTAACCCGATTACGGTATTAAAAGGAAGTGTAAAACTTTTGCGGCAAGGTATTCAGGACGAACAAACCATAGACCGGCTGGAAAGTTACACTTTACGGATTGAGCAGTATGTAGAAGCTATGAGCAGTGTTCAAAAGTTGGAACAACTCTCTGTTAAGCCAAAAGAAATCCGACTATCAGTTTTGCAGAGTGAATTGCAGGAAACAGCACGACTGTTAGCGCTATCCAAAAAAGTTTCTGTTTTAGTACCATCAGGTGGAACAGTTTGTATAGATCACGGGCTATTTCTTACCGTAGCGGAAAATCTGATTGGAAATGCGGCGCGATTTGCAGAAAAAGCAATCTCTATTCAAATAACGCTGCAAAATGATTCTATGACCTTGAATATAGAAGATGATGGTGCTGGTTATTCGCTGTCTCTCGTGCAGAATGGGCCAAACCCTTTTGAAACGACAAGTAGTAATTCCTCACATTTCGGAATGGGGCTTTACAGCAGCAGAATTTTATGTGAAAAACATGGTGGCCGATTGATTTTGGAAAATCGGGCTGGGGGCGGTGCATCCGCAATGGCTATTTTTCATTTTATGTAATCCTTGAGCGATTTTTGAGATTTATCATTTACACTCTCCTTATACCACAAATAAGGAGAGTGTTTTTTATGAATATTGAGGCAAAGAATTTATCAAAGATTTATGGTGACGGTGAAAACCGAGTGGTGGCTTTGGATCGTGCAAATCTCGAAATTGTATCCAGCGATTTTATTTCCATTATGGGGCCATCGGGAAGCGGAAAAAGCACCTTGCTTCATTTGCTTTCCGGCTTGGATAAGCCATCTTCCGGCTCGCTGACCTACGATGGTAAAGATATTTACAGTTACAGCGATAAGGAGTTGTCGGCATTCCGCCGGAAACGGATTGGATTTATTTTTCAGCAATTTAATCTGCTTCCGGTTCTGACGGCGAAAGAAAATATTATCATGCCTCTTTTGCTGGATAAGCAAAAACCGGATGAAGCATACCTGAAACAGCTTACAGAACTGCTTGGCATTCAGGGCCGCTTGGAACATCTGCCCCATGAGTTATCCGGCGGCCAGCAGCAGCGTGTAGCCATTGCCCGCGCTTTGATTGCAAAGCCGGATGTAATTTTTGCGGATGAGCCTACGGGAAATCTGGACAGCAAAAGCGGCGGCGAAGTCATGGAACTGCTTCAAAATGTATGGAAAAAGATGGGGAAAGCTCTCGTTGTCATTACCCATGACAGCCGTATTGCACGAATGGCAGATCGGCAGTTTCAGATTGTAGATGGTGTGCTTACGGAGGTGACAGCGAAATGAAATCTTATCGTACATTAGCATTGAAAGAACTGCTGTCCCAAAAAGTCACTTCTATTCTTATTTTGATTGCCGTTGTGCTGTCTACTATGATGACAACCATTGTAGGACAATCCATTGGCGTACTTAGTGCAATGCGGGAACAGCAGGCCATCGCTATCGGAGGAAACCGATATGCCACTTTTTTGCAGATGAATGCAGATCAGCTTCACGCACTGGAACAGGATGAGCGTCTTTCCTATGTAGGGAAATCTATTTATATGGGAAGTTTAGAACTCTCCCCATCTCTTACCCTTGGTTTGATGGAATATTTGGATGACAATGCCGCTATCTATCCGTCCAGTACCAGTGTAGAAGAAGGTCGTCTGCCGGAAGCCCCGATGGAAATAGCTCTTTCGGAAGATATTCTGAAATATCTTGGCTTTGAGGGCGGTATTGGAGATAAGATTACACTTTCACTGCAAAAAAATCTTCGCCACAACATTGCGGACAGCTATTCCTATACAGCAGAATTTGTTCTTACAGGGATATTGAAAAATAACTACTTGGGATATACAAGCGGCACTGTTACGGGAGTTGTAGGGGAAGGAACTGCCGAACAACTTTTACCGGAATCTTATATTTGTTACAATGTGGATATTCGGACTGCCGATAAAAAGAATTTTCAAGCAGTTGTCGATGACATCAATAAGGAATTGAACATCCATGAGCTTGATACCAGCTACAATATTGTATATTTGAACGCTTTGGGAATTTCCTATACTGCAAATTCCGAGGATGCCAATGATAAGGGATTCTCTTTTATGACAGTCGCAGGGATATTAGTGGGTACTTTGATTTTGCTGGCTGCTGGTCTTGTGATTTACAACATTCTGAAAATATCTGTATCAAAACGGATAAAGGGATATGGAACACTTCGGGCTATTGGAGGCGAAAAAGGACAGCTTTATCAGATCATTGTAATTGAAGTAATCCTATTATGCCTGATGGGGATTCCTATTGGTATGCTTCTTGGCTTCTTGAGTGCCAGAGGAATTTTAGAGGCAGCTACCGGCTTGGTTTCCCCTGAATTGTTCTTGGTTCAGGATGCTTCTGAATTGAAAACTCTAATAGCAGAGAACAGTTCTTTGAATGGAACCTTACTGGTTTTAAGCGGAGCAATCACTTTGGCGTTTGCGCTGTTTGCAGCATTGCCAGCAGCCAGATCAGCCGCAAGGGTATCCCCCATTATGGCGATGTCTGGAACAAATCTGAAAATTCGCCGCAGAAAGCGTAAAACAAAGAAAATCCATAATTTTGAAGCATACTATGCCCGTCTGAACTTAAAGAGAAATAAAGGCCGTACTGCAATTACAATTTTGTCCCTTGTTATGAGTATCACGGTTTTTATAGCGCTGCAAGGGTTTTCCTCTCTCCTGAACGCTGCAAGCGCACTGCAAGATAACCATTTAGGAGATTATCAGATCACAAATGAAAGTGTTGGATTTACCACAGATGATCTGAACACTTTGCGAAAAAATGAAGCTGTGCAAAGTGTAGCCGCCATACAATTTTCGCTTTACGAACAAAATGAAAATGGGCTGCTCGATGAAATCAGTCTTGAATTTCAACTGAAACCCGGTGAAACTTTTCAGGTTGTCGGATTGAACGATGAATATTGGGATTATTTTATGGGGGATCAATTACCAGAAGAACAGCTTGGACAACTGAAATCAGGGAACGCCTGTATAGTAAGGAATCCTATTCCCATGAGCTACGGCGAAGATGTTCTTGAATTTACAAATATAGAGGCCGGAGAAAACATCTGTGTTGCGGGAATGGAGCTGAATGTTTTGAAAACCTTGGATGGCTATGACGGTTATCTTGGTATTGGAAATGGCGGTTTCACAAATGGTGTTCAGGTGATCGTTGATGATGCTATCTATGAACGCCTGACGGGAAAAGATACCTATTCAGAGTTTTTGCCTACGCTGAACGAGGGCGCAGACAGGGAAATTTTTGATACATTTATCGAGGCATTTTGTGATAGGACGCCGGGGACAACATTCTTGTCGTATGAAGAAAGCGACCAGCAACTGAAAGAGAGCTTTGCACAGATTCAAATGCTGGCATGGGGGCTGATCCTTTTCGTTGGCCTGATCGGTATTCTTAATATCATCAATACCGTTTACACAAATATTCACACCAGAGTAACAGAAATCGGTATGCAGCGGGCCATTGGAATGAGCGCCGGTAGCCTTTATAAAACTTTTCTTTGGGAAGGTGCATATTACGGAATCATTGCCTCTGTGATCGGAAGCGTACTGGGATATGGTTGTACGATCTTCATTGAGGCGGCCACGAGCGACACCATCCAGCTTGTTGCAATCCCTGTCATGTCCATTCTTGAAGCAACCCTCTTGGCAGTAGGAGCTTGCTTGCTGGCAACAGCAATTCCACTGCGGAAAATTTCAAAAATGAGTATTGTAGATTCGATTGAAACGGTTGAGTAGAACACTATTTTTTGAAATGTCCGAGTGTTGTAACAATTCAGCCTGTTTTTCTGTCGAAATCAAAGGCACCTCGGACATTTGTGTAACATTTGTAGTTTATGATGATTATAAATCAAAGATAACTTTCACTTAGGTATTAAGACATAATATGGAGGTGATGATGTGATGGGACATTAGCTGTTTTGGATATAGAAGAATCCGGCAAGCAGATCGGAGAAAAGTTATTTCTGCTTCTTAACGAGGAACAAAAGAATGCTCTGATGCAATATATTTTGGAACAGGGAGTCTGTCATGGAACGGTATTCAATTCCTGTCACACTTCCTCCGCAGCAAAGAAAAATCCTCTAACAGAAATACAGGAAGGCGAGCTTTATCTATGCCTGGAACACCGCACTGTCAGGGTTAGGGAACGGATAATCAACCTGACAAGTAAGGAGTTTGATATACTGGCATTACTCATTGCCAATCCCAAACGTGTTTTTACTTACGAACTGATTACCGATTTGGTTTGGAAAGAGAATTGTGATTTCTATTCGAGAAAAGCCATTCATAATCATATAAGTAAGTTGCGTAAGAAATTGCGCTTTGAACCGGATCTTCCAAACTATATTGAGAGTGTCGCCGGAATCGGCTATAAATTTGAACAACTATAATATGAGCCCACAAGGTGTCGGTTCCCCTTGTGGGCTTGCTTTTTGCAGCATATATTCTAAGGAGCAGAATATGTAGAAAATTGCGAATATAAAGAGTAAAAAGCGAATGTCTGCGGACTGATACAGGAAACATAAACGATATAATTTTCTCCCAAGGAGGTATCAAGCAGCCGATTCAGGTTCCTCCTTGATGGGAGGAAATGCCTATGCGTCTATGCAACACAGATTCGCAGATAAACTGCTTTACATTCAGTCACCTATACGTCGTAGTCCAGTTCGTATGGATTGCGGCGTTTTTGGTTTCGACAAAGTTTGAGCATTTTCGCTGTCAGCCTCCCGGAGAAATTTCATATTGCTGCTTTGGCGCGCCTGTTCTTTGTACGGGCGCGCTTTTTTGTACCCTTTTTTTAATCAGAAAGAGACTAAGACTCTATCGCTGCCGCAGCTCCACCCTCTGATTTCGATTTTTGCCATCAACTCAAACATCGAAATTGGAGGAATTTACTATGAAAAAAATCAATCTTCGGGATTATTACCCGTATTATACACAAGACATGATCGTTGAGGTGCCGGATGAAGTTGCGGACATTCTCCGGGAATATAAACTTGCTGAAGCAGCTTATTTTTTGCGTACATACCGGCACAAAGCCTATTTTTCTTTGGATTATGACATCAATGTGGAACATGAGGCTATGGTGCTTGTTTTGACACCGGCAGATATTTTTGAACAGAAGGAAGAAAACGCCAAACTATATGAAGCGCTTGCCTCGTTGCCGGAAAAACAGCGTAACCGTATCACTTCACATTTTTTGTTGGGAATGAGTTTATCGGATATTGCAAAAAGCGAAGGAACCGGCGTCAGCTCTGTACATGAAGGAATCCAACGTGGACTTCGGCGTTTGAAAAAAATTTTAGAAAAAATAAATACAGACCCCGAAAATTACCATCAAAAATGAAATGTATAGTAGAGGGACATATTCGGCGGGACAAGCCGGACGGGTGTGGTAAGGAAGCATATATATCCTCCCACCCCAACTGCAATATCAATTTGTCTGCCATGCCCCTTGCTCGTTCCTTGACAATCGAATATACGCTGTTACAGGTACTTCATTCTGTGTTCCGAGCGGCAGATGGGGCGGCGCGGTGACAGGCGGCCTAAGGAGGTGATGAATCCAGGCTGTCCGAGCGATAAACGCAACCTACGAAACCGGCTATGGCAAGCTAGACGCGATAACGACACAGATCATAATGGTACTTCTTCACAGCTTCCTAAAGACTTGGGGAGAGCTCCTGCGGCGTTTGCTTGCTCCGGCAAAGCGGCGGCGTATGCGGGACTATGATGCGGTGACGCTACCCGCAGCCTGTAACAGCCCCGTCCTTATAACAGAAGGACTTGCCGGGGTGCGTGGCAAATACGGCAGTAAAATCGAAATCAGATATAATGGGCCGGATTTATGTGTGCAATAACCATAGATCCGACCTATTCATGTGGTTTTGATAACACAGTTTTCAGAAGGGAGTTGATACTATGGAATTGAACACCATTGTCAGTGAAGTGGGTACGCTGGTAGACATTCGAGATGTCTCTGTCAACAAAGAACTTTCCCGTGATGAACGGATTGCAGAATTTGTTCAGCAAATCAAAAATCCATACCATTTTAAGTGTGGACGTTTTACTGTACAAGCCAGTTTTTCTGCTGAAGGTGCTACTCTGGAAGAATGTATCAAGGGTATTTTGCGATAGCTGCAATTCTAAGAAAGGGGCTGACTTTTCCGTAAAAGCATGGTAGAATAAGAATCGGAAAAGGAATTGAATATGGAATAACCACACTTCTTGAATTGCGGGGATTTTTCTGTGCAACGAAAGGAGTGTTTTTTTATGCAGGTTTACAAAGCGATTAAGTACATCCGTCTTTCTTATACGGATGATAAAACAGTAGAAAGTGACAGCGTTGCTAACCAGCGGCGCCTGATTGATGACTACATAGCCCGACACCCGGAAATTGAGGTTGTGGCAGAAAAAATTGACGATGGTTATAGTGGTGTTTTGTTTGATCGCCCGGCATTTCAGGAAATGATACGGATGATCGAACAAGGCGAAGCTAACTGCGTGATTGTCAAAGACCTCTCCCGCTTAGGTCGTGAGTACATAGAAACAGGCCGTTATATGCGCAGGGTATTTCCAGCCTATGGAGTGCGTTTTATCGCAATTAACGATAATGTGGACACGGAAAATGACGCTGCCGATGATCTCACGGTTTCTGTCAAAAACATTATGAATGAGGCTTACTGTCGGGATATTTCTGTTAAGACACGGAGCGCCCTGGAAGTAAAACGGCGCAGCGGGGATTTTGTAGGTGCTTTTACCATTTATGGTTATGTGAAAGTCGGAGATAAACACAAGAGCCTGGAAGTAGACGAATATGCTGCCAATGTTGTGAGGGATATTTTCAGAAAACGGCTGGAGGGATTCAGCGCTTCCCATATAGCGGATGAACTGAACCGATTAGGAATTCTTTCGCCTTTAGCGTATAAGCGCAATCACGGAATGCCTCATGCAAAAGGTGGCTATACAGACCGAAAAGATTGCAAATGGTCTGCAACTACAATCATCCGCATTTTGCAGGATGAAACTTACACCGGAACACTGGTCCAGGGCAAACAGACAACGCCCCATTTCAAATTAAAAGAGCGTGAGGACAAACCTTCTTCGGAATGGATTCGTGTGGAGGGAACCCATGAAGCGATCATACAAAAGCACGATTTTGATCTGGTACAACGGCTCCGCAGGATTGACACAAGGACTTCTCCCAAATCGGATAAGGTTTACCTGTTTTCCGGTATTTTGATCTGCGGCTGTTGTGGCTGCCGTATGACCCGCAAGACGAACCGCTATAAAGATAAAGAGTATCACTATTATTACTGCCCGACCGGCAAAAAGAATGGCTGCACATCATCGGTCATGCTGAAAGAATCGGATCTGATTGAATGTGTGCAGGACAGTTTGAAAGGACATATTGAAAATGTTGCTTCTCTGGATGCCCTGCTGTCCAGTATCAGTCAGGAACGGATCAACCGGGAATTGGCGCAGGAATATGCCGCACAGATCAGAGTAAATAAAAAGCGTGTGGCACAGACCGAGGGCTTTAAGGCAAAACTCTATGAAAATCTGGTGAGTGGAATTCTGACAAAGGAAGAATTTCTCTCTTATAAGCGAAAATACAATGCAGATATTGAACTGTTCCAAAAGGCAATCGCTGAATGGAACGATAAACTTACAGATGTATTGGAAAACCGAAGCGAACGAAACCGTTGGATCAACCATTTTATGAAATTTTCTACTATGGAGGATATTGACCGCCGGGCAGTCATGCAGCTTATCCGAAGCATACGGGTAATGGGTAAAGATGAACTGCATATTGAATTTAATTACCAGGATGAATATCAGAAAGCAATCTCTTTGGCGGAACAGATTGCTACAAAAAATGAAGAAAGGATGGTGGGCTAAATGGCAAGAAAAAGCAGAAAACAGACGGCAGCGCCTATGCCGACACCATCTTTATATGTACATGTGGCTCTGTATATCCGTCTTTCTGTGGAGGATAACAAAAAGCGGGGCTGCTCAGTAGAAAATCAAAAGCTAGTACTGAATGACTTTCTTTCAGATAAACCGGACTTCGTTGTGTATGATACCTATATCGACAACGGAGCGACAGGGACAAATTTTCACCGCCCTGGATTTCAGCAAATGCTATCTGATATTGAAGCAGGCCACATTAACTGTGTGATTGTTAAGGATCTTTCCCGATTAGGGCGAAATTCTATTGACACAGGTTATTATATCGAACAGTATTTCCATGCTCATAATGTTCGCTTCATTGCTGTTACGGATCAGTTTGATACAGCGGATTCCGGAAATCTTCATGGCGGTATCATGCTGCCTTTGAAAAATATGATCAATGAAGCCTATGCTCTGGACATTGGACGAAAAATCAAAGCACAAGCGCGGCAGGCTATGAAAGATGGCGACTATATTGGTGCACGGGCACCTTACGGTTACAGGAAAGACCCTGATAATTGCCATAAACTTCTGATTGATGAAAATACTGCCCCTGTGGTAAAACAGATTTTTGAATGGGCACATGAGCATGTGTCTCTGAACCGGATTGTCCGCAATCTAAATGAGATGGGGATTCCGGCACCGAGCCATTATAAAAAGGCCACTGGCGAGATTACCAGTCCGGGCCTGATTGGAAGCGGCAAATGGCAGACCCGTACAGTGATGAAAATTTTAGAAAGCGAAGTCTATACAGGCGATCTGGTGCAAGGAAAAACAAAGATTGTAGATCATCAGCAGGTCAAGGCTGGAGAAGATAATCTGATTATTGCCAAATGCACCCATGAACCGATCATTAGCTATGAATTGTTTAGTGCAGTTCAGGAATACAGAAAACAGATCTGTGAAGAAAGCAAAGCAACTCCAAAACGCCCCTACACGCCAAACATTTTCAAAGGCAAAGTGTTCTGTGCTGATTGTGGCAGAAGCCTTCACCGGCAACGTGCCGAGCGCCGGAAAGGCCCCGATACTTATTGGTTCCACTGCCTTACAAACAGCCGGGTAGAAAAAGATAGCTGCAAAGGCGCAACGATGCAGGAAAAGGAACTGATTTCTACTGTTACGGCTATTCTTGAAAAAGAGCTGACAGTTGCGCTGGGAATGTCGCTGCCACTCTTTCAGTTGGAGGCAAGACAAAAACAGGAAAAAGATAAGCTGAAAATTCAGATGTCTGCCAAACGGCAGGAAATTGAAAAAACACGCCGACTGATCCGTGGTCTATATGAAAATTTTGTGCAGGGTATTTTGACAAATGATGAATACTTTGAATTGAAGGCGGATTATGAATATGCTATCAATGCTCTGTCTGGTGAGATTGAAGTATTTGAAAAATCTATGGACTCCCTGGACAACCAGCTTGCCCGATACCGTGCAATGGAAAAGGATGCAAAAACACTGGCACAGGATCATGTGCTGACTGCAGAACTGATTGAACGGCTCATTGAACGAATTGAGATCGACCACGAGCGGAATATTCATGTAACCTTCCGTTTCAAAAATGAATTTCAGGGAAAGGCGGTGGAACCGTGCGCAACTATGTGATTGCCCTTTATATCCGTCTTTCTGTGGAAGATTTCAAAACCGAAAGTTTGAGCATACCAAATCAAAAACTGATTCTTCGTGAAAAAGCTATGTCTCTGCCGGAATGGGATAACAGTGAGATTTTGGAATTTATTGACAACGGTCATACAGGGACAAACTTTGAGCGTCCGGCGGTGCAGGAACTTTTAACAATGGTTCAGGCCGGAAAGATCAACTGTATTATTGTAAAAGACCTTTCCCGATTTGGACGTAACAGCATTGAAACCGGCTATTTTATTGAGCGGGTATTTCCTCTTTACCACACCCGTTTTATTTCCGTCAGTGATGATTTTGACACAGCTAATTTCAAAGGTGATACTGGAGGGATTGATATTGCTTTCAAGTATCTTATTAGCGAGTGTTATAGCCGAGATATGTCCATGAAAACCAAAAGTGCAAAATACGCAAAGATGCGTCGTGGGGAATATCAGAGTGTCATCTGTCCTTACGGCTATCGCAAGAGTGCAGACGGACGTATGGAACCGGACGAGGATGTTGCCCCGAATGTGCAGATGATATTTCAATGGGCGTCTGAAGGCAACACCGCAGCCGAGATCACAAGAAAACTGTATGCCATGAATATCCCCACCCCTGGGGAATATCGCAAACTTAAAGGCAAGGACTATTACAATGTTTCCCGAACAAACGGCGTTTGGAGTACATCAACGGTCCTGCGTATTTTAGAAGATCAAAGATATATCGGTACCTATGTAATTGGCAAGAGAAAGGTAAAAGAGATTGGCAGCCGACATACACAGTTAAAGGATGAAAGTGAGTGGTTCAAAATACCGAACCATCATCCGGCTATTGTAAGTGTGGATCTATTTGAGAAAGCCAATGCTTCAATCAAGCGTTTCTCTCTGTCAAATAAAAAGCCGCGTGATTATCTGCTCCGTGGTAAGGTATTCTGTGGATGCTGCGATCATGCAATGTCTCTACGAAATGGTGCGTGGTTTTATTGCCGTCATTCCGAGGTGGCTGAAACGCTTTCTTGTCATGGTGTGCGCATAAAGATGGCAGATCTGGAGCAGGTTGTATTTGAAACAATTCGGGCTCAAATGTGTCCGGCATTGGGAATTGATAGCAATAAGGATAAATTGGATTTGCAGACAGTCCAGCAGGCCGAACATGAAGAAAAACTCCGTTCTATTCAAGACAGCAAGCGGCATCTTTATGAGCAGTATGCACTCGGAGAGATTGGTTTGGAAACCTATCGAACACGAAAAGCGGTTTATGACACGGAACTGGTACAAGCCAAAAATGTTCATGCTGTCATTACTGCACAGACAAAGCAGATAAAAAGTGATTATGAGATTAAGCTGAAACAACAGGAAATTGTGCAGGAAGTCGGAAACGCCAACATGCTGACAAAAGCTCTGATTGACCGGCTTATCAACAAAGTTTACGTCTTTCCAGGAGAGCGGATTGAGATTGAATATGCAACACAGGATTTCTTAGAAACTAAGGAATCCGAAAAGGAGGTATAACCGTGAACACCCATTTGAAACAGCTATGGGCAGCTATGAAGCTGCCCGAAAAACTTCAAAAAAAGTTATAAATTTTTTTTGTCGTGGGCTTGACATACGGGTGCCGCAACCCGTGCACGGTGATCAAAGGGATGTTGGCCTTGCGGCAATGCCTGGCGAGAAGCGCATTTACAGTAGAATTATAAACTTTATTTTTCACAAAAATGGGTTTTTCTTCAGGCAACGGTTTGATGAGTTCTGCGAATTGGATGACGGTTTGCCAGTCTAACGGGATTTTTCGGATGGAAGATTGATTCTTGGTGGGAAGAAATCCCCCGTCTCCTTTATAGTCCCATGTTTTGGAAACGGAAAGCATTTGACGGGAAAAGTCGAAATCTTTTGGAGTAAGAGCCAGTGCTTCTGAAAAACGCATGCCGGTTTTGGCAATCAGGAGAAGAAGCCAGTCTAAATTGATTTCTGTATGTAAATCCAGATCGTCAAGTAATTTGTGGAGTTCATACTGGTTCAGATACTTGGGTTTCTTTTCTCCAGGCGTTTTCCCTTTGATGATTGCTTTTCGGGTGGGGTCTTTTGGAAGTAGGCCTTCATCTACGGCATCGAGGATGGCACATTTGAGATGATGGTGAAAATCCATGGTCGTCTGGCGCTCATGTGAAAGGGCATAGTCATTGAGAAGTTTTTGATATGCAAAGCGATCCAGGCCGCATAAAGGAAGCTCAGGAATGAGTTTTTCAAGCCAGTGATGTGCCATGTGATATTTTTGCATGGTTATGGGACGGATAGCTCCTTCTTTATAGATGGTGATCCATTGTTTGTAATAATCGCAGAATAAAAGGGTAGAGGTGTTGGTTGAGGTTACATCCATAGTTCAGTTCTCCTTTGTTTCAGTGGTGTTTGCGCCGATGAAGTTTTATTGTGTATTCAGTATAGAGGGGATTTGCGGCAAATCAAACAGGGGGTACGGCCATTGGTTGTGGCTTAGGGTCTTGTCCCCTCCCCAAGATTGTGTTACTATGAGAGAAGCGGCCGTATGCCTGCAGGTGGCATGCGGCGTTTTCATGAGGCTGTAAACATACAGGAGGTTTTTATAAATGAAGTGGAAAAAATTTACGCTGAAGACACTGGCGGAAGCGGAGGATATCGTCATTGCCACACTGGCGGAGGCCGGCATCGAGGGTGTGGAGATCGAGGATAAAGTACCGCTGACGGAGAAGGACAAGGAGCAGATGTTTGTGGACATTCTGCCGGATGCGCCGGACAATGACGGTATTGCTTACCTGAACTTTTATCTGGAGGAGGATGCGGACGTGGATGCGATCCTTCCCGGGGTGCAGGAGGCGCTGGAGGAGCTGCGCCAGTTCATGGATATCGGAGAGGCCAGCATTGCGGCGTCTGAGACAGAGGATAAGGACTGGATCAACAACTGGAAGCAGTATTTTAAGCAGTTTTACGTGGACGATCTGCTGATCATTCCGTCCTGGGAGGAGATCAGACCGGAGGATCAGGGCCGCCCGGTGATCCACATTGATCCGGGTACCGCTTTTGGCACGGGCATGCATGAGACGACCCAGCTGTGTATCCGTCAGCTGAAAAAATATGTCAGGCCCGGGGATGAGATTCTGGATGTGGGCTGCGGCAGCGGCATTTTGTCCATCGCAGCAGTGAAATTCGGCGCCGGTCATGCGGTGATGACGGATCTGGATCCCTGCGCCATCACAGCAACGAAGGAGAATATGGAGGTCAATGGCATCGGCGAGGCGCAGTATGACGTGATGATCGGCAACCTGATCGATGACAAAGCGGTGCAGGATCAGGTGGGCTATGAGAAATATGACATTGTGGCAGCCAATATTCTGGCGGACGTGCTGGTACCGCTGACACCGGTGATCGTGCACCAGATGAAGAAGGGCGGTATTTATATCACTTCCGGTATTATTGATGAGAAGGAAACCGTTGTGGTGGAGGCCGTGAAAGCTGCCGGCCTGGAAGTGGTGGAAGTGAACCACCAGGGCGAGTGGGTGTCTGTGACAGCCAGAAAGAATTAAGAGGCAGTCTATGTATCATTTTTTTGTGGAACCGGAACAGATTTCGGAAAAAGAGATCCGGATCACCGGGAGTGATGTGAACCATATCCGCAGTGTGCTGCGCATGAAGCCGGGAGAGGAGATCCTCATCAGCAGCCGTACCGGTGGGGACTACCACTGTGCGGTGGAGGAGATCGGCCAGGATGAGGTGCGCACATCCATTATGTGGAAGGAAGCGCTGGGCAGGGAGCTTTCCTGTCCCATCGTACTGTTTCAGGGGCTGCCCAAGGGCGATAAGATGGAAATGGTCATTCAGAAAAATGTGGAGCTGGGTGTCCATGCCATTGTGCCGGTGTCCATGAAGCGCTGTGTGGTGAAGCTGGATGAAAAAAAGGCCCAGGCAAAACAGAAACGGTGGCAGCAGATTTCCGAGAGCGCGGCGAAGCAGGCCAAACGGGGCATCGTGCCGGAAATTTTGCCGGTGATGTCCTTTGCCCAGGCGCTGGACTATGCGAAGGATTTTGAACAGAAGCTGCTGCCCTACGAGTGTGCCGAGGGCATCGAAGGGACGAGACGTATCCTTTCTGGTATTCAGCCGGGACAGAAGGTGGCGGTTTTCATTGGCCCGGAGGGCGGTTTTGACGAAAAAAGAAGTAGAAGCGGCGAAGGATGCGGGCTTTCAGGTGCTGACGCTGGGCCGCAGGATTTTGCGGACGGAGACGGCGGGCATGATGCTGTTGTCCGTGCTTGGATATTTACTGGAGGAATAATGGAAGATGGAAATATATCTGGATAATTCCGCCACCACGAAATGTTTTCCGGAGGTGGCGCAGGTGGTGATGAAAACCATGCTGGAGGATTACGGCAACCCGTCCTCCATGCATCAGAAGGGCGTGGACGCGGAGAAATACATGCGGGACACCCGTTCGGTCATCGCTTCCAACCTGAAAGTGCAGGAGAAAGAAATCTTTTTCACTTCCGGCGGCACGGAATCAGACAATCTGGCGCTCATCGGCGTGGCCATGGCCAATCAGCGGGCCGGGAAGCACCTGATCACGACACAGATCGAGCATCCGGCGGTGCTGGAGACGATGAAATATCTGGAAACCCAGGGCTTTTCTGTGACCTACTTGCCGGTGGATCACGACGGCATTGTGGAGCTGGATGCCCTGCGGGCGGCCATGACGCCGGAAACCATTCTCGTGTCGGTGATGTTTGTGAACAATGAGATCGGTTCCGTGCAGCCCATTGAGGAGATTTCTAAGATTGTGAAAATGGTCAATCCCCAGGCGCTGCTCCATGTGGATGCGGTGCAGGCCTACGGCAAATACCGGATTTATCCCAAGCGGATGGGCATTGATCTGCTGGCTTTTTCTGGGCACAAGATCCACGGCCCCAAGGGCATCGGCGTGCTTTACATTTCTTCTGCGGCAAAGGTGCGGAATATCAATTACGGCGGCGGCCAGCAGAAGGGGATGCGTTCCGGGACGGACAATGTGCCGGGCATCGCAGGCCTCGGGGAAGCGGTAAAAGAGATTTATACAGATTTCGACAGCCATATCGACAAGCTGTATGCGCTGAAGCAGCTGTTTGTGGAAGGGGTACAGAAGCTGGATGAGGTGTGGGTCAACGGCCGCACCGGCCGGGACAGTGCGCCCCATGTGGTGAGTGTGACCTTTCCGGGCATCCGCAGCGAGGTGCTGCTCCATGCCCTGGAGGATAAGGGCATTTATGTGTCCTCCGGTTCTGCCTGTGCCACCAACAAACCGGCGGTCAGCGCCACGCTGAAAGCCATCGGCATGCCAAAGGAGGGGCTGGATTCCACCCTGCGGTTCAGTTTTTCCGTATTTACCACAGAAGAAGAGATTCGGGAAACGCTGTCAGCTTTGAACGAGCTGGTGCCCATGCTGCGACGGTATCGCCGTTCCTAGTAAAAAAACAGCATGCGAGTGAATGAAAAAGATATAGAGGGAAAAGAATGTTTAAAATGTTTTTGATCAAATATGCGGAGATTGCCATCAAGGGAAAAAACCGGTATCTGTTTGAGGATGCCCTGGTGGAACAGATCCGTCACACCCTGGAGCGGGTGGAAGGTCACTTTGTGGTGACAAAAGAATCCGGTCGTGTGTATGTGTCCTGTAAATCGGATTTTGATTTTGATGAAGTGGTGGCGGCATTAAAGACCGTTTTCGGCATCGTCGGCATCTGTCCGGTGGTGCATATCGAGGACAGGGGATTTGACAATCTGGCAGAACAGGTTGTGAAGTACATGAAAACCCAGTACCCGGAGCAGAACCAGTCTTTCAAGGTATTTACCCGCCGGGTCAACAAGCGCTATCCCATGGAATCCATGGAAGTGAGCGCGGCGCTGGGCGAGCGGATTCTGGATGAACTGCCCGGATTTTCTGTGGACGTGCATCATCCTGATATTGAACTGCATGTGGAGATCCGCAAAACCATTTATATTTATTCCGAAACCATCCCGGGCCCGGGAGGTATGCCCCTGGGCACCAATGGCCGGGCCATGCTGCTCTTATCCGGCGGTATTGACAGCCCGGTGGCTGGTTACATGATCGCCAAGCGCGGCGTGTTCGTGGATGCGGTATATTTCCATGCGCCGCCGTATACCAGTGAGCGGGCCAAGCAGAAGGTGGTAGATCTGGCAAAACTGGTGTCCAGATATGCAGGACCCATCCGCCTGAAAGTGGTGAACTTTACGGACATACAGCTGTATATTTACGAGCAGTGTCCCCACGATGAGCTGACCATCATCATGCGCCGGTACATGATGCGCATTGCAGAGAAACTGGCAGAACAGGCCGGCTGTCTGGGCCTCATCACAGGCGAGAGCATCGGCCAGGTGGCGAGCCAGACCATCCAGAGCCTGGCCGTGACCAACCAGGTATGTACCATGCCGGTATTCCGTCCGCTTATCGGCTTTGACAAGCAGGAGATCGTCACCATCGCGGAGAACATTGACACCTACGATACGTCCATTCTCCCCTACGAGGACTGCTGCACGATCTTCGTGGCCAAGCATCCGGTGACCAAGCCCAACCTTAAGTCCATTCTGCGTTCCGAGACCAAGCTGACGGAGAAGATCGACGAGCTGGTGCAGACTGCTATTGACACCGCAGAGACCATCGTTTGCGAATAAAACAGGAAGCCATTTCTTATGAAATAAAACACCCCCGGAAGATTTCTCTCCGGGGGCATCAGTCTCTTCTGTATGGGGTGTTGCGATGTACGTAAGCCAGCAGGCCGGTTATTCTACAATATAAGGCTTCAGAGCTTCCATCACTGCGTCCATGTTATCTCCTGCGTGAACGTTCAGATCGATCGGTTTGGACAGATCCAGGCTGAAGATACCCATGATGGATTTTGCGTCGATGACGTAACGGCCGGATACCAGGTCAAAATCATTGTCAAACTTCGTGATGTCGTTTACGAAGGATTTCACTTTATCGATAGAGTTTAATGAAATCTGCACAGTTTTCATAAGAAAAACCTCCTTACATTGATACTTTTATCTTAACTTTATTGACTGCGAAAGTCAACAGCTATTCATGTAAAAATCGCGGAAAGGAAAGAACCGATGAGAAAAGCAGCATTGCATAATCTGGGCTGTAAAGTCAACGCATATGAGACGGAGGCGATGCAGCAGCTTCTGGAAGAAAACGGCTATGAGATCGTGCCGTTTGAGGAAAAGGCAGATGTATATATCGTCAATACGTGTTCGGTGACGAACATGGCTGACAGAAAGTCCCGGCAGATGCTGCACCGGGCGAGAAAGCGCAATCCCCAGGCGGTGATCGTGGCGGCGGGCTGCTATGTGCAGACAGCGGCGGAGAGCCTGAAGGAAACGCTGGCGGCGGACATTCTGATCGGCAACAATAAAAAACAGGAGCTGCCGGAGATTCTGGCGGCGTATTTTGAAAAAGCGGATGCAGGAATCAAGTGTCAGCCAGATTTTGAAAGTGCTGACCGGGCAGATACAGCGGATAAAAAAACGGAGCAGACAGCAGTGTCAGGGCAGGATGGCATGCCGGGACAAATGTCCGCAGACGATGGCGCAGCCGCAGTACCGGAAACAGCGAAAACGACGGGAAAGATGGCTGATGCGGATATCTTTATCGAGGATATCTCCGTGGAGCACAGCTATGAAAATCTGGGACTCACCCGCACGGCAGAGCACACCCGGGCGTACATCAAAGTGCAGGACGGCTGCAACCAGTTCTGCAGCTACTGTATTATCCCCTATGCCAGAGGCCGGGTGCGAAGCCGGGGCCTGGAGGATATTCTGGCGGAAGTGCGCACACTGGCAGCGGCCGGTTACAGAGAGGTGGTGCTCACCGGTATCCATCTGAGTTCTTACGGCATTGATTTTGCAAAGACCAGTGGGGAACAGGATTATCTTACCGGCGGTGCAGGACGGCTTCTTGCGCTTCTGGAGGCTGTGGGAGAGATCCCCGGTATTGCCCGCATTCGTTTAGGGTCGCTGGAGCCCAGGATCATCACCAGAGATTTTGTGGAGCGGCTGTCCCGGATCCCTGAGATCTGTCCGCATTTTCACCTGTCCCTGCAGAGCGGCTGCGATGAGACACTGAAACGGATGAACCGCCATTATACCACAGAAGAGTATCTGGCGGCCTGCGGCCTTTTACGGCAGTATTTTGAAGATCCGGCGCTGACCACGGATCTTATCGCCGGATTCCCAGGAGAGACGGAGGAAGAGTTTGCACGGACGATGGATTTTGTGGAAAAAGTGGGCTTCTACGAGACCCATGTGTTCAAATATTCCGTGCGGCAGGGCACAAGAGCAGCCACCATGAAAAATCAGGTGCCCGAGGAGATCAAGACAAAAAGAAGCGGAAAGCTTCTGGAGCTGTCGGAACGGAAAAAAAGGAATACGAAGACCGGTTCCTGGGCCGGGAGGTAGAGCTGCTGGCCGAGGAAGAGGCCATGTGCGGCGGCGTGCGGATGATGACCGGGCACACAAAGGAATACCTGAAAGTGGGGGTTCCCATGGATGATGCGGTGCTGGAACGCGTGAAAAGCGGGGATATCGTAAAAGGAATTGTGGGGAGAAACGTATTTTTGGTGGAATAAAGTGGAAAAAGCATGGGCGCGCCATTCGCAGCCAGATTGCAACAGAAAAGTTCAACCGCGCCATTCGCAGAATCGCCCTTACAGGGCTTTCCGCTGCTGCGCAGCTAATTTCTGCTCATTACACGGCGCTCCCCCTCATGCTTATTTCCATGTCCATCTTTTCATGCGAGCATGAAAGCTGTCCATGGAAAAAGCATGGTTGAACTTTTCTGAAAATTAGTATAGAATAGAAATAGTTTATCAGCGGAACAAGGCGGGGCACCCCGCCAGAAGATTAAGGAAGTGAGAATTTGGATAAAATTACAAATACACAGTTTTTCAAGGTGGACAGCGCACCGCAGATGGGCGTGGAGGACATCCTCAAAACTGTATACAAGGCAATGACAGAGAAGGGATACAATCCTGTGAATCAGATTGTCGGATATATTATGTCCGGAGATCCGACCTATATCACAAGCCATAAGGGCGCCAGAAGCCTGATCATGAAGGTGGAGCGGGACGAACTCGTGGAAGCACTGCTGAAGAACTATATCAGGCACAACTGTGAGTAAAGGAACTTTGGCGAACGTATGAGGATTATGGGACTGGACTATGGCTCGAAGACGGTGGGCGTGGCCATCAGCGACGCTCTGGGACTGACGGCGCAGGGGATAGAGATCATCCGCCGCACCCAGGAGAATAAGCTGCGGCAGACGCTGGCACGGATCGAGGCACTGGTAAAGGAGTATGAAGTAACGGCGATTGTACTTGGATTTCCCAAGAATATGAATAACACAATCGGAGACAGGGCCGAGAAGTCGCTGGCATTCAAGGAAATGCTGGAGCGGAGAACGGGTCTGAATGTTTTTATGTGGGATGAGCGGCTGACGACGGTGGAAGCAAACCGCACACTGATAGAAGGCGGGGTGCGCCGGGAAAATCGCGGAAAATACGTGGACAAGCTGGCTGCGATATTTATATTACAGGGATTCCTGGACTCAAAAGAAGGAAAGGAGTTATTTTTGCGTGGAGAAAATTAAATTTATCCCGGATGGAGAAGCAGAGGCAGTGGAGTTTTTTGTCATTGAGCAGACAAGACTGCGCGGCGTGAACTATCTGCTGGTCACGGAGACGGAAGATGAGAGTGAGGACGCGGACGCCTATATTTTAAAGGATCTGTCTGCGGATACAGATACAGAAGCAGTCTACGAGTTTGTGGAGGACGACAAGGAGCTGGAAGCGGTTTCGGATGTGTTCGAGAAGCTGCTGGACGGCGTGGATTTTGAAATCGGAGAGTAAGCGATGGCAGCTGATCGGGCAAGACTTAGAGAACTGTTAAAAGCAAAGGGACTGAAGATGACGAACCAGAGGCTTCGGATTCTGGAGACGTTGGAGGAGAATGAAGGACAGCACCTGACGGTGGAGGAGCTTCATGCCCGTGTGAACGCATATCTTCCGGAGATCGGCCTTGCAACCGTATATCGCACGATCCAGTTATTTCTGGAGATGGGGCTGGCTGACCGCATTGATCTGAATGACGGCCAGGTACGCTATGAGATCGCAGATGCCGGGGACGACAGAAGGCATCATCGCCATCACCATCTGATCTGTGTGAAATGCGGCAGAGTGTGGGCTTTTGAGGGAGATCTGCTGGAAGAGCTGGAGAGCCGTCTCATGACGGAGCTCTCTTTTCAGGTGATCAATCACGAGGTGAAACTGTTCGGTTACTGTCAGGAATGTCGGAATATATAGAAAATCGTTTCAGGAGGTGTCATTTTTTTTGAAAAATATAAACAATTCAAAATTGAAAATCATTCCGCTGGGAGGACTGGAGCAGATCGGAATGAATATTACTGCCTTTGAGTTTGAAGACAGTATTATTGTTGTGGACTGCGGTCTGTCATTCCCGGAGGATGATATGTACGGAATCGACCTGGTCATTCCGGATGTGTCTTATCTGGAGGAAAATATCCAGAAGGTGAAGGGCTTTATCATCACTCACGGACATGAGGATCACATCGGCGCGCTGCCGTATGTGCTGAAAAAGGTCAACGTGCCCATCTATGCGACCAAGCTGACCATTGCCATTATCGAAAACAAGTTAAAAGAGCATAATTTGCTGAAAACCACCAAGCGGAAGGTGGTAAAGTTCGGCCAGCATATCAATCTGGGCAGCTTCCGCATCGAGTTTATCAAGACGAACCACAGTATTTCCGATGCGTCGGCGCTGGCCATCTACTCCCCGGTGGGCACCATTGTCCACACCGGTGACTTCAAGGTGGACTATACCCCGGTATTCGGCGATGCCATCGACCTGCAGCGGTTTGCGGAGATCGGCAAGAAGGGTGTGCTGGCCCTTATGTGCGACAGCACCAACGCGGAGCGTCCCGGTTTCACCATGTCGGAAAAAACAGTCGGCAAGGCCTTTGACAATATTTTCGAGAATCACAAGCATTCCCGTATCATTATTGCAACGTTTGCATCCAATGTGGACCGTGTACAGCAGATCATCAACTGTGCCTGCAAATTCGGCCGGAAGGTTGTGGTGGAAGGCCGCAGCATGGTCAATATCATTTCCATTGCCATTGAGCTGGGCTACATCAAGATCCCGGATAACACACTGATCGACATTGAAAATATGAAAAATTACCCGCCGGAGCAGATGGTGCTGATCACCACAGGCAGCCAGGGCGAGTCCATGGCGGCGCTGTCCCGGATGGCGGCAAACATTCATAAAAAGGTGAGCATCATGCCGGGCGATACGGTGATTTTCAGTTCTCATCCCATCCCGGGCAATGAGAAAGCCGTATCCAACGTCATCAACGAGCTGTCCCGGAAGGGCGCAGACGTGATTTTCCAGGATACCCACGTATCCGGTCATGCCTGCCAGGAGGATATTAAGCTCATCTACTCTCTGGTGCATCCGAAATATTCCATTCCGGTGCACGGCGAGTATCGGCATCTGAAAGCACAGGCTGCCATTGCGGAGAGCCTGGGATATGACAAGGAGCATATCATCATGCTGACTTCCGGCGACGTGCTGGAGATGAGTGAAAATGATGCGAAGATCGTCGGCCATGTACACACCGGCGGCATTCTCGTGGACGGCCTGGGCGTGGGCGATGTGGGCAACATTGTCATGCGCGACCGGCAGCATCTGGCGGAGGACGGCATTCTCATCGTCGTGCTGACGCTGGGCAAATATACGAATCAGGTGCTGGCAGGCCCTGATATCGTATCCCGCGGTTTTGTTTATGTGCGGGAGTCCGAGGATCTGATGGAAGAAGCCAGACTGACGGTGCAGGATGCACTGGAGGGATGCCTGGGAAGCAGCCGCGGACAGGACTGGAACCGGATCAAAACGGTGATCAAAGATGCACTGTCTGATTTCGTTTGGAAGAAGACGAAGAGAAGCCCTATGATTCTGCCAATCATCATGGAGGTAGACGCATAGTTACGTAGGAGGAAGCATATGAACAGGAACAGCGTACTCGGTACACTCATCAGCATTCTCATAGAAATTCTGCTGATCCTTGTACTGGTGTTTGTCATCTGGGGGGCCGGCAGATGGGCCTACAGCTTTGGCTATGCCATTTTTGCGGAAAAAACGGTGGAGGAAGAGCCGGGCACCGATATCCAGGTGACGATTACGGAAGGACAGTCCAACCGGCAGATCAGCAAGATGCTGGAGGAAAAAGGGCTCATCCGTGACGCCAATCCGTTCTATGTGCGCCTGATGCTGACAGACTATAAGAAGCTGATCCAGCCGGGCACTTATACACTGAACACATCCATGCAGTCCGAGGAAATGATGGCGGTCATGTCCGGAGAGACTGACGAGGATGAAGAGAGCTAGAAAGATTAGGAGAATACCTGTGATTGTAGATGAAAGAATAACATCGTATATTCATTCGCTGGATCAGGGAAATACACAACTGCTGACGCAGATCGAGCGGGAAGCCCGTGCAGATCTCGTGCCGATCATCCGGCAGGAGACTGCCAGCTTCCTGAAAGTGCTTCTGCGCATGCAGCGGCCGAAAAACATTCTGGAGGTGGGAACCGCCGTCGGTTTTTCGGCTCTTTTTATGAGTGAATATGCGCCGGCGGACTGCCGGATTACGACCATTGAAAAATATGAGAAGCGCATTCCCATTGCCCGGGAAAATTTCCGCCGGGCGGGAAAAGAGGACGTGATCACCCTGCTGGAGGGGGATGCCACGGAGATTCTGCATAGCCTGACCGGCAGTTATGATCTGATCTTCATGGATGCGGCCAAGGGGCAGTATATCCATTTCCTGCCGGATGTGCTGCGGCTTCTGGCTCCGGGCGGCGTGCTGCTGTCTGACAACGTGCTCCAGGACGGGGACATCATCGAGTCCCGGTTTGCGGTGGAGCGGCGGAACCGGACGATCCACAGCCGGATGCGGGAGTATCTGTATGCGCTGACCCACACGCCGGGGATCACCACCTCGGTGCTGCCCATGGGGGACGGGCTGACGCTGACGGTGAAAGGAGAAGATTATGAACAGACGACCTGAACTGCTTGTTCCGGCCAGCAACCTTGAAGTGCTGAAGGTGGCTGTCCGCTACGGCGCAGATGCGGTATATATCGGGGGTGAGGCTTTCGGGCTTCGCGCCAAGGCAAAAAATTTTTCCATGGAGGATATGCGGGAGGGCATCCGCTACGCCCATGCCCATGGGGTACGTGTCCATGTGACGGCCAATATTCTGGCCCACAACCGGGATCTTCCCGGTATGCGGGCTTATTTCCAGGAGTTAAAAGAGCTGCAGCCGGATGCGCTCATCATTGCGGATCCCGGCGCTTTCATGCTGGCCCGGGAAATCTGCCCGGAGATTGACATTCATGTGAGCACTCAGGCCAACAACACCAACTATCTGACATACCAGTTCTGGCATGCCCAGGGGGCGAAGCGGGTGGTATCTGCCCGGGAACTTTCCCTGGCGGAGATCCGGGAGATCCGGGAAAACATTCCGGCAGACATGGAGATCGAGTCGTTCATCCACGGCGCCATGTGCATTTCCTATTCCGGCCGATGTCTTTTGAGCAGCTATTTTACCGGCAGAGACGCCAATCAGGGCGCCTGTACCCATCCGTGCCGGTGGAAATACGCGCTGGTGGAGGAGACAAGGCCCGGGGAATATCTGCCGGTGTATGAAAATGAGCGGGGCACCTTTTTGTTCAATTCCAAAGATCTGTGCATGCTGGAGCATATCCCGGAGCTTCTGGATTCCGGCATCGACAGCTTCAAGATCGAGGGTCGGATGAAAACAGCGCTGTACGTGGCCACCGTGGCCCGGACGTATCGGAAAGCCATTGACGACTGCCTGCAGTCCGAAGAACTGTGGCGGCAGAACCTGCCTTGGTATCAGGAGCAGATCCGCAGCTGCACCTACCGGGAATTCACCACGGGATTTTTCTTCGGCAGACCGGACGAAGAGGCACAGATTTACGACAGCAACACGTATCACAAAGGTTACACCTACCTGGGACTGGTGGGAGAGATCGAACCGACAGACGGACATTGCCCGGCAGGCTGTATCTGCACGGAGCAGCGCAACAAGTTTTCTGTGGGGGAGACCATTGAGGTGATGAAGCCGGATGGCAGCAGTCCTGCGGCAAAGGTGCTGGCCATTTACGACGGGGACGGCAATTCCATGGAGAGTGCACCACATCCCAAGCAGAAGCTGTATGTGAAGCTTACTGTGGCGGCGGAACCGCTGGACGTGCTGCGGCGGAAGGACTGATAAATTTGCTGAAAAGCAGATGTGAGGACGCACAGAAACGAATCCTCCATCTGCTTTTTGACATTTTACATTACATATTTATGCAGTGTTGCACCTGCTGCGCCCGGCCCGGCAAGCATTTCCCGGAACATGCGCTCAATCTTCTCCCCGATGCCTGCCTGGTAAAGATCAATGAAAAACAGACGCTCATTGGAGAGGATGGGGCGCAGCTGGTCGGTGAAGGTGGAAGGTTCTCCCACCACAATATCTTTTAACTGCGCCTGCAGTTCTTCCTTCATGGGATCGGGAGCCAGTTCATAGGTCTTCCCGGCATCGTCCACGCCGAGCAGATACCGGAGCCAGCCTGCGATACCGAGCGGAATGGCGGTGAGCCGGGAAGCATCCCCGTATTTTGCCACGTAGGATTTCACTGTCTCCCCGAAACGGATCCCCAGCATCTGGGAAACATCCACTGCCAGCCGCAGGTTCGTGTCTCCCAGATATTCGTTGGGGAAACGATCCAGGAACAGCTCATCTACAAAGGCCTGGGGTGAGAGAATTCCCGGATCGGGCACTACGGGAAGTCCCTCATCGTAGGCTACCATTCGGGCCATTTTCATCATATCCGGGTTGGTGTTCAGCATGTGGGCGAACAGATCGTAGCCCAGCACCACACCCAGGGGACCGGTGGCGGAATGCACCGGGTTCAGGCAGACAGTTACCTTCATGCGCTCGGATAGGTTGACGGTGTTCCGGTCAGTCAGATAGACGCCGAAGCCCTTCTCCAGAGTGGGGCGGCCGCCTGGAAAATGATCCTCAATGACGAGATACTGGGACTTTTCTGCGTTGACAAAGGGTGCAATGTAGGTTTTCTTTTCTGTAATGACAGGCTGCATTTGTTCCACACCCAGCGCTTCCAGATCTGCTGCGATGGCTTCACTGGGACGGGGCGTGATCTTGTCGATCATCGTCCAGGGGAAAGCAACCGTGTTTTCATCGGCAACATAGGAAAGGAAGCCTTCATCCACAAAACCGGCTTTCTGCCATTCCTCTGCCATCGTCAGCACAGACTGCCGGAGAATGGCACCGTTCTGGGAACAGTTGTCCATGGATACCAGTGCCAGAGGGTATTTTCCGGCCTGATACCGGGCATAGAGCATGGCAGTGAGCACTGCCATGGCGCCGCCGGGCATGTCCGGACCGTTCTGGATATCTGCCTGTACAAAGGGGAAATAGGTACCATCGGCCTTGTGGAGGGCATAACCCTTTTCTGTAATGGTGAAGGACACCAGCTGGAGGGATGGACTTGTGAAGACCTCTTTCAGCCGTGCCCAGTGTGCCGGATCAGAAGCCTGTGCCTTGATGGCTTCGGCCATGGAGCCCAACACCTTGTACTCCCGGCGGCCATCCCTGTGGAGAATAACGCTTAAGCCCAGATTGTCAAAGGGGGCATAGATTTTGTCCACCACATCATAGTCAAAGGTTTCCACACAGGTGATCCCCCGGTCCAGGGCGCCACTTTCCAACAGGCCGTCAGCAATGCCGCCGATGAAAATGCGGAAAATATTGCCGATGCCAAAGTGCACCCACAGGGGTTCCTTTCTTGCTTTTTCTGATACTGCTTTCACGTCATAGCCGGGAAGTGTGATGCCGGCTTTGTTCCAGGAAGCCCGATCTTGGATGCCGTCCATGGTCAATTTCATGAGAAAACCCTCCTTCATATGTTTTTGCGTTTGCTTATCGCTTCTTATAAATTGAATATAGTACATTTTTTGAGAAAAATCCATAGGCAGGGTGTGTGATTTTGGGTTAATCTTCAGGATTCGCCGGATGACAGATTCCGGGGATCCATCATAAATCTGCAGATGGGAAAGGCACGAAACTGCTCTTGGTTTCATATGTTATAGCAACTACGTTTTGAGGTATCTGCTTGAAAACATTTCCGAAGCCACTGACGACAGAGGAGGAGAAGGAATATCTTAAGAGGTATCGTAAGGGCGACCAAACGGCCAGGAATGTACTGATCGAGCGGAACTTAAGGCTGGTGGCACATATTGTAAAAAAATATCAGTCGTCGGGGGAGGATACAGAAGATCTGATCTCCGTCGGCACCATCGGGCTCATCAAGGCCGTTATGACATTTGACGCGGCCAAAGGCAGCCGACTGGCCACTTATGCAGCCCGGTGCATTGATAATGCTATGCTATCATAGCGGAACAAACGGCGGTTGAGGTGGCGGAACGGGTGTCTTTTGAGGCAAAATGGCGCCTGCTGGCGAGAGTGGGAGTACGCTGATATATTCTGATTTCCAATGTATCGGGTGCAGTAAAAGTAGCCCCGCTGCAAATTCTTCAGTTTCCAGTGGTGCTGCCGCACAAGTTTCAGAACGCAGAAAAGTTCAATTTGCAGTTCCTGGACTTCTCAGAAATCACCGAAACAGCGGACAAGCTGCGCTGGCTTCGCTACCAGAAAGGCCTGCGCCAGAGAGACGTTGCAGACTACGCCGGGATAGACCGGAGCACCTATGTCCACTATGAGGAATACGGCAAAGATCTCTATCCGCCGGAGCACATGGAGAAAATCGCGCAGCTTTTTGAAGTGCCGGTCAATACGCTTCTGGATGACTACAATCTATTTCTGAGAAATGGTCAGGGTGAGCAGATCAAGGCGATCCGAACGAAACTGGGGCTGACGCAAAAACAATATGCGGACAAGCTGGGTGTCAGCCTTGGCAGTCTCAAGCATTGGGAGCAAAACCGCAAGCAGATTTTCAAATCCACATGGGAGAAGTATTTCAAGCAGACGTAATCATAGCAAAACGAGCAGACCGGCTGTTGAGGCTGGCCTGCCCGTTTGCTATGTATTATTGCTGCGCTTTCAGGTGTTTCACGGCTGCGTCCACCAGTTCCAGCTTCTGCTCCGCGGAGCAGGGCAGCTTCTGGATGGATTTCAGCGCCTGCTCGGACTGGAACTTCGCCAGCTCCTGCCCAAGCTCCTGCTGCGCCTGCTTTGATTTCGGGAAGATCAGAAATACTTCCATGGCTGCCCTCCTTTCCAGTGCGTTTTCTGCTTCAATCTATGCTTGTGTTCCGGCTGCTATGTAGACAAATAGAACTCGATTTCGCGGCTGCGAGGAAAATCGTATTGCCGCGCGGCTTTGGTGGTGCGGGAATGCTTGCAATTCAAGGGCTTTTCGCCCCTGAATTGTCTACGCCCGAGCGGCGTTTGCGAGCGGATTTCGCCTTCTGCTGGCGATGAACCTCTCTGGCGCAGGCGGGGCAGTATTTTGTCCTGCCGGAGCGGGCGAGAATGCCCGTGCCGCAGACTTCGCAGCGGCGTAGTTTTTTTCGGGCTGAGGATGGCCTGTTCCAGCTTTGGCTGTCCCGGCGTCAGGCGGAAGAGCGTGCCATCCGGCAGCCGCTCGATGGGGTCAAGCTTGTGCATCTTCGCCTTCCTTTGTGATGAGTTTTGCATCCGCTGGGTAATTCAGCGTAATAAGCGCGGGCTTTCCCAAGCCCTGCTTGCGCCGAACGATCAAGCCGCTGTATTCCAGCTCCCGGAAGATCCGCGTGGCGCTTTGGCGGCTGCGGTGGAGCTTTGTCTGTGCCTGCTCCAAGGTGAAGTACAGCCGGATCGTGCCGTCCGGCTCGACGTAGCCGTTCTGGCGGGAAATGCTGGCTCTGTCCAGCAGCAGCGCATAGAGCACCTTGGCGTCGTTGCTGATGTCCCGCAGGGCTTCGTCTTGGAGAAGGAACCTCGGAAGCGGCACATAGGACGCCGCCGGGCTTTGCATCGTGAGCTTGCAAAAAGTTTTCATCTGACCTCCTGTCCCATCCATCAATCCATCCATTTTTGTGTTGATTGATAGATTGATTCTCTTGTATCTTGGTTTATTTCTTATTAGTTAGAGGATGAATTTCAGCCCCGATGGAGGGCACGAAAATCGTCGTCCTGAAATCCGGTTGCGGAACGCTCCGGAGCGTCAGCTTGTCCACCGTCCGGAAAACCGGTGACGGAAAACCCACACATGGAAAATCCCGTTGTGGTCAAAGCTCATCTCTCTGCCGCACTTTCAGCAGTTCCCAGATCTCGGCTTGCCGCGCTTTCAGTTCGGCAACGTCGTCTTCATAGCAGCGCCCGGTGCTGTTGATGCGACGGCAGATCTGGTTGATGTTCGAGGCGGCAGCTAGCTTCTTTTGCTCGGTGTAGTCCACCTTGATGATGTAGCCGTCGATGAGCATCTTGCGGGCATACGCTCCAAAATTGTGTGTCCCCAACTGGCGCATCTTGTGCTGGATGAGATGCAGCTCCTGCTCGTTCAGGCAGATTTCCTTGCGGATGGGGCGCGTGCGGTCCGGCATGAGAATCACCCCTTCAGGTGCAGCCCGAAGGCACCGTTTTCTTCCAGAATTTCCAGATAGCCGTTGCCGGTGAGTTCAGCAAAAACCGGAGCAACTTTTTCGGGCGGAAGGGTCAGAGCATTTGCAAGTTCCTGCGCACTCAGACCGCCGTCCTCGAAGGTGTACAAGAGCGCGCCGGTGAGCTTGGCTTCTGCGGAGAGGTTCGTATCCAGCAGGAGGCGGGTGGGTACAGCAGTCATGTGGGGGTGGTTGTAGTAAGTGGTCATAGTGTTTTCTCCTTTCAATTTTGAAAACTTTGTTTGAAGGGCGGGTTTATATGGATTGGTTTCCCTTTCACCATCCCACGGACAATTTTTGGCCGTTTGTCAGGTGGCACGAAAAAATCTTTGGTTGTGCAGAAGGCCCTCTATATAACCAACGGACATTTTTTCGAGGTTTGTCCGAAAAAGTTTTGAGGGTGGAGGCCCCCTCCTGCACGCTCACCTCAAAAGATCCTTTCACTATTCAACGGACAGAATGAATCGGAGTGTCACGATTTTGTCTCACGGACGTTTTCCTCTCTACCTTTTAACGGACATTTTTCCTCAAAAACTTGGCACCCCCTTTCAAAAAACTTTTCTTGCTCCTGATTCCCCCTCTACTTAGCTAAGTGAATCAGCGACCGGTTTTGTCCCAGATTTCTCGAAAGAGTTTTGAGGACGGCGAGACAAGCCCTGTGCGCTGCTCCAAATTGCCCTTTCTACTTTCCAACGGACAAAATGATGCGGGGCGTTACGATTTTGTCATAACAAGGGCAAAAAAGAAGCGCCTGCCACTACGACAAGCGCTTTGATTTTGCATCAATTATTCGAGCAAATCCTCTATATCCCTTTGATCGTATTCAGTTTTCCGCATCAGCCGACAGACGCCGTCTGCCTCATCCCGCTGCTGCAAAAGCTGGGTGAACGCCCGATAGAGTGCGGCCTGCCGACGCTCGATCACGCCGCGATTCTGCTGCATGGCATCCGCTGCTTTGCGGATGGACAGTCCCTCGGAAAAGCGTTTCCGGAAGAGATTGGCGTAGTCGTTGAGCACCGTTTTGAGCGACTGCTGGGCAAATGCGAGATCCTCACACATGGCCTGATATGCCTCGCGGTTGGATACGCCGATGTACTGCTTCCGCTCCCGGATGAGTTTGTATCGCCGCAGATCCATCCGGTAGTTTTCGCAGATGTCCTTGGCGTATTCATAGTAGGTTCTGCTGCAACGGATGGCGCGCTCCGCGTACTCGTCATCAACGTAAGTGAAGGGCTTGCTCTTGGGCTCCGGAAAGCCGTCCTCTGTTACTTCTCCGATCATTTCCGATTCGACCTCACGTCGGGTCTGACGGATGTATTTATCTCTAAGAATACCATCCACATTCACCTGCTCACAGAAGGACTCCAGGCGAATGGTGTAGTATTCCTCATTGCCTTCCCGGATGAAGCTGGCATCCTTGCAGATCACAACAGCTTCGCCGGTATCGATATCTTTTACCACGCGGACAACGTAGATCCGCTTGCCGTCGTATCGTTTATAGTAACCGGCAAAAACGCGTTTGACTGCCATGCATAGGCCCCTCCTTTCCGGGTGATTTGCTATCAGTATATCATAGAGTGCGGCCGATAAACAGGACAATTTGAAAAACGCGGATCAGAGAGTATTGAAGAATAGCAAGCACATCCGGTGTCCGTACACACCGGAAAAATGCACGCGCTGCCCCCCTCCGTCCAAGCGTGAATTTTATCATTTGGGATACTCCCAAACCCTGTGTTTTTGATAAACCTCGGTTGTAATCAGAGAAATGAGATGATAACAAGAGCAGCACAGACAGCTGGGCTACCGAAATGGCAACGGACGCGATTATTTCCAAAATATTTTTGAAAAATCATGCGGATAAATCATTTCGTATTGTAATTTGTCGAAACTTGTGTCATAATTATTTACAACGTTGCTAAGCGCTGTTGCGCTTGGCTGCAAGCATGATGAATCAGTGCTCTGCCAAACGGCGGGGCACATTTTGTTTATCAGGAGGAGATTCCTTATGGCAGTCAGTTATAAAAAGCTCTGGAAAATGCTGATCGACAAAGATATGAAGAAAAAAGATCTCTGCGCGAAAGCCGGTATCAGTACGGCCTCCGTCACCAAGATGGGCAAAGGCGGCCATGTCACTACAGAGGTGCTTGCTAAGATATGTGCAGCGATGGATTGTGGAGTGGATGATATTATGGAGATTGTGCTTGATGAAAGTGAGAAAAAATAGAGAAAAGATAATGTAAAATCCTTCTCAAATTGTAAGGCCAGAATGAAAAAATTTGAGGAATCCAGAAAACAACATAAGGAGGAATGCATATGGCTTCACTAACACATGTCTGTATGTGGGCGGATAATGGCTGGAAGCGAATTACAGCAGAACAAGCCGCCAGATTGCATCCGGGTGGAACTGTATCTGCTCATAGTGGTCTGTTTATGTGTGAACTCTGTGGCCAGTATGTTATTCTTACCAACGGTGATATTAGGATACGCTACTTCAAACACAGTGCTTATGAGAAAAGCAAAGATTGTCCTGAGCGCACATTCGGAGCTGGATATTCAATCTCTTACGGTTCTCAGGAACACGATTTACCAATCCGTATTACAAGCGTATCCTCATCTTCTTTCAGCTTTGAAGTCGGCTTGATTCGTGTTCCAATAAGTTCTCTCGGCAAGGATTTTTGTATAGAAATCAAACCAAAGGGAGCATTTGATATACCCTATGTGTATACCAAAGAACGTCTGAACTACGACAGTATTACATATCTTCCTATCGGTGAAAGGCCGTTTGAAAAATACACTCTCAGTTTCCAAAATGGAAACGATAAATTACGTGAATTCTGGCCGGCAGAGATTAAAGGCATTGATCCGGAAGGCACATTGTTTGAAAAAGTTTCCGGCAAAAAACTCTCATATGATGCCGATGTTGAGATTGGTAAAGAATACTACCTGCTAAAACGTGGCTACATCTATAGGAAGTCATTCAGCAGCGTGCGAATTCAAGAAATCATGCAAAAACGAATCGGGTGGGAAACTTGGAGTCTCTATGTGGTTTCTGCATCTGCATTTAATGAAGATGCAGCCCGATTCTATCTCGACTTCCATTGTCGGCTGACAGATCACCCTATTTCATTGCAACCGGTATGGCCGTTATTTGTTGAAGGAAATTATATTGTTAAGCACAATCAAAACAGTATGTATATGCTTATCGAAGGTAATGTAGCCGCAGTTAAAACATTTCCTTCTGTGACAGTTCGTCAGCTAAATTACAATTCATCTCAGTCAAAACTATATGAGGTGTTTTGTTCCGGCAGACAGCAGTTAATATCTGCTGGCCGCACTCAAGCCTTACAATACACATACCTTTGGAAAGAGCCTCTTGATCAAGTGGGCTTGCATCCAGAAGTTTCAGTAACCGATATTGCAGGTGCTGAGGTTGATCCTGGCGAGACCGATACTTTACCGCACGACAAAACATTGCGCTTCAAATCAACATTTGATGGAGAGCTAATTATCTTCAACAATAACCGTGTTGTAGATAAGCGGAAATTATCCGCTGACAAATATATAGAGTTGAACGGACTATCCTACGGTTTAGGCGTTCAAGTTGTCATTGGCTTTGATGTCATCTGGCAAATCGATTTCAAGAAGCAACAGCCCATCGTTGTAAATGACGAAATTGAAATGCTGAAGCGAATTACTAATGTATCAGAGGCAACAATCCCGGCTCCGCACTCTTTGCGAAATATGTTAGCGGGTATGAATTGCTATCCGCAGGTATGTCAGTGGATACGAAAATGTATTAAAAATGGCACCATTAATGAGCAATCATACCGCAGATTGCAAGAGGCCTATCGCAGCATGAATACGAATAGATAAGGAGATGCATTATGAATTACATTGATCTTCTTACTCAGGAAGAAAAACCAATCCTCTGTAGAATCATCACTGGTAGAGATTTCAAAGAACTCTTTAAAAGAAACGAACAGGAATTCTCGAAAATACGAAAAGGATTCAGAGCCAAATCATTGACAGAGCAGCAAGCGCTTTCGATTGCTATAGTCAATGTTGATAAGCCCTTTATTGCAATGTGGGTCAATACAAGGGTAGATATCTGGCTTAAGGAAATTCAGGAAAATATTGAGGAACTTGAAGAGGAGGGTTCAACGCATGACATTGCCCTGGCATCGACTATGCTTGACTCCGTCTTTGCCAATAATGTTGATTTATACCTCAAACTTGCAGGAAAAACTATGGATGCGGATGTCCGCTCTAAACTTCATGAAAGAATGGAGAGCATCAAATCTGAGCGTGCAAGGAATGCGGAGGTGGCTGACCGTATTAAGGTTATGGAAGAAGAAAAACGCCATCTACTCGATCAAATTGCTGCTGCTCAGCAGAGTGTTAATACTATAAAGGCGGAATACGAACGGAAAATACAAGAGCTTGAACAGGATAAAGACACATTGGAATCCTTGTTAGCTGAAGCGCAAGAGAGAATTACTGAGTTGCAGACTGCTCCTACCGCTGCTAAAAGTGACGATGCCGATTATCTCGCACAGTTTGACGATACAGATACTTCTGTTCTGCCCTCTGTTGGTAGCGATGAGATCGTTTCTTTATGTGGTGTTATCTCAGATTACAATGGGCAGAAATGGCTTATTCGACATGCTGATTTGAGTCATAATGGGCACTATCACATTTTCCGCAAAAGTGAAGATGTTCCGCCGTACTTCACAAATAGAGACAAGATTTTCTATAAGGACGGCCCTTCCAATGACGGTTTTTATGGCATTTGGACTTGGTCCGCAACTCCGAATGAGAAGGACCCTTCCAAGGATTATATATTATCCCGGTACAACATGGATCTTGATGCCATTGAAGTCGTTACCATTTCAGAAGCATCAAACCTTGACAACCTGATCAATCTGCTGAAAAACGGGATCGAATACCAACCTCATAGTCATAGAGTCATGTTCGCCTTTTATGCATCCAAAGGACAGTACATGGGCATTCTGTGCAACACCCAAGAACTCAACACGGTTAATGGAAAAACTGCCTTTGCTGAAGATTGCATTGAAGTACCAGTATATGAATTTACTGGTGGCAACATTTTGCGTTTGGATAATGGGCTCTCTTTCTATAGAAATGCGTTTGCTGGTCTTCCAAGTAAGCTTTATCAATTGAAAAGTCCACTTGATATTGTAAAGAATATCGTTTTCTCTTCAATTTCTTGGGGTACATATAAAACAAGAGGGTTGACTCGTGCCGAGTATAGAACCTTCAAGGATTTTCTCGGTTCAATTCCGGTTGACGACATAACGCGCAAGATTGAGACTGCGTGCCGTTGCTCCAATTCCGCTGCTAAAGAATTGCTGGATGAATTCCTAAATGTGGTCTGGAAATACGTTGATGGAGATAGTTTAGAAGACGAAATAATCCTCTCTGCTATTTCTGCAAGTACTGAACTTCAGGAAAGAATAAAAGCACTCATTCGAACGGATTGGGAAGCAGAGAATAAAAGCTTACTAGATAAAGCCCAGAAAAAACTCGATTCACTTGATGCCCAGTTAAAATCTGCTACTATTAGTTTAACCAAAGCACAAGAAGCGTTTAATAAAACAAAATCGGAAGAAGAACGTCTTGCCGGTGTCATAGCAGAAAAAGAAAAACTGGCTGAGGATGTTGAAGTAGCAGTTGCTGAAAGAATACAAAAGGCACGCGAAAACGCGGCAGATTTCATTGCAAATATGGCTTTTGTTGGTGGACAACCGATTCAAGTTGCAGCCACAGAAACTCCTGCCGCAGTTGAAGTTTCGTCCAAACCTGTTATTGCCCCATATCACACTTTTTCAGCATTCGATGATCTAAATGATCTCGAAGTTCATCACTCTTGGGCAGATGTCATTAATACAGCCGCATTTGAACTCAAGGAAGCTGGTGTAGCAGAAAAATACAGAAGCAGCCTAGCCGCGTTCCTCTGCGCTGCCTATATCGAAAAACAGCCAATTTTTCTTGTTGGCCCTAATGCAATTGACATTGTTCAAGCATTCAGTGCAGCCGTAACAGGTCATAAATATGGAATGCTCTGCTGTGAGGGCGGTTATTGCAATCAGGTAATCACTGAAATTGGCACCGATGGCGAAGACATCGTGATAATCAACAATCTTCTTGCAAGTGGCTGGATGAACAGACTCCCGGAGATTCTTTCTCAAAAAGATATTTTCTATGTTGCCACCCATCCATATGCAGAAGATATCCAAGTTGAGCCAAAGAGCCTGTACGGATTTATGCTACCGCTGTTTACAGAGTTTTTTGTGGATGAAAAAGCTACCGGAAAATACTATGGAGGTTATTTTGCTGAGGACTTCAAAACCTACTCAACGCCAAAGGGTACACGTAAAGATTTAAGGGTCCTTTCAAAATTAAAGATAGGTTCGTTAGTCAGGAACCGAATCAACAGACTTGTTGCTACGATGCACGGCATTTACTCTGCAACAACAACGGATGAGGACTTCTTATATGCTGTCCTTCCTATTGCTTATGCTTCACTGGAAATTAATGAACTCACAGAGGCGATTGCTGATCCTCAAAAGGATATCGCAATTTCTGAAGGCCTCAAGCGTGATCTGCAGTATGTTTTAGGAGAATTCTAATGAATAAGTATAATGGGCTGCTTTCGTCAGTGGCGCACAAGTATCATATCTGCAAAGGAGAACGAGAAACAGAGAACGAATGGAAAACTCGTCTGGTGTATAGTATCTGTGGAATGATGGCTTATGCTTCGCTCTGGGACGACTCGGAAGAAGGCACCATTTCCATTGTGCACTTAAAAAGGAAAGTCCGCAGCATGCTTGCAAATTACAAATCAATGTACCCGGAGCTGTCTGGCAGCTTACCATATGTTTCTGAAGAGCTCGAAGATGAGATTGCAGACCAATTCTTAAGCACTGGCGTGGTTTATCACCGCCCCAACCGAATAGTTCCATCAATGAAGCATGAAGAACCGTTTGGTGATATCTTATTTCAAAGAGGTATTGCTTTGGATAGTATTTCCTGTGTATCCGGTATTGGATTTTATTCAAAACAGTATGGAGCAAAAAATACAGATAAGATAAAGGCAATGTTCGGTCTCGACCAAGAGAATTTACAAACATTGTGGCGTATAACGCTGTCTGCTGCTTCTTGGAAATCCGATCTGTCGTTTGAGCAAAATACAGAGTACCTTCGCTTAAAACCGCACTTCTCTCAAGGGTACTGGGTAAACAAGCCGGATACGACTGGTACTGTTTCGATTCTTCGAACCGGAATGAAAGGTTCACAGTTATACTATCTTTACCGCTATTATGGCACCACGATGGAAGTCAGCCCACTCCCACAGTGGCAGGTAGAGTTCTACAATTACAGATCGCTTGCATGTGCCTGTCTCTCTACCTATGGAACATTGCCGCCAATAGAGTATTTCGAGGATGGAGCATTAGTCCATGTACATATGAATTATTTGCTCCCACCACGTGAACTTGAGTTTTTAAAACTCTATAGCTGGCCTGAGATATGCACATCACTCCCGTGCAATTTTAGGCGAAAGCTCTCAATAGAAGTCTTTACAGCCATTAAGAATGTTCTATCTGATGAGGGATATGAATTTAAAGGAGGGACAATCTGATGCCAAACGGAGCAAATTCTGTTCATAAGCAGTTGCGAACGGAGTTGGAAGACTATATTAAATCACAGTATTTCGGAAAGTCTCCCCTCCTGCTCTCTGCCTTAAGCGATCATATTGATGATGAGGGACTGCTTTACCAGAAACCCTTTATTGAGTCATCTCCGGCATACGTTACTGTCCAAAACGGCATTGAAACAGCATCCATAGAACCTTGGCTGAAAGATTATTTTTTACAGTTGGCAGAAGCGGGTATCGGTGTTTTCCCATCTCCATTTGCTCACCAGATATCTGCGCTTGAAGCAGCAACCAGAGGTGAAAACCTGTTTGTGTCAACGGGTACTGGTTCTGGTAAAACTGAGTGTTTTATGTGGCCGCTTCTTGCGAAGATGGCTGATGAAGCGAGAAACTCCAAAGAATCATGGGCAAAACGAGGTGTTCGCACAATTGTTATGTATCCCATGAACGCTCTGGTTTCAGATCAGGTTAGCCGACTCAGAAGGATGATTGGAGATCCTGATAAGAAGTTTATCAAGATATTCAGAAACACCTGCGGTGACGAAGTTCGCCGTCCCCAATTTGGTATGTATACTGGTCGAACCCCATATCCTGGAGCGCAGCCTTCTACAGAACAGGACAGAAAACTTGAAAAAACTTTGGCCAGAATGTCTTTCCCGCAAAGTGATTCTGAACAAGAATACTTCAATCACCTTCTCAAAGAGGGAAAGATCCCCGCAAAGGCAGATATGCATCAGTTTCTGCAAGGACTTCATGAGAGTAGGCATATTCCAAACGATGAGGACGCAGAGCTAATAACCCGCTTTGAAATGCAGCAATTTTGCCCAGACATTCTCATCACAAACTATTCTATGCTGGAATATATGTTGCTGCGCCCTAGAGAACAGAAAATCTGGGATGATACTCGCGAGTGGCTTGCTTCGAACAACGAGAACAAATTGCTGTTTGTTATTGATGAAGCACACATGTACCGTGGTTCATCAGGCGGTGAAGTTGCGTTGCTGATTCGCAGACTTTTCCATAAACTTGGCATTAGCCGTGACCGCATGCAATTTATACTTACAACCGCAAGTATGCCCAACAAGAATCAGCAAGACGTTGATTCAGTAATGAAGTTTGCAAATGAGCTTACTGCCTCCGACAAAGCAACCCGGTTTTGCTATCTCACCGGCGAAAGAGAAGTCATTGATGGTCAGTTGAAATATGACATACCTGCTGAGCTTCTCTTAAGCTCAGATCCTAGCCAATTTGAGGACAAGGATGACTTAAAGCTTTCTGCGCTCTTGTCGTTCTGGCGTCAATTGGAAGGCTTTGACCAGAATATCAACTCCTTGGAAGCAATCTGCAACTGGATGTACGACAATCTTGTCTATTATCGCCCGTTCCATGAACTCATCAAGTATTGTCGTGGGAATGCAGTATCCCTAGGAGAGTTGTCTTACGGTATCTTTCCGGATCTCAGTCAGGAAAATGCTTTAAAAGCGGTCAGTGTCCTTCTGGCAATTGCACCACTTGCAAAAAACGCCAAGGGTTCTGTCCTTTTCCCTGCACGCATGCATATGCTTTTCAAAGGCATTTCTGGAGTTTATGCCTGTGCCAATGCGAATTGCAGCCGTTCTCATTCGGAAGGAGGTCTCACTTTAGGTGAGGTCTATTTGTCTGATGGTAATTTGATTTGCCCCCATTGTGGCAGTGTGGTCTATGAGCTTTATAATGACAGACGCTGTGGTGCGCTATTCTTCAAGGGCTATGTCCTTGAAGATGACTCGGAACTTCATGGAAATGTATACCTGTGGCGCTACCCCGGTCAGTTAATGGATCACAGGATGAAAGAAGTACATCTGTTTATTCCAATTGACGATTTTGAGCTACCTGCAAAACAGGGTAAAAACGCCATCAAACCCTGTTATCTTGATGTGAAGAGCGGGTTTATCAACTTTACGGATGACTCTTCCGCTGGTAAGTCATGGATTAGAAAGCTATACTACTGCAACTACTCTGCAAAAGGCAGGCCGCAGATCATTACCTTCCCGACCTGCCCGCATTGCAGGCATCAACTTTCTACATCGCAGCTTACCTCATTCAGCACTCGAGGTAATCAGTCTTTCTTCAACTTGATTAAGTCGCAGTTCCAACTGCAACCTGCTGTACCAGGAAAGGACAGTGATCCTGTTCGTTTTCCTAACGAGGGACGCAAGGTTTTGCTTTTCTCTGATAGCCGTCAACGTGCAGCAAAACTGGCTAGAGATATGTCTGATGCTTCGGACATTTCTGCTGCAAGGCAGTTATTTGCAATAGCGATAAAAACAATGGAAGAGCAAACAGTCGAGCAATCCATGAATACGCTGTACGATTATTTCTGCCTTGCAGCTGGTCAGCGTCATGTGCAGATGTTCCATGCCGATGAACGCACAAAATTCGCTGAAGATTGTGCTTCCGCGCTGAATAATTACAATCGATGCGTAAAACGGGGAAGGGACTACGCTCCGCGATTTACGATTGCGAACGCGCCTGTACAGATGCAAGAATACCTTCTTCGACTGTTCGCTGGAGGTTATAACACTTTGTACGACTCCGCTACGAGCTGGATTGAACCTACCGATCAGGCACTTTTTAATGCTGTCGATGCTCTCGAGGAAAACCATGTGACGGTCACCGATGAGGAGTTTATCAATCTCTTCAATGCTTGGATTCTATCGATCTGTGATATGTCTACTGCTCTTGGCCATACCATCAATGATACGGTTCGGTTAAAGGTTCGCCCAAAGCGAGGTGGTTATGGACTTGATAAAGATTGGGAGTTTTCGAAAGTCATCCGAGAGATCATGGGTTGGAGTGACGGAAATGAAACTGAGATGGCTTGGAAACGAGTATTGAAAGAAGCATTCCTTGACTCAGCGCAACCTGATAACGGCAAACTATATATTGATCTTTCCAGAGTAAAGACACGTTATGATGCTACGCATGTATGGTACAAGTGTGAGCAGTGCTCTGAGTTGACACCTTTCTTCCTAAAAGGCAGATGCCCAAGCTGCGGTTCTACTCATATCCACAAGATGGAATCCGACGAATACGAAGCACTTAGTTTCTGGAGAAGGCCGGTTGCTGACGCGGTTCAGGGTGAGCCAATCCATGTGATCGACACAGAGGAGCATACTGCTCAGCTCTCACATAAAGACCAGCGTGACGACCTTTGGAGTAAGACCGAACAATATGAGTTACGCTTCCAGGACTTGATTCAAGATGGTGAAACGCCTGTCGATATTCTCAGCAGCACAACCACCATGGAAGTTGGTATTGATATTGGCTCCCTAGTTGCAGTTGGTCTGCGAAACATTCCTCCAATGCGTGAAAACTATCAACAGAGAGCTGGCCGTGCGGGCCGTCGTGGATCTAGTTTATCTACAATCGTTACCTTCTGTGAAGATGGTCCTCATGATACATTGTACTTCAATGACCCGATTCCCATGTTCCGTGGCGATCCCCGCAGGCCTTGGATCGATGTGCGAAGCGAGAAACTCCTCCAGCGCCATCTGGCTATGGTTGTCTTACAGGAATTTCTCGCAGAAAAACATATGAGCCTTGATACAGTTTCCGCAGCCGTTTTTCTCGAAGATTTCCTTGACAGTTTCAAGAACTATCTTGCTTCCTACAGTGTTGATAAGGACAAGCTCCTTTTGCCTATTGGAGTGGTATTTCATTATTCAGAGTTTGCGGATGAACTCAAAGAGGCCCTTGATACACTTAAAGAAAAATGCCATGCTCATCCCGAGCTTTTTGGTGTAGATGAAGGCGCCAAGGAAGGCGATGCAAAAGTTCTCTTGGATGCTCTTTATGAAGAAGGTATCATCCCAACATATTCGTTCCCGAAGAACGTCGTCAGTACTTATATACCAGATATGAACGGGAAAATCCTTTACGAGGTTGAACGTGGACTTGATGTAGCTATTGGCGAATATGCTCCTGGCAGAGCAATTGTGGTTGATAAGCAAACCTATCAGATTGGCGGATTCTACTATCCTGGAAGTGAACGTCATCACGGTCAATCACTAACCCCGGCACGTGCCTACGCAGAAGACCCAAATTATGTGAAGCAGATTATCTCTTGTCCTGAGTGCGGCTGGTTTGGCTTGATGGAGGAAAACACAAAACAGTGCCCATTCTGTGGGAACGATGATCTCAAAATCACTCGTGAAATGATGCGTCCATGGGGCTTTGCACCAAGAAATGCTGAAGCAATACCGGATGTTCAGCTATCAGAAGAGTATACCGCCGTACAGCAGCCTCTGTATTCAACTCTACCAGATGCAGAAGAAATGAAACTTGCCCCAGGTTGCAAGAACATACGAATTGCTTCACGAACAAATCAGCGAATCATCATGCTGAATAAAGGATCGGATGACAAGGGCTTTATGGTCTGCAAAGACTGTGGTGCTGCTATGCCAGGCGACGATATTTCTGTTCTGAATGACGTTAACAGGCCATACAAGTCAAAGTATGCTCGAAACAGATGCCGTCACGGTAATTCCTTTAATGTGAATCTTGGCTATGACTTCATAACTGATATGTTGGTCCTTGAATTCACAATTGACGACAAGGTTATTGATGCACGCCGTAATGATAATCCATGGCTTAACCGTGCATCTCAATCCTTAGCTGAAGCACTGCGACTGGTAGCAAGCAAAAAACTCGATGTTGAATTCACCGAACTTGTCACCGGTTATCGTCTCAGGACTGGGGCTGAAGCCTCCTATGTCGATATCTATCTTTACGATAGTCTATCGAGCGGCGCTGGTTATGCTGTCAGTGTAGCCGATGCAATTGCCGAACTACTATCCGATATGAAAGAGCTGTTGAGTTCCTGTGATTGTGGATCTGCGTGTTCCAAATGCCTAAAGCATTACAGGAACCAATATGTACATGGCATTCTTGACCGCTTTGCTGCACTTCAGCTCCTTGAATGGGGTGTTGATGGCATAAAAGCATCTCCTATCAAACCAGAGACACAGATTAACATGATCATGCCTTTAGCGAATATCCTTAAGCAATCAGGCTGCGAAATCACTGCTGATAGTGAAATTACCGCAACTGGACGAAGAATCAAAAAGAAGATTGTTATCTACCCGGCAATGTGGGTTGAACCACATGCTACAAACACCATTTTCGTGAACGATGCTTATATCAAGTACGCCAAGCCATATGCCGTCCAAAAGATTCTAGATAACATTTGATGGAGATTATGCCTGAGTAGTGAGAAATAAATGGAGAAGAGATATTGTAAAATTTTTCTGAAATTGTAAGGAGCGAAACTATGTTACACCACGGCCTATATGAACAAGTTATCAATAACGCCTTGACTAGCGAGCTTGCGGAGATTCCGGAAGCCCGCAAGGCGGTTGCACCCATTGACAAGGCCGAGGCGTCCAAGGTTCTGGCGCAGTATCTGGCAGATGTGGTTCAAAAGGGCTTGGATAACGTGCTGGACAACGGCGGGGATATTTCTGCCCAGATCGGGCTGACCAACCAGATCGTTGATCTCATTCAAAATACAACGAAAGAAGCTGATTTTGCCGCGCTGGGCGTTGACCGGCGGGCAGAGCAGCTTCTTGCGCTTTTGCGAGAGATCGACCCACGGTTAGCGGTGGGGAAAACAGCGGCGGACATAGAGCGCCCGGAAACCTCCATCGCACAAAGCTCACTTTTCACCGGGGCTGTGCATGAGCCGCAGATGTTTACCGAGCTCAAAAAAGGAAATCGTCTCGGCCGACCGGATCGACATGCTGGTGTCCTTCATCAAATGGAGCGGTCTGCGGCTTATCATGGACGAGCTGCGGGAGTTTACGCACAGCGGCGGCGAGCTCCGCATCATCACCACCTCTTACATGGGCGCTACAGATGTGAAAGCCATTGAGGAGCTTCGAAAGCTGCCCAATACGCACATCAAGGTCAGCTACAACACCAAGATGACCCGGCTCCACGCCAAGGCATATATCTTTTACCGCGAAACCGGCTTCACGACGGCCTATGTTGGCTCGTCCAATCTGTCCAATGCGGCATTGACTAGCGGGTTGGAATGGAACACAAAAGTAACGCGGCGCGACTTGCCCGAAACCATCGACAAGATCGCCGCTACCTTTGAGTATTACTGGAATGACCGCGAATTTGAATACTACGCAGAGGATCAGAAAGAGCGCTTGGCACGGGCATTGAAGGCGGAAAAATATTTCGACACCAACAATGCTGACGTCTACACCATGGACATCAACCCATATTCCTACCAGCAGGAGATTTTGGACAAGCTGGAGGCAGAGCGCACTGTTCGTGGCTATACGCGCAATCTGGTGGTGGCGGCCACCGGTACCGGCAAGACGGTCATCTCTGCGCTGGATTACAAGCGCTTCCGCAAGCAGAATCCGGATCGACCCTGCCGCTTGCTCTTTGTGGCGCACCGAGAGGAAATCCTCAAGCAGAGCTTGTACACCTTCCGCGCCGTGCGCAAGGATGCAAACTTTGGTGAGCTGTTTGTGGGCAACTATAAGCCGGAGAGCATCGACAACCTGTTTCTGTCCATCCAGACTTTCAACTCACAGAGCTTCACGGAAAAGACGAGTCCCGATTTTTACGATTACATCATCGTGGACGAATTCCACCATGCCGCTGCACCGACTTATCAGAAGTTGTTGTCCTACTACCAGCCGCGCATCCTGCTGGGCTTGACCGCTACTCCGGAGCGTATGGACGGCAAGAGCATCCTGCCGTACTTCCATAATCGCATTGCAGCGGAGATCCGTCTACCGGAAGCTATTGATCGAAAGCTCCTGTGCCCGTTCCAATATTTTGGCGTTACCGATACGGTGGATTTGGATGCGCTCAAATGGTCTGCCGGTGGCTACCAAAAGAGCGAGCTGGAGCACATCTACACGTTCAGCGGGGCGGTTGCCGACCGCCGCGCTGACCATGTGGTGACGGCACTGCTGAAATATGTGACGGACATTGACGAGGTGAAGGGCCTCGGCTTCTGTGTAACGGTAGATCACGCGGAATTTATGTGCCGGTATTTTAACGACCACAACATCCCGTCCATGTGCCTCATCGGGCAATCTTCGGACGAGGAAAGAGCGGCGGCCAAGCGGCGCTTGGTGTCCGGCGAGGTGCGGTTCATCTTCGTCGTGGACATCTACAACGAGGGCGTGGATATTCCGGAAGTTAATACTGTTCTGTTCCTGCGTCCCACAGAGTCGTTGACGATTTTCTTGCAGCAGCTGGGACGTGGTCTGCGTCTATCTGAGGACAAGGAATGCCTGACCGTGCTGGACTTCATCGGTCAGGCAAATCGAAAATACAATTTTGAAGATAAGCTTGCGGCACTGCTGTCGAATGCCACCCGCAGCGTGAGTCGTGAAATTAAAGATGGTTTTGTGTCCGTCCCCAAGGGTTGCTATATCCAGTTGGAGAAGAAGGCAGCCAAATACATTTTGGAGAATATCCGCGCGTCCTATGGCAATACGGCTGGGTTGGTGGCTCGCGCAGCCTCCTTCACGGAGGACAGTGGGCTGGAGCTGACGCTCAAAAATTTCTTGGATTACTACCATCTTGACCTACGGGCGATCTACAAGTTTTCCTCCTTCTCTCGCATTTGCACCAGAGCGGATGCCATCGAGGACTTTTCAGAACCGCTGGAGGACATTCTGACCAAAGCGTTTGTAAAGCTTGCTGTGGCCGATTCCCGCCGCTGGATTTCGTTCCTGCTGGACGTCCTTCCGCGTTTGGACAACCTTGATTTTACAGCGCTTCCGGATGCGGAAAAGCGGATGATGCAGATGTTCTATGTCACCGTCTGGGGCAAGACTGTGGAGAACTGGGACGACGAAGAGGTGCTTAGTAACCTCTATGCCCTGTCTGACAGCACGGTTCTGCTCGGCGAGCTCTTGGAGCTGCTGCGTTATCGCTTCGAGCAGATCGACTTTATCGACGAGCCGGTGGAACTGGGCTTCGACTGCCCGTTGGATCTGCACTGCACCTATACCCGCGACCAGCTCTTGGTGGCGCTGGACTTTATGAAGCCGTCCACCGTTCGTGAGGGCGTGAAGTGGCTGCCGGAGAAAAACATTGACGTGTTCTTTGTGACGCTGAACAAGGCGGACAAGGACTACTCGCCAACTACCATGTACAACGATTATTCCATCAATGAGAGCTTGTTCCATTGGCAGAGCCAGAGCACCACGGCAGAAAAATTTGCCCACCGGCCAGCGCTATATCCACCACAAGGAACGCGGCAGCAAGGTGCTGCTGTTTGTCCGTGAGTTTAAGGCGGACCGTATGACCGGCGGTGCGGAGGCGTACACCTATCTGGGCACGGCGAACTACGTGAAGCACACAGGCAGCAGGCCGATGAATATCACCTGGCAGCTGGACCGCCCGATCCCGGCGAAGTTCTTGAAGAAGACAAATAAGTTGGTAGTAGGCTGACATACTTGGCATGATTTAAGGAGACACCTATGGACGCACGAAAGCACTTAATTATCATAAAAGGAAAAGACCAGACGGACTCGGTTGCGAGCTTTCAGTTCCATGACGGGAAGTGCGAGGTCGTCTATATCAGTGCGCCCAATAAGACATACAGCTTTCAGCGTAGCAGTGTGGAGATCCTACCCCTGCAAAAGAAAATCGACCCTGCGCAGGTGATTGTCACCGCAAATGGGCAGACCATCAGCGAAATTGATGAGCTTCTCGACTTCGGTGGGTATTATCGTATTGTCCGCAACGGAAAGAGAGATTTATCATTCCGTAGGAGCGAAGTGCAGTTCCGGCAAAATTGCCTGACAGACGGTAAAAATCAAGAAACATGCCAATATTTCAAGGAGACTGCCGCTGCAATCAGTCTGGTGGCGGAAAACGGTATCAACATTCTAAGCATGCAGTATGACAAGATCAAGCAGGTCAGCGAGGATACCGTGTTGGCAAGCTATCTTGCACCGCAGAAAGACGTCAAAATGCCCCAGATGCCGGAGGCAGTGATCTATCCGTTTGGCCTGAACCAGAGTCAAAAGCTGGCGGTAGAACGGGCGCTTTCCTCCAAAATCAGTATCATTCAGGGGCCTCCGGGTACTGGAAAGACACAGACGATCCTGAATATCATCGCCAATGTTGTCCGCAGTGGAAAAAACGTGGCGGTTGTCTCCAACAACAATTCCGCAACGCATAATGTTGTGGAAAAGCTGGAGAAGAAAAATTCAGCCTTTCTGACTGCGTTTCTCGGCATCCTTGCCAACAAAGAGAGAGGTTTCTGGATGCACAGACAGGCACCTATCCGAATATGAGCGATTGGGAAATGCCGCCGGAGGAGCAACAGCAATTAGACCGGGAAACAACTGCGCTTTCCAAAGAACTGAACGAAATGCTCAATGCTAAAAACCGCATTGCGGAAATTGAGCAGGAGTTCTTGCGGCTAAACCCGGAGCAGCATTATTTTGAGGAATATTACGCAAGTTACAGCGATGTGCCAATGGATAGCATGGACAAGCTGTCCTCGCAGAAGCTTCTTGCGCTTTGGATGGAATTTGAACAGCATGCAGAGCGTGAGACTCGCTTGGGCCTGTTGCAAAAAATATCCATCATGTTTCGATTCAACCGTAATGCGCTCAAATTGTTTATCCGTTCCCCGGAACAGGTCATTCCCTATTTGCAGAGTCAGTTTTATTCGGTGAAGAGGCAGGAACTGGAGGCTGAAAAGCAGGAATTGCACCGAAAGCTGGAGCGTTACGCTTTCGACGCGAAAATGGAAGAGCTCACACAGAAGTCCCTGCGGCTGTTCCGGGCGGAACTGGCAACACGGTATCATTGGCGAAATAATAGACGGTGCTTTGAAAAGAATGATTTCCGCCGGAATTCCGAAGAGTTTACCCGCGAGTATCCGGTGGTGCTTAGCACGACCTATTCCATCAAAGGAACGCTGAGCATCGATCATATCTACGATTACTTGATCGTGGATGAAGCCTCACAGGTCGATTTAGCCACAGGGGTGCTGGCATTTTCCTGTGCGCGGAATATCGTGATTGTCGGGGACTTGAAGCAGCTCCCCAATGTGCTGACGGAGGATGACATTCGCACCAGCGATGCCATTTGGCAAAAGCATTCCTTGGATGAGCGTTATCGCTTTTCTACCCACAGTTTGCTGTCCTCTGCATTGGAAATATGGCAGGATGCACCTGTTACGCTGCTGCGGGAACACTACCGCTGTCACCCGAAGATCATCAATTTCTGCAATCAGAAGTTCTACCACGGACAGCTGATCGTTATGACAAAAGACCATGATGAGCCGGATGTGTTGACCATGTTCCGGACGATTGCCGGTAATCACGCCCGTGGGCATCTCAACCAGCGCCAGATCGATGTCATCCAGCAGGAGGTGCTTCCGCGGCTGCATCAGCAAAATTTCCAGAGCATCGGTATTATCACGCCATATCGGGATCAGGTGACAGCCATCCGCAAGCAGCTGGGAGATACTTATGAGGTGGACACCGTCCACAAGTTTCAGGGGCGAGAACAAGATGCGATCATTCTGACCTCAGTCGACAATGTCATCACAGATTTTGTGGATGATCCCCATATGCTGAATGTGGCGGTTTCCCGCGCGGTCCATTCGCTGACGGTGGTCACATCGCAGGACCCACGTAATGACCAGACCAACTACGGTGATTTGACACGATACATCGAATATAACAATTTTGAAGTGATCCAGAGCCAAGTCTACTCCGTGTTCGATATGCTCTACCAGGGCTATGCCGAGCAGCGCAAGGTATATCTGCAAAAACATAAGCGGGTATCTGAGTACGATTCTGAGAATCTCATGTACTCTGTGATTCAAGAGGTGCTGTCCGAAGAGGCATTTTCCACTATCGGCTGCGCTGTACATGTTTCTCTTGCAACACTGGTGAAAGACTATGAACCGTTGACGGGGGAAGAACGCAAATATGCCCGGAATCCGTTGACGCATGTTGATTTTTTGTTATTCAATCAAATGGATAAACAACCTGTGCTAGCAATTGAAGTGGACGGGACTGGCTTCCATGAAGCCGGGAGCAAACAGGCAGAACGCGATATAAAGAAGAACTCCATTCTGAAGAAGTGTGCCATCTCGCTGCTGCGGCTACGTACAGACGGTAGCGGAGAAAGAGAGAAGATTAGGACTGCACTAAAGAGAAAATGATTATGTCGAGAATAATCAGGAATACAATCAGATGTAAAAAATGTGGAGACGTCATCGAAAGTAAAACCATTCTTTGAGACATAACGCTTCGTTTCAGCAATTCTATTATGAATGCTAGATTGTATTGGTTTCGATTATACCCCATTATACCCTTGATTTAGATGGTATAATGGGGTATAATTCTGCATAGAATAGTATCTCACAGGAGGTGCGCTATGGACTTATCTGAAATGCAAACCCGCGTGGCGGAGCTGGAACAGCAGATTTCTGCTTTGCCCGCTGGCTCTGTCACGAAGAAAACCGTCAACGGCAAGGAGTATTTTTACCACCGTTGGACGGAGAACAAGAAGCGGCGGGAGAAGTATATTCCTGCTGACGAATTGGAGAATTTCCGCGCGCAGATCGAACAGCGGAAGGAACTGGAGCAGGAGCTGAAAGCGCTGAAAAAGCAGCTGCCCAAGGCGAAATCTGCGAACCTTTCCGCGTTTGCCACCAATGTCCGCACCGGCAAGGCGCTGCGTTCCCTTGCGGCGTCTGTTCGCAGCTATCGCAGGCGCGAGTGTTTCCGGCAGCTGCACGACTTTGTCTATGGTGAGCCGCAGGACAAGGTATTCATCCTCTACGGCCTGCGCCGGACGGGAAAGACCACCATGATCCGCCAGATTTTTGCGGAGATGAGCGACACGGAGCTTGCCAAGGCAGCGTTCATTCAGATCACCGCAAAAGACACGCTGGCAGACGTGAACCGCGACCTTAAGGCATTGGAAGTGCAGGGTTTTCGCTATGTGTTCCTCGACGAAGTGACGATGATGGAGGATTTTATCGAGGGCGCAGCGCTGTTTTCTGACGTGTTTGCGGCCTGCGGTATGAAGATCGTGCTCTCCGGCACGGACTCGCTGGGCTTCCTCTTTACAGAGGACGAGCAGCTTTACGACCGCTGCATCCTGCTGCACACCACATTCATCCCTTACCGTGAGTTTGAATCCGTCCTCGGCGTTCACGGCATTGACGAGTATATCCGCTACGGCGGCACCATGAGTCTCGGCGGCGTCCACTACAACGAGACCTCCACCTTTGCCAGCAAGGAAAGCACCGACGAATATGTGGACACCGCCATCGCCCGCAACATCCAGCACTCCCTGCGCTGCTATCAGTATGAGGGACATTTTCGCCATCTGCGGGATTTATACGAGAAGGGCGAGCTGACCAGCGCCATCAACCGGGTGGTGGAGGACATCAACCATCGCTTTACGCTGGAGGTGCTGTCGCAGGATTGGAAGTCCCACGACCTTGGCATTTCCGCCAGCAATCTGCGCCGGGATCGGAAGAACCCGACGGACATCCTCGACCGCATCGACCTTGCGCTTGTCACCGACAGCCTGCGGAAGCTGCTGGAGATCCGCAACAAGGCAGAGCAGACCGTAGCGCTGGACGATGTTCACGCGGCAGAGATCAAGGAGTATCTGGACTTGCTGGACTTAACGCGAGAGATTGACGTGCTGCACCTGCCGGATGTCAGTACAAAGTCCGAACGCACGGTGATTGCACAGCCGGGGCTCCGCTATGCACAGGCGGATGCGCTGATCCGCAGTCTGCTGCTGGATGAGACGTTCAGCGCCCTGTCTCTTGCGGAGCGCACCGCCGTGCAGCAGCGCATCCTGACCGAGATCAAGGGGCGGATGCTGGAGGACATTGTCCTGCTGGAAACCAAGCTGACAAACCCCAAGAAGCAGGTATTTGTCCTGCAATTCCCCGTGGGCGAATTTGACATGGTGGTGTTTGACCCGGAGGCAGGCTCCTGCCAGATTTTCGAGATCAAGCACAGTGAAGAAGCTGTCCCGCAGCAGTATCGCCATCTGATCGACGGGCAAAAATGCGCCCAGACCGAGCACCGCTACGGCCCGATCATCGGGAAGATTGTCCTCTATCGTGGAGAAAGCCAAGAGATAGACGGCATTCAGTATCAGAATGTGGAAGAATATCTGCGAAACCTTGCATGATAACAGTTCAATAAAAACTTAGGCAGCCTCTGGTTGAAACCAACCGGAGGCTGTCTTTTACTTATTAAATCGCAACTTGTTTATCCGATATGCTATAAACAAGTTTGCCGGAATTGACTTGACGTATGACAAGTAGCAATGCGCAAAAATCGCGCGGCGAGACTGCAAGAATGCCGTCGATGACGAAAACAATAATGTTCTAAATAGCATGCATCGCTCATTTCATCAATCATTTTCTCAATGCACATGAGCGATGCGCTCCGAACTGGCACGGTCAGCGCGCGAAAACCTCTGCCTCCCGCAGAAATTTTCGGATTCTTCCCTTGGGTACCTTTTCAAATGGATCCCAATCCGTTATAATATATCTACCAACCTAACGAATAACGCGAGGTGCCGCCATGAAAACGAAAGATACGCCGAAGCAATATGTCATCTACTCCCGCAAGTCCAAATTCACCGGCAAGGGCGAAAGCATTGAGAACCAGATCGAGCTTTGCCGCCAGTACATCGCCATGCACTTTGGCGAGGAAGCGGCGGAAAACGTGCTGGTCTACGAGGACGAGGGCTTTTCCGGCGGCAATCTGGAGCGCCCGCAGTTCAAGAAGATGATGAAGGACTCCCAGAAGATCGCCTTTGCCGCCATCGTGGTCTATCGCCTCGACCGCATCAGCCGCAACATCGGCGACTTTGCCAAGCTCATCGAGGACCTGGGCGACCGGCACATCGACTTCATCTCCATCCGCGAGCAGTTCGACACGTCCTCGCCCATGGGCCGCGCCATGATGTACATTGCGTCCGTGTTCTCCCAGCTGGAGCGGGAGACCATCGCCGAGCGCATCCGGGACAATATGCACGAGCTGTCCAAGACCGGACGCTGGCTGGGCGGCACAACGCCCACGGGCTATGCCTCGGAGAGCCTGTCCAGCGTGACGGTGGACGGCAAGGTGAAGAAGGCCTGCAAGCTCAAGTCCATCCCGGAGGAAATTCAGCTGGTCAAGACGATCTTCGCGGTGTTCATGGAGACCGGCTCTCTCAGCAAGACCGACCAGTATCTTTTGGAGCACCGCTGCGTCACAAAGCGCGGCAAGCAGTTCACCCGCTTTGCCATCCGGGGCATTCTCACGAACCCGGTTTACATGATTGCCGACGAGACGGCGTATCAGTATCTGAAAGAAAACAATGTTGACCTGTTTGCCGAGCGCGCAGAATTCGACGGCGAGCACGGCATCATGGCCTATAACCGCACCCTCCAGCGCCCCGGCAAGGCCAACCAGATCCGCCCTATGGAGGAATGGATCGTGGCGGTGGGCAAGCATCCGGGCATCATCTCCGGCAGCGACTGGGTGCAGGTGCAGACCATGCTGGACGTCAACAAATCCAAGAGCTACCGCAGGCCCCGCAGCAATGTGGCGCTGTTGTCTGGCCTTCTGCGTTGCGGCGAATGCGGCGACTATATGCGCCCGAAGCTGACTAACCGCAAGAATGCGGAGGGCGAGCTGATCTACACCTACATGTGCTCCACCAAGGAGCGCAGCCACGGCACGGTCTGCGCCATGAAAAACTGCAACGGCAACACGCTGGACGCTAAAATCATCGAGGAGATCCGCAAGCTTTCCGCCGACAAGGAGACCCTTACCCGGCTGCTGGCGCAGACCAAGAAGGTTATCAGCGGCAGCAAGGAGGGCTACGACGCAGAGCTTGCGCTGCTCCGGGAAAAGCACACCGAGACGGAAGACCGCATCAAGCGGCTGGTGGAATCCCTGTCCGTTGCCAGCGACACCTCTGCGAAGTACGTCATGGAACAGATCGACGCGCTCCATCAGGAGAGCGAGACACAGCAGATGAGGCTTTCTGAGCTGGAAGCCCTGACTGAACAGAGCCGGATGCTGCATCAGGAGTTTGCCTTCCATCAGGAAATGATCGAATCCTTTGCCAGCGCGGTGGATACGGCGACGCTGGAGGAAAAACGCCGCCTGCTGCGCACTATCGTCAAAAAGGTGGTCTGGGACGGCAAAAATGCCTATGTTTACCTCTTTGCGGAGGATGGAGAGGCAGATTTGCCGCCCATTGACCAACCTATGTATCCGTTAGGAGAGGATAGCGAATGAGCTGCTGATGATGTTCCGTGCCCGGAAGAAATCAGCCCGGGATGTGTCTTTGTATGAGCCTATAGGGACGGATCGGGAGGGGAACGAGATTAGCCTGCTGGATGTCATTGAGTATGCAGATCCCGAGATTCCGGAGAAAATAGATCTGAAAGATAATACTGTTTATCTGTATGAAGTTATGCATCAGATACTCACTGCCAGAGAACGGCAGGTGTTGACCATGCGATACGGACTGTATGGCCGGCAGAGCGTCACACAGCGGGAAACGGCAGCTATATTGGGGATTTCCAGATCCTATGTGTCCCGGATCGAAAAAACAGCGGTTCAGAAATTACAGAAAGCCTTTGAAAAAAGTGGAAGAAGCGAAAGATAGCAGGAAATTGCTTAAGTGACAGAAGCTGAACCACATCTGGGCTTTGAACGGATGTGGTCCAACTTCTGTCTTGTGTTTCAGGGAAAGTCTGTTATAATGAAAATATCTTGATTACTATCTTTATTTCTTTTGGGCAGTTCGCCCGTTATTTCACAAAACATTATAGAATGAAAAGGAGGAAACGATCTTGTACAGTACGGTATATTCTGTGCTTATGATGGGATTGCATCCGCAGAAGATCTGTGTGGAGACGGATATCAGTGACGGTCTGCCCATGTTTCAGATGGTGGGGTATCTGTCAGCTTCGGTGCGGGAGGCCAGGGAGCGCGTGTGTACGGCTATCCGAAACGGCGGGGTAAAAATGCCGGCAAAAAAAATCACGGTAAATCTGTCACCTGCGGGCCTGCGAAAGCAGGGGAGCCGGGTTTGACCTTCCGCTGGCGATCTCTGTGCTGGCTGCCCTGGGACTGGTGAAGGAGCAGACATTAAAGGAGACTTTGATCCTGGGAGAACTGGGGCTGGATGGCAGTGTACATCCGGTGCGCGGTGTCCTGCCGGCTGTTTTGTTTGCCCGGGAGCAGGGATTTGACCGCTGTCTGGTACCGATGGAAAACGTGCGGGAGGGGGAACTGGTGGAGGGCATTGCCTGCGTGGGGACAAAGAGCCTGATGGAAGCAGTGGAACTGTTGAACCACCCGGAACAGATGCGACCGGTGAAAGGAGATTATGAGAGATTTTTGAAAACCCTTACGGATTATCCGGTGGATTTTGCAGAACTGCAGGGACAGAAAACAGCGAGACGGGCGGCAGAGGCGGCGGTGGCAGGGATGCATAATCTGCTGATCCTGGGTCCCCAGGGCTCCGGCAAGACCATGCTTTCCCGCAGGATCCCGACGATTTTTCCCCCGCTGACACTGGAAGAAAGTATGGAGATTTCAAAAATCTACAGTGTCACAGGCCTTCTGAGCCAGGAGGAGCCCATGGTTACCAGAAGACCCTTCCGGGTACCGCACCATACGCTGACAGAGAACGGGATGTGCGGTGGCGGGCGTATTCCGACGCCGGGAGAGATCAGCCTGGCTCATCTGGGGGTTCTGTTTCTGGATGAGCTGACAGAATATCCCAGGCCGGTGCTGGAATGCCTGCGGCAGCCTATGGAGGATGCCAGCATCCAGATTTCCCGGGTCAGCGGCACATTTGTCTACCCGGCAGATTTTATGCTGGTGGCAGCCATGAACCCATGTCCCTGTGGCTATTATCCGGACAGGGGGAAATGCACCTGCAGTCCCGGTGAGATCCGACGGCACCTGGAGCACATCAGCCAGCCTTTGCTGGATCGCATGGATATCTGTGTGGAAATGCCCAGAGGCGGCTATGCAGAAGTGAAAGTCGCACATACCGTGCAGGAGAGCTCTGTGCGCATCCGTGATCGGGTGATCCGTGCAGTGCTGCGGCAGCGGGAACGTTTTGCGGGCACCGGAATCCGATACAACGCGGGAATTCCGCCGGCGCGGATGGAGGAATTCTGCCCCCTCGGCAAAAAGCAGGAACGGCGGATGGAGCAGCTGTTCGGACGTCTGGATCTGAGCGCCCGGTCGTACCACAAGATTCTGAAGGTCGCCCGGACACTGGCCGATCTGGAGGGCTGTGCAGATATACAGGAAAAGCATTTGGATGAGTCTGTCCTTTACCGGTCTATCGACAAAAAATATTGGATCAGATAAAAAAACGGACAACACATATGGGAGGCGTATCTGATGGAAAATGAAAGAGATCTGCCATGGATGTACTGGCTGGCCGGTTGCTTTTCCGTGCGCAGAAAAACAAAAGAAAAATTGCTGGACATGTATGGAACAGCTGAGAATATATATAATATGAAGAAACAGGTGCTAAATGAGCCGGGATTTCTGACAGACCGGGAAAAAGAGGCCTTTTTGCAGCGCGGAAAGGTGGATCCGGAGCGGGAATTTGAGGATTTTTTTCGGCAGGGCGGAAGCTTCACATGGATCGGCGCGGCGGATTATCCGCAGAAGCTGCAGCCCCTCTCCGGTGCACCTTTTGCCCTGTTTTACTATGGAAAGCTCCCTGATCCGGAGAAAAAAGCGGTGGCCATTGTAGGCGCCAGAGGCTGTACTTCTTATGGGCGGGCGGCGGCCGGTTCTTTTGCGGAGGCAGCAGCCCTGGCCGGAGCGGAGATCATCAGCGGGATGGCCTGCGGCATTGACAACACGGCGCAGCTGGCGGCTCTGCGTGTGGGCGGCACCAGTACGGCGGTGCTGGGGTGCGGGACAGACATCTGTTATCCGGCTTCTTCGGCAGAGACCTACTGGCAGCTGCGGGAAAATGGCTGTGTCCTGTCGGAGTATCCGCCGGGGGTGCGGCCGGAAGCCTGGCATTTTCCTGCCCGGAACCGGATCATCAGCGGTCTGTCCGACGCGGTGCTTGTCGTGGAAGCCCGGGAAAAGAGTGGTTCTCTTATCACGGCAGACCTGGCTCTGGAGCAGGGGAGGGATGTCTACGCCTTGCCCGGGCGGGTGGGAGATGCTTTAAGCGCAGGCTGCAACCGGCTCATTCGGCAGGGGGCAGGGCTGGCGGAAAGCCCGGAGGAATTTGTTGCGGAGCTTGGTTTAAATTCTTTACAAACCGTGAATAAATGTAAAAAAAATAAGAATTCGCTTGCAAAGGAAGAGAACATGTTGTATAGTTGTGTGGATTTGAAACCGAAAACCCTGGAAGAAATCTTGGCGGAATCGCCGTTTTCTGCGGAAAAAACCATGGAATTGCTATTGAATCTGCTGGTTCGCGGTGTGATTCGGGAGATTTCCAGGGGGCTTTATGTCCGGGAACGCCTGTAAGAGGGATGTTATTTGCAGGGATAAAAGGCCGGACGAGAGGGTGGATAAGACAATGGAGGGGCATATATGGCAAAGTATCTGGTGATTGTGGAGTCACCGGCAAAGGTTAAGACAATAAAAAAATTTCTTGGGGCGAATTACGAGGTGGCCGCATCCAATGGCCATGTGCGGGATCTGCCCAAGAGTCAGCTGGGTATCGATGTGGAACATGATTTCGAACCCAAATATATCACGATCCGCGGAAAGGGAGACATTCTGGCCAACCTGCGCAAGCTGGTAAAGAAGGCAGACAAAGTGTATCTGGCAACTGACCCGGACCGTGAGGGAGAGGCGATCTCCTGGCATCTGTCCAAGGCGCTGAAGCTGGAGGACAAGAAGGCATGCCGGATCACCTTCAATGAAATTACGAAGACGGCGGTGAAAGCATCCTTAAAGGCACCGCGGGAAATTGATATGAATCTGGTGGATGCGCAGCAGACGAGAAGAATTCTTGACCGTATGGTTGGTTACATGATCTCTCCGCTGCTGTGGGAGAAAGTAAAGAGGGGATTAAGTGCCGGCCGGGTGCAGTCGGTAGCTCTTCGTATCATCGCAGACCGGGAGGAAGAGATCAACAGCTTTATCCCGGAGGAATACTGGAGCCTGGATGCCCAGTTTGCACTGAAGGGCGAGAAAAAGCCGTTGACAGCGAAATTTTACGGAACCCCCGAGGGCAAGATGGATATCCACAGCCAGGAGGAGCTGAACCGGATTTTGAAAGCACTGGACGGCGCCGATTATCAGGTATCTGAGGTGCGGATGGGCGAGCGCACAAAGAAAGCGCCGTTGCCATTTACCACAAGTACCCTGCAGCAGGAGGCTTCCAAGGCACTGAATTTTTCCACCCAGAAAACCATGCGTCTGGCTCAGCAGTTATATGAGGGCATAGACATCAAGGGCAGTGGTACGGTCGGTATCATCACTTACCTGCGTACCGATTCTGTCCGCATTTCCGATGAGGCGCAGGCAGCAGCCCGTGCATACATCACCGGGCGCTTCGGAGAACAGTATGCAGCCGTGCAGGAGACAACGCGAAAGGAAGGCAAGAAGATCCAGGATGCCCATGAGGCCATCCGTCCCACGGATATCAGCCGGACACCTGAGCAGATCAAGGATTCCCTGAGCCGGGATCAGTACCGTCTGTATCAGCTCATCTGGAAGCGTTTTACAGCCAGCAGGATGAATGCTGCGGTATTTGAGACAACCTCCGTGAAGATCGACGGCGGTGGATATCGCTTTGCCGTGTCCGCATCCCGGGTAAAATTTGACGGTTACCGCAGCGTTTACATGTCCGAGGATGAAGTAAAAGTGGACAGCAATACGCTGGTCAGCAGCATTGATAAGGATTCCGTGCTGACTTTCAGGGATTTTGATTATAAACAGCATTTCACCCAGCCACCGGCGCACTACACAGAGGCATCTCTGGTCAAGACGCTGGAGGAGCTGGGCATTGGCCGGCCGAGTACCTACTCACCGACCATCACCACGATTATTGCCAGACGGTACGTGGCTAAGGAAAGCAAGAACCTGTACATCACTGAGCTGGGCGAGGTGGTCAATTCCATCATGGTGGAGGCATTCCCCAGCATTGTGGATGTGAACTTCACCGCCACCATGGAGTCGCTGCTGGACAGCATCGGCGACGGGATCATCCCCTGGAAAACCGTGGTGAAGAACTTCTATCCGGATCTGGCCGAATCTGTAAACCGGGCCAAGGAGGAGCTGGAGCAGGTGAAGATCGAGGACGAAGTCACCGATGTGATCTGTGAGCAGTGCGGCAGAAATATGGTGGTAAAATATGGCCCTCACGGTAAGTTTCTGGCCTGCCCGGGATTTCCGGAATGCCGCAATACGAAGCCTTATCTGGAAAAAACAGGTGTGCCCTGTCCCAAGTGCGGCAGGGAGATCGTTATCCGCAAGACGAAGAAAGGCCGCCGGTATTACGGCTGTGAGGCTGCACCGGAATGTGATTTCATGTCCTGGCAGAAGCCTTCCAAAGAAAAATGTCCTCAATGCGGCAGCATTTTGCTGGAGAAGGGAAGCAAGCTGGTATGTTCCCGGGAGGGCTGCGGTTATGTGCGTCCTGCCAAGGAAGAGGAAAAAGAAGCTTAGTATAGAAAGAATTCATCTCGCGCCATTTGGAAGAATGTGCATGAGCGCAGCAGTTCAGCCGCGCCATTCAGAAGAATGCGTATGAGCACAACAGTTCAGCCGCGCCATTCGCAGAACCGCGCATACTGCGCTCTTCATCAAAGAATTGCTGAACTGTTGTAGAATAGTCTGATAAAACGTGAAATAGGACTTGCTTATTCGGAAATTGCGTGATAAACTCTAATAAAGGATGAAAAATCCGAAAATTCCGAATTGATAGATTTATTTGAGGCAGTGAAGAGACGGGCAAAGTCAGAAGCGGAAATATTTGTTACAGTTCACTCGTATGTTCTTGCGGACAGATTTCATGTTTGCATGAAAATCTGGATACATGAACAGACGAAGGGAGCGCCCCGTAATGAGCAAAAATGAGCTGCAAGGCAGCGGAGAGCATCGAAGATGCGGTTTTGCGAATGGCGCGAGTGAACAGTAACAAAAAAATATCAGTACGAAAGGACAGGGATGAAATGAGTGTACAATTATTAGACAAGACGAGAAAGATCAACAAGCTTCTGCACAACAATAACTCCAGTAAGGTAGTATTTAACGACATCTGTGAGGTTCTGACAGAAATCTTGCTGTCCAATGTGCTGGTGATCAGCCGGAAGGGCAAGATTCTCGGTGTCAGTGAATGTGAAGGTGTGGAAGAGATTACAGAGCTTATTTCTGATAAAGTGGGCGGTTATATAGATCCGCTTTTGAATGAGCGGCTCCTTGGTGTGCTTTCCACAAAAGAGAATGTGAATCTGGAAACGCTTGGCTTCGGCTCTGAGGTGAAGAAGTACCAGGCCATCATTACGCCCATTGATATTGCCGGTGAGCGACTGGGGACGCTGTTCCTGTACAAATGCGGTGAACAGTATGAGATCGATGATATTATTCTGAGTGAGTATGGCACGACGGTGGTCGGCCTGGAGATGATGCGCTCTGTGAATGAGGAGAATGCAGAGGAGAACCGGAAGATCCAGATTGTAAAATCTGCCATCAGCACATTATCCTTCTCCGAGCTGGAAGCCATCATCCATATTTTTGACGAGCTGGATGGCAAGGAGGGCATTCTTGTGGCCAGCAAGATCGCAGACCGGGTGGGCATTACCCGTTCCGTGATCGTCAATGCCCTGCGCAAGTTTGAGAGTGCCGGTGTCATTGAATCCCGTTCCTCCGGTATGAAGGGAACGTATATCAAGGTCATCAATGATGTGGTATTTGATGAGCTGGAAGATATCAAGAAGCAGAAAAAGCACTAGGATCATTGTCTGCGTGAAACGGTTGAACATGAATGCAATAGAGAAGAGTCAAGGCACACCCGTTGCTTTGACTCTTTATTATGGCAGCGGCTGACGAAGAGGAGAATATGAATAAAAAAGCGGTATTTTTTGACATTGACGGAACACTGTATGACCACGAAACGGGAATCAGTGACAGTACGAAGGAGGGGATTGCCCGACTAAAGGAAAACGGACACTATGCGTTTATCTGCACAGGCAGGAGCATGGCAGCGGTGTTTGATCCGGAGCTTCTCGGTATGGGATTTGACGGCATCGTGGCGGGCTGCGGCACCTATGTAAAGCTGGGGGAGGAGCTGCTCCTGAATGCGGAGATATCCCAGGAAAAGCTGTGCGGACTGCTGGATCTTCTGCAGGCGCACCGCATCATCCCGGTGCTGGAGGGCTGCGATTATCTGTATTACCACAGAAAGGATTATGAGATCGGCGACACCGATCTTTATATCCGGTCACTGAAAAAATACATTCCCGACCGGCTGGTGGAGATTGAAGACCATGAAGGGGATCTTCATGTGAACAAATTCAGTATCCAGTGTCAGGATCCTGCGCTGCAGCCGGAGGCACTGGAGCGGCTGGCAGAGGATTACTGCATCCTGCCCTTCTCCGCGCATCAGATGGAGCTCATTCCGCTGGGCCACACGAAAGCCACCGGCATGGGCGTGGTGTGCAGCCGCCTGTCTATTGAGCGGAATGATGTGTACGCCTTTGGTGACAGCGGCAACGATGTGGACATGCTGCGGTATGCAGGCTGCGGCATCGCCATGGGAAATGGTTCCGGGAAGGCCAAAGAGGCGGCGGACTATGTTACCAGAGGCATCCGGGATCACGGCATCTACATGGGGTTGAATGAATTCGGGCTCATCTAAAATATAACGGATCTTGCGTATCTCCAGACGGTTTGCTGCCTGATTTGAAAAATGATCATTCCGGTGCTTGACAGTCCGTGGCTGATACGGTAAGATTGACACGAAAATACAATAAAGCAACAGAAACAACGCTAGGGGAGCGCATTGCTGAGACAGGCCACAAGGCCTACACCCTCATTACTTGACCCGGATAATACCGGCGGAAGGAAGCGAAAGCAGCAGACACTCCTTCCTTGCGTAGACAAAGGAGGATTTTTTTATGTCAAAACCGAACACAACGAAGAAACTGGTCTTTTCTGCAGCGGCCATCGCGCTGGCAACGGTGATCTCCGTTGTCATCAAACTGCCGTCCCTGCCCAACGGCGGCTCTGTCACCCTGTTTTCCATGCTCTGCATCTGTCTGGTTGGCTACTGGTATGGCCTGAAAACCGGCCTGACCGCGGCAGTGGCCTATGGTATTTTACAGTTCATCACCGGCCCTTATGTGGTACACCCGGCCCAGGTGCTTTTGGACTACCCGCTGGCATTCGGCGCTCTGGGATTGTCCGGCCTTTTTTCCAATGCCAAGAACGGTCTGGTGAAGGGCTATATCGTGGGAGTGCTGGGAAGATATGTGATGCACATGATCTCCGGCCTGATTTTCTACACCGCCTACACCGGAGATTTCGCCGGAAATGCTGCAGCCATCTGGGCATCCACGCTGTATAACATGTCCTACATATTCCCGGAAGCGATCCTGACCCTCATTCTGCTGGCCATCCCGGCTGTGCGCAAAGGTCTGGACAGTGTGAAACGGATGGCTGTCGGTGCATAATCTGACGCGGATATCATACAATTTTAATGAGGTGTTCTATTGACTTTACTTTTTGTATTTGTTAGTATGTAGATACAGAGAAAGTTTACCACTGACCGATATGTGGTATATAAATGGTCGGGTTGTAAGTTTACCGCTGACCAATATGCGGTATATAAATGGTTGGCTCGAAAGTATAGTCCTTCGCCGTAAGGCGGGGGACTTTTTACATAATGAGGATGATAGATGAAAAGAACGGGCCGGAAATCATTTGATGTTGACAAGTGAACATACAGCGAAAGAAATTGAACGGAAAGCGAGAAAAGTATTGGGTATGTTAAAGCGTGGCACAAAATTCACTCCAACGCAGCCGGATGTTATGGCGATACTGCGGAAATTAAAAGAGCAGAGATAGGTTATTATTTTGTGAAAATAACAAAAAAGGGAATTGACTTTTTTCAAAAACCGTATTAGAATAACTTCATCCAATTAAATTATGAAAGCAAACAAACCAGTGAGCAGGAGAAGTAGCTGACGGAAAGTCACCAGAGAGCCGTAGGTGGGTGGAAATACGGCAGGCGGGAACTCAGTGAATGGACCTGTGAGGGCAGCTTGAAACCGGTGAAAAGGGAGTAGACGCTGACGGGGACTTCGTCCGTTATCAGAGAAGGGCATATGATGGTATGTCAGAAGAGTGGATATACAACGTATATCAATTTGGGTGGTACCGCAGGAGAATACATGAGCTCCTGTCCCATATTTTTCCAACGGGAAAATGTGGGGCAGGGGCTCTTACTATTTTGATGAAAAAGTTCAGCCATCGATGATGAGGACGGATGTGTGCTTGCACAGAGATCCGTCCTCATCATCGATGAGCGGAGCGCCAGATCATGAGCAGAAAGTAGCTGTGTAAGCAGCGAAGAGCGTGGAACACGCGGTTCTGCGAATGGCGCGGCTGAACGGTGCAAATGGCGGAAACTGTTACTTAAATGAAAGAAAGGAATCGGTGCATGATATGATCAGACCGGACACAGGACAGATTGAAAAGCTGGCAAAGGAATACCCGATCTTGCCGGTGTGCAGAGAGATTTACGCAGATGTGACGACAACGATGACGCTGCTTCGCAGGCTGTCAGCCATCAGCAGCCGCTATTTTCTGCTGGAAAGCGTGGAGGGCGGAGAAACCTGGGGCAGGTATTCCTTTCTGGGATACAATCCGATCTTGCGGGTGACATGCAAAGACAAAAAGGTGACCATTGAAGAAAATCATAAAAAGCGTTTCGTGGAAACGGGCAAGCCGCTGGAGGTGCTGCGAGGAATTTTGAAGGAATACCGTTCCCCGCGGATCGAAGGGATGCCGCCCTTTACCGGCGGCTTTGTGGGATATTTTGCCTATTCCATGATCGGATACGCGGAACCGGTGCTCTCCATTTCCGGCGGGGATTTCGATGACTACGACCTGATGCTGTTTGACCGGGTCATTGCCTACGATCATCTGCGGCAGAAGATATGCCTGGTGGTGAACATGAAGACCGATAAGGTGCTGGAAAATTACGGAAAAGCGGCAGCACAGCTGGAAGCCATGGCAGGGGTCATCCGCAGCAATGCGCCGCTTCCGGTGCTTACCACAGACAGCCAGGTGGATTTCACATGCAGTGCGTCCAAGGAAGAATATTGCCGGGTGGTGGAGAAGACGAAGGAATACATCCGGGAGGGCGATATTTTCCAGGCAGTCATTTCCAGACAGTTTACCAGCCCCTACGAGGGCAGCCTGCTGAACGCTTACCGGGTGCTGCGCACTACCAACCCGTCCCCTTACATGGTGTACATGCACATTGACGGGGAGGAGATCATGAGCACTTCGCCGGAGACGCTGGTGCGGCTGCAGAACGGGCGGCTGACCACCTTCCCGGTGGCCGGTTCCCGACCGCGGGGCAAGACCGTTGCCGAGGATGAACAGCTGGAGCTGGAGCTGCTGGCAGATGAAAAAGAGCTGGCAGAGCACAACATGTTGGTGGATCTGGGCAGAAACGATCTGGGTAGGATTTCCACCTACGGTTCGGTGGAAGTGACCCGTTACCAGATGATCCATAAATATTCGAAGATTATGCATATCTGTTCTCAGGTGGAGAGCAATATCCGGGAGGATGCGGATGCGCTGGATGCAGTAGAGGCCGTGCTTCCGGCAGGTACCCTTTCCGGAGCGCCCAAGATCCGGGCCTGCCAGATCATTGAAGAGCTGGAGTCCTGTCCTAGAGGCATTTACGGCGGGGCACTGGGCTATGTGGATTTCACCGGCAATCTGGATACGTGTATTGCCATCCGCATGGCGGTGAAAAAGAACGGAACGGTGTATGTCCAGTCCGGCGGCGGTATCGTGGCGGACAGCGTGCCGGAAAAAGAATACGAAGAGTCGGCCAACAAGGCAGCAGCTGTGATCTATGCCATTGAACATGCCGGGGAGGTGGAAGAATGATTTTACTCATTGATAATTATGACAGCTTTTCCTACAATCTGGTGCAGCTGGCGGGAAGCCTGCGGCAGGATGTAAAAGTCGTTCGAAACGATGCCCTGACGGTGGAAGAGGTGGAAGCGCTCTCCCCGGAGCGGATCATTTTATCCCCAGGGCCGGGATACCCGAAGGACGCGGGCATCTGTGAGGATGTGGTGCGCTGCCTGGGAGATCACATTCCGATCCTGGGCGTCTGCCTGGGCCATCAGGCCATCTGCGAGGTGTACGGCGCCACCATCAGCCATGCCCGGTGCCTCATGCACGGCAAACAGAGCTGCATTAAGATCAATACGGACAGCTTGATCTTTCGGGGGCTGCCGGAGGAAGTACCGGTGGCCAGATACCATTCCCTGGCGGCCCAGCGGGACACCATGCCGGACTGCCTCACCATCATCGGCGAGGATGCCTACGGAGAGGTCATGGCGGTGAAACACAGAGATTTCCCTGTGTATGGATTGCAGTTCCACCCCGAATCCATCCTCACCCCGGATGGAAAGAAAATGATGAGAAACTTTTTGCTATTACAGTGACAGAAAGTCTGAGCCTGCTCGTGCTTGCACGAAAGCAGGTGAAAGACCTTCTGGCACGCCGCGACATGAGCATAAAAGTGGAGCGTAGCTACACGATATGCGAATTTTTATACAACAAAGGAGGACACACAGATGATCCAGGAAGCGTTGAACGAAGTGTTGAATAAAAAAGATTTAAGCTATGAGATGGCCTGTGCGGTGATGGCAGAGATTATGGACGGAACAGCTACCAACGCCCAGATGGGTGCTTTTCTGGCAGCCCTACGGATGAAGGGGGAGACGGTGACAGAGATCACGGCCTGTGCAGAGGTAATGCGGGAAAAAGGCCTGAAGGTGGAGGTTCCCTTTGATGTAATGGAGATCGTCGGTACCGGCGGTGACGAGGTAGGGACGTTCAACATTTCCACCACCTCTGCATTTGTAGTGGCAGCAGGCGGTGTGCCGGTGGCCAAGCACGGCAACCGCAGCGTTTCCAGCAAGAGCGGCGCAGCAGATGTGCTGGAGCGTCTGGGTGCCCGGCTGGATCTGACGCCGGAGCAGAACGTAGAGGTGTTAAAGAAAGCCAACATGTGCTTCATGTTCGCTCAGGTGTACCATACATCCATGAAAAATGTGGGTCCGGTGAGAAAAGAGATGGGCGCCCGGACGATCTTCAATATTTTGGGGCCGCTGACCAACCCGGCCAGAGCCAACATGCAGCTCATGGGTGTGTACCGGGAGGATCTGGTGGAGCCCATGGCGCAGGTGCTGTCCAACTTAGGTGTTGTGCGCGGCCTGGTGGTCAATGGTTCTGACGGCCTGGACGAGGCGACCATGACCGGTGCCACCCATATGTGCGAGATTCGGGAGGGAAAATTCCGCACCTATGATCTGACGCCGGAGGCGCTGGGGATGCGTCGCTGCACGTTACAGGATCTGGTGGGCGGCACGCCGGAGGAAAACGCCCGGATTTCCAGAGACATCCTTACCGGCAAGCTGAAAGGGCCCAAGCGGGATGCGGTCATCTTAAATTCCGCCCTGAGCCTGTACTTAGGCATTGACGACTGCTCCATCCCGGAGTGTGTGAAGATGGCAAACGAGATCATCGACAGCGGCAAGGCCGGAGACAAGCTGGAGCAGTTTGTGGCAGCAACGAAGGAAGTATAGGAGACAGCATATGATTTTACAGCAGCTGGCGGACACGGCCAGAAAACGTGTGGCAGAGGATCAGAAAAATATCACGACGGTGCAGATGCGCGCCATGGCAGAGGCGCTGGCAGCAGAGCAAAAAGAGCCCTTCCGGTTTTACAGATCCTTATCCCAGCCGGGGATGCGCTTTATCTGTGAGGTGAAGAAGGCGTCCCCCAGCAAGGGGCTCATTGCGGCAGATTTTCCCTATCTGTCCATTGCCCGGGAATATGAGGAAGCCGGGGCGGCGGCCATTTCCGTGCTGACGGAGCCCTCTCCCGGTTTCTGGGCAGCGACGCCTATCTGCAGGAGATCGCAGCCCAGGCGGGCATTCCGGTATTGCGCAAAGATTTTACGGTGGATGCCTACCAGATTTACCAGGCGAAGGTACTGGGGGCGGAGGCGGTGCTGCTCATCTGTGCTCTGCTGGATACCGAAGAGATCCGGGAGGATCTGGCCATCTGCCGATCCCTTGGCATCAACGCCATTGTGGAGGCCCATGATGCCGCGGAAGTTTCCTCTGCGGTAAACGCCGGGGCGGACATCATCGGCGTCAACAACCGGAATCTGAAGGATTTCACCGTGGACATCCACAACGGGCTGCGGCTGCGCAGCCTCGTGCCGGAGGGTGTGCTTTTCATCGCAGAGAGCGGGATAAAGACCCGGGAGGACATCCGCCAGCTGGAGGAAGGCCATGTGGATGCGGTGCTCATCGGGGAGACGCTCATGCGCCAGCCGGATAAGAAGAAAGCCCTTGCCGTTTTGCGGGGAAGCGAGGAAACCCTATGACCAGGATCAAGATCTGCGGCCTGAAACGGCCAGAGGATGTGGCGGCGGTGAACGCCGTGCTGCCGGATTACATCGGATTTGTTTTCGCGGGAGAAAAGCGGCGGATCAGCCGGGAGACCGCCCGGCAGCTGAAAGCCCTGCTGGATCCCCGGATCGCCAGTGTGGGGGTGTTTGTCAACGAGGCGCCGGAAAACATCGCCGCTATCGTAAATGACGGCACGCTGGATCTGGTGCAGCTCCACGGGGATGAGGACGGGGCCTATATACAGTGGCTACGGCAGCTGGTGGACGTGCCCCTCATCAAAGCTGTGCGGGTGCAGACCAGGGAACAGATCCTGGAGGCGGAGCAGCTGCCCTGCGACTATCTGCTGCTGGACACCTTTGTGAAGAATGCCTACGGCGGCAGCGGAAAGACCTTCAATCTGGGACTGATTCCGGCACTGTCCAAGCCGTTTTTCCTGGCAGGCGGGTTAAACGGGGACAATGTGGCGGCGGCCATTGCGGCAGGCCATCCCTGGTGCGTGGATATCAGCAGCGGCGCGGAGACCGACGGATACAAGGATCCGGAAAAAATCAGAAGATTAACAGAGATTGTGAGGATACAAGGATGAAAAAAGGAAGATTTGCAGAGTATGGCGGGCAGTACATTCCCGAGACGCTCATGAGCGCCGTGCAGGAAGTGGAAGAAGCCTATGAATATTACAAAAACGACCCGGCCTTTCAGGCAGAGCTGACAGACCTGCTGGAAAACTATGCCGGACGTCCGTCCCTTTTATATTATGCGAAAAAGATGACCAGGGATCTGGGCGGCGCGAAAATTTACCTGAAACGGGAGGATCTGAACCACACCGGTTCCCACAAGATCAACAACGTGCTGGGACAGGTGCTGCTGGCAAAGAAAATGGGCAAGACGAGAGTCATTGCCGAGACCGGCGCCGGACAGCACGGTGTCGCCACCGCCACGGCAGCAGCCCTCATGGACATGGAGTGCGAGATCTTCATGGGAAAAGAGGACACCGACCGGCAGGCGCTGAATGTGTTCCGTATGGAGCTGCTGGGCGCCAAGGTACATGCGGTGACCAGCGGGACGATGACATTGAAGGACGCAGTCAATGAGACCATGCGGGAATGGGCTTCCCGGATGGACGACACCCTGTATGTGCTGGGTTCCGTCATGGGCCCCCACCCGTTCCCCACCATCGTCCGGGATTTCCAGAAGATCATCGGCAAGGAGATCAAGGAACAGTTACAGGCAAAGGAGGGACGGCTCCCCGATGCGGTCATCGCCTGCGTGGGCGGCGGCAGCAATGCCATGGGCGCTTTTTATGAATTTATCCCGGATACATCCGTACAGCTTATCGGCTGTGAGGCGGCCGGTCTGGGCGTGGATAACCCCAAGAATGCAGCCACCATCGCCAACGGCACCGTGGGCATTTTCCACGGCATGAAATCCTATTTCTGCCAGGACGAGTACGGCCAGATCGCACCGGTGTACTCCATTTCCGCAGGTCTGGACTACCCGGGCATCGGGCCGGAGCACGCCATGTTGTCCGACACCGGCCGGGCGAAATATGTGCCGGTGACCGACGAGGAGGCGGTGGAAGCCTTTGAGTACCTGTCCCGCACCGAGGGCATCATCCCGGCGGTGGAGAGCGCCCACGCGGTGGCTTATGCGAAAAAGCTGGCGCCCACCATGGGAAAGGATCAGATCATCGTCGTCAATATTTCCGGCCGCGGAGACAAGGACGTGGCGGCCATCGCAAGATATCGGGGGGTACAGATCTATGAGTAGAATTCACGAGGCATTTGAAAATAAGAAAGCATTCATTCCTTTTATCACCGCAGGAGATCCGGATCTTAATACCACCGCAGAGCTTCTGGTGGCCGTGGCAGAGGCCGGGGCAGATCTCATCGAGGTGGGCATTCCCTTCTCCGATCCCACGGCGGAGGGCCCTGTCATCCAGGAGGCGGACGAGCGGGCGCTGGCAGCAGGCTGCACCACCGACAAGCTGTTTGCCATACTCTCCCAGGTGCGGCCCAAGCTGGACATTCCGGTGGTATTTATGACGTACATGAACCCGGTGTTCACCTACGGCAAGGAGCGGTTTCTGCAGAAATGCGTGGAAGTGGGCATGGACGGCATCATCATCCCGGATCTGCCCTACGAGGAAAAGGACGAGATGTCCGGCCTGTGCGACACCTATGGCGTGGATCTGATCTCCCTGGTGGCTCCCACCTCCCATGAGCGCATCCGCATGATCGCAGGGAAGGCGAAGGGCTTCCTTTATCTGGTGTCCTCCCTGGGCGTCACCGGCGTGCGAAAAGAGATCACCACCGACATCGGCGAGATGGTGGCGCTGGCAAGAGAAGCATCGGATGTGCCCTGCGCGGTGGGCTTTGGCATCTCCACCCCGGAGCAGGCGAAGAAAATGGCTGCCGTGTCGGATGGAGCCATTGTGGGAAGCGCCATCGTGCGCATGATCGGGCAGTACGGAAAAGACTGCGTGGAGCCTGTGCGCCAGTATGTAAAAGAGATGAAGGCGGCAGTGAACGAGGCATAAAGAAACAGAGGCAGACAGGAAATGTGAGAAATACAAATCCTGCCTGCCTCTGTTTTGTATGCTAGAAAACGGCGTCCTGTCATATCAACGGAAGCAAAAGCAATCAATATTATTTACCGGCCTGCTCCTCGTGGATGAACAGGTTCCCGGGAATGGCGGGTTCTTCTTCCGGGATGACGGAGGGCTCGCAGAAGGTGTTGGGCTTTAAAAATCCTGACAGCACCGCATACAGCACGATGGAGACGATGCCTCCGGCGAAACCGTTGTTGTACAGGTTCAATCCCGAGTATCCGGCGCCTGCGTACAGTGCCACGCAGGAGTGCAGGAATCCGGCGGCCAGTCCGGCGGCGATGCCGTAGGTGCCCGCCACCGGCGCCAGGGTGGTGGAGAACAGCAGTGCCAGCTGGGAGGCCGGGCTTAAAGCACGGCCTGTGACGGCCACGGAGATCAGGACGCCGAACATCACCGGCGCAATGTTGCCCACATGCTTTCCCTTGGCGCTGAAACCGGCGATGGTCAGCAGGGCGCCGATGGTGGCGCCGTTTAAGTCTCCGCCCACCAGGAGAAGGAGGGTGACGGAAAATGCCAGATTGACGCCGATGTTCATGCACACGGCACCCATGCCGTCCAGCTCGATAAAATCATGGCCGGGAACACCGGGGCGGCGCAGCAGCATCCGATACCGGCGGAGGATATGCGCAGAGTCGTGATACAGGCCGTAGAGAACCGTTCCCGCCGCAATGAGGTACAGGCCGATGGCAAGCTCCATGTTGTGACCGGTGTACCAGTACATCTGTGCCTCAAAGGTGTAGCCAAAGCATTTGAAAATGGAACCGAGAACCATGGCCAGCAGCCCGACTGCGAAACCTCCGTTGTACAGGTTCAGGCCGTGGAGCAGCGTGTTTGTATGGATACACAGGGGCGGCGCCACAAAGCCGATGACAGTGCCGGTGAGCAGTGCAAGCAGAAAGCTTTTCCCGGAAAATCCGTTGGCGAACAGGAGGGAACTGATCAGCGGCCCCAGAGAGGTGGACATGAGGCTGAAGGTCAGGTATTTGGACAGTGGCTCCTTTCGGATGCGGGCGTAGAGAATGGTGCCCGGCAGCATGAACCACATGTTGACGATATTTTTTCCAAAGAAGGAAAAGCCTGCCATCAGGCTGGCTGTAGAAATGCCGTTGCCATGCATGGGAAGCTTGCACAGCCGCATGAGCAGCAGGGTGATGAGCGTCACGCAGCCTGCGTTGAAAAAAGCAGCGCCCACACCGGCGATCTCCATATAATCGGTAATGAGAATGTCGCTGGCAAAGGTGATACGAAGCATGCCGTTGATTAGATCTTCCACGGTCGAGAGAAAGAAGCTGACGGTGATCAGCACCGCTGAGATCATGTACATCAGGCGGTAAGCAATCTGGGACTGGCGGTCTAAAGAAGCCATGGGGTGTCCTCCTTCAAGATGTCAGATTGATATAATTATAACATTCTCCCTTTTTGACGCACAACTTCCTTTTACTTTAGAAAGAGATAAATAAGTTCAATAAGGCTTTTACAAAGTTTATAAACAAATTATTAAATCCACAATTCCGGGTAAATATATAAAAATCAGAGATTTTGAGAGAATAGATGAATAAAATAGAGAAAAAAAAAGAGAATAACATGTAAAAAATGGGTTTGCTAAATTTGTGAAAAATCACTACTATATGACTATCAGTTAGCACTCGATGAAGGTGAGTGCTAGCACAGAAAAAGAAAGAAGTTCATATCAGATAAAGGAGGACTTTACTATGAAATTAGTACCGTTAGGTGACAGAGTCGTAATCAAACAGTTAGAGGAAGAGGCTACAACCAAATCCGGAATCGTTCTTCCGGGACAGTCCAAAGAGAAACCGCAGCAGGCAGAAGTTGTCGCTGTAGGCCCTGGCGGAAATGTAGACGGCAAGGAGATTACCATGCAGGTAAAACCTGGTGATCATGTCATCTATTCCAAATATGCAGGAACAGAAGTAAAGATCGACGAGGATACCCTCATCGTGGTAAGACAGGCAGATATTCTTGCAATCGTAGAGTAAGAGACTGAATCGTTTAGGAGGAATTTATCATGGCAAAAGAGATTAAATATGGTGCAGAGGCAAGAAAAGCACTGGAGTCCGGCGTCAACCAGCTGGCAGATACCGTAAGAGTAACCCTTGGACCGAAAGGAAGAAACGTCGTACTTGACAAATCCTACGGCGCTCCGCTGATCACCAACGACGGTGTTACCATCGCAAAAGAGATCGAGCTGGAAGATCCGTTTGAGAACATGGGCGCACAGCTGGTCAAAGAAGTAGCTACCAAGACCAACGATGTAGCAGGTGACGGAACAACCACAGCAACCGTTCTTGCACAGGCAATGATCAACGAAGGTATGAAGAATCTGGCAGCAGGTGCCAACCCCATCGTCCTGAGAAAGGGCATGAAGAAAGCAACTGACGCAGCAGTTGCAGCCATCGCAAAGATGAGCCAGCCGGTAGACGGCAAGAAGCATATCGCAAGAGTAGCAGCAATCTCTGCCGGCGATGATGAGGTAGGCGCAATGGTAGCAGACGCTATGGAGAAGGTTTCCAAAGACGGCGTTATCACCATCGAGGAGTCCAAGACCATGAAGACCGAGCTGGATCTGGTAGAAGGTATGCAGTTCGACCGTGGATATCTTTCCGCTTACATGTGCACAGATATGGAGAAGATGGAGGCAACTCTGGAGGAGCCTTACATCCTCATTACCGATAAGAAGATCAGCAACATTCAGGAGATCCTTCCTCTGCTGGAGGAGATCGTGAAGACCGGCAGAAAGCTGCTCATCATCGCTGAGGACATCGAGGGCGAGGCTCTGACCACCCTGATCGTCAACAAGTTAAGAGGTACCTTCACCGTTGTAGGTGTCAAGGCTCCGGGCTACGGCGACAGAAGAAAAGCAATGCTGCAGGATATCGCTATCCTGACAGGTGGCCAGGTGATCTCCGATGAGTTAGGCCTTGACCTGAAAGAGACCACACTGGATCAGCTGGGTCGTGCAAAATCCGTGAAAGTTCAGAAAGAGAACACCATCATCGTTGACGGTGAGGGTTCCAGAGAAGCAATCGATGCAAGAATCGGTCAGATCCGTGCACAGCTGGAGGAGAGCACCTCTGAGTTTGATAAAGAGAAATTACAGGAGAGACTTGCAAAACTGGCAGGCGGCGTTGCTGTTATCCGCGTAGGTGCAGCTACAGAGCCTGAGATGCAGGAAGCAAAGCTTCGTATGGAAGATGCTCTGGCAGCTACCAAGGCAGCTGTTGAGGAAGGTATCATCGCAGGCGGCGGATCTTCTTACATCCATGCATCCAAAGAGGTTGCAAAGCTTGTAAACGATCTGGAGGGCGACGAGAAGACAGGTGCGAAGATCATCCTGAAAGCACTGGAGGCTCCTCTGTTCCACATCGCAGCAAATGCAGGTCTGGAAGGTTCCGTTATCGTTAATAAGGTAAGAGAGTCCGAGGTTGGTGTCGGCTTCGACGCTTATAACGAGGGAGTACGTGAAGATGGTAGACGCAGGTATCCTGGATCCGGCGAAGGTTTCCAGAAGCGCTCTGCAGAACGCAACCAGCGTTGCTTCCACACTGCTTACCACCGAGTCCGTAGTCGCAACCATCAAAGAGCCAATCCCGACCCTTCCCACCGGTGCAGGCGCAGGCGGCATGGGCGGAATGATGTGATGAGCGCAAAAGAAAAAGGAGCGCTGCGCAGCAGCATTCATTTTTCTTGCGCCATCAACGAGTGACCCGTCTGCGTAAGCAGACAGTAGAGTGCGTCAGCACGAGGTCACGAGTCTGGGCAGCTACATTCACAAGATAAAAATTTAACCGAAAACCAGTTGTAAGGCAGGCCGTGGGTAGGGAGCAATCCTTTTCCACGGTCTGTTTTTTTACTTTCAAATTCTTGCTTTTTTCCATACATACGCTACTATAGATAAAATAGAAGGAAGAAACCAGATAACAAGTTCCCGGTTAGCCGGGCTGACAGGAGGAAATACATGGTCAGAAAGAAGGATCCTGAATTCACGCTGGATCGAGATGTGATTTTTAATACGCTGGAAGAAGGAATCATTGCCATCAACACGCAGGCAGAAGTGATCTATATCAACCGATCTGCCGCAGAGATGCTGAATACGACAGAAGAAGCGGCAATTGGGCTGCCGCTGTCCGTTGTCTATCCGGCATCTAAGATGGCGCGGCTTCTGGAAACAGGGCAGGCAGAAAATAATGTCCCCATGCTTTCCCTGAAAAATGTGCGGATCCTGTCAGACCGGATGCCGATCCGGGAAGACGGAAAGATTGTTGGTGTGGTGGCGATTTTCCGCAACAAGACGGAGGTCAGCCGGATGGCAGAGGAACTCACCGGTGTGCACTATATGGTGGATGCGCTGCGGGCCAACAATCATGAATTCATCAACAAGCTGCATGTACTTCTGGGACTGATCCAGATGGAACAGTATGAGGAAGCGTGCAATTATATTTTGAAAACGGCCATGCTCCAGAAGGAAGTCATCCGTTTTGTCATGGACAGCATCGAGGTGCCGGAGTTGGCAGCCCTGTTGATCGGTAAGATTAGCAGGGGCAGTGAACTTGGGATCCGGGTGCAGTTAGATCCGGGCACCCATCTGGATAAGGAAGGAAATATGTCCTACGGACAGGCGCTGGTCACCATTGTGGGCAACCTTCTGGAGAACGCCATGGAGGCGCTGGATCACTACGACGAAGAGAATAAACAGATCACTGTCGGTATTTACGGCGGAGAGTCTGATATTCTGGTGACCGTGTTTGACAACGGGCCGGGGATCCCGGCAGACATCCAGGAGAAGATTTTTGAGGAAGGCTTCTCCACAAGAGGAGACGGCAGAGGCATCGGCCTTGCCACCCTGCGGAAGATCACCCGGAGCTATGGCGGAGACATCACCGTGGATTCGGAAGAAGGCGCGGGCACATATTTTTATGCAAATATCAAGAAAGAGGGATAGCGGGATGACGACATATCGAGTAGTACTGGTGGAGGACGACCCCATGGTGCTGTCCATCAACCGGAGATATCTGGAAAAAGACAGCCGCTTTGAGGTGTGCGCGGCATTCCGGGACGGACGGAGCGCACTGGAATATCTGGAAAACAACCCGGCAGACCTGTTGCTGCTGGATATTTACATGCCGGTATTCACCGGGCTGGACCTTCTGAAGGCATTGCGGCTACGGGGCATTGGCGTCCAGGTCATCATGATCACGGCGGCCAATGACAGCCAGAGCCTGGAGATCGCCATGAGCTTGGGCATCATGGATTATCTCATGAAGCCCTTCGAGTATACGCGTCTGAAAAAGGCGCTGGATATGTTCGTGTACCAGGCATCTGTCCGGAAACGGCTGGAGAAGGGGCCAAAGATGCACCAGCAGGATATCGACAAGGTATTTCTGGATGTGCCGGCCACCGATGCGGTGCAGAAGGGCATCCAGGAGAAAACGCTGCAGATGATCCGGCTGTATGTGGATGCGGCAGGCGACCGGCCGTTGAGCAGTGAGGAAGTGGCCGAGCAGAACGGGCTCTCCGTGGTCACTGCCAGAAAGTATATGAATTATCTGGCGGAAAATCACGAGGTGATCAGCACCGTGGATTACAAGACCGGCGGACGGCCGTGTATTCTCTACCGGAAAACCACAGATTGAAAATAAATTAACAAAAAAACAGGACAATATGGAAAGCAAAGATCCCGACAGTGACTGAACTGCCGGGATCTTTGCTTTTTTGGATTTGTTCTAAGCAAGAGTTCTTTGCGTGATTGTAAAAACGGGGAATGTCTTTACAATCCGTATCATATCGCAGTTTTCTGACAGATGCAAGGATAGTCAATTTAAAAAATCATAATAAAACAGCCCCTGGTTTCCTTAGTTTTCTTACCGTTTTTTAAGTTTGATAAAAACAAGACAATCTTTTTGTATGTTATATTCTTGTTATCAGTTTAACAATGAGCGTGGAGGAAACAAGACATGGGAGAAAATAATCTGAAAAAAAGAATACGAAATGCGCAGTGCAGAGAAAAAATCATGTCCGCGGAGGAAGCGGCATCGTTCATCCGCCCGGGTATGACCATCGGTTCCAGCGGTTTCACCCCGGCAGGATATCCAAAGATGATCCCGGCAGCCCTTGCCAAACGGGCAGAGGCGGGCGAAAAACTGGATCTGACCCTTCTCACAGGCGCATCCACAGGAGATGAGATGGATGGTGTGCTGGCCAGAGCAGGTGTGATCAGGAGAAGAATTCCGTACCAGACCAACAAGGATCTGCGGGACGCCATCAACCGGGGCGAGATTTCCTATATGGATATGCATTTAAGCCAGCTGCCCAACTGGGTAAAGAACGGGTATCTCGGTAAGGTGCATGTGGCAGTTGTGGAAGCCACAGCCATTGATGAGAACGGAAATATTATCCCTACCACCTCCGTGGGATGTGCCAATACCTATGTGGCATGTGCAGATCAGGTGATTGTGGAGATCAATACTACACAGCCACTGGATCTGGAAGGAATCCATGATATTTATTCACCGAAAAAAGCACCGGATACTGAGCCGATTCCCATTACCAGGACAGAAGACAGGATCGGAACACCCTATATTCCGTGTACACCGGATAAGATCCGCGCCATCGTTATCAGTGATATCCCGGATAACGGCCGTTCGGTGGCAGCCATTGATGAGACTTCTCAGAAGATCGCAGACAACCTGGTGCAGTTTTTAAAAGATGAGACAAAGGCGGGAAGACTCCCCACCCCGCTGCCGCCGCTGCAGTCTGGCGTGGGAAGTGTGGCAAATGCAGTACTGGCGGGTCTGAAGGACTCTGACTTCGAAAATATCAACATTTATTCTGAGGTGCTGCAGGATGCCGTGTTTGATTTGATGGACGCAGGAAAAGTTGCCTGTGCATCGGGAACTTCCCTCACCATTTCTCCGGCAAAGAGAGAAGAATTTTATGCGAAGTTTCCTGCATACCGGGATAAGATCGTGTTACGGCCCCAGGAGATCAGCAATTCTCCGGAGGTGATCCGCAGACTGGGCGTCATTGCCGTGAATACGGTGATCGAGGCAGATATTTATGGCAACACCAATTCCTCCCACATCGGCGGCAGCCGTCTGATGAACGGCCTGGGAGGCAGCGGTGACTTCGGAACCAATGCGGGCCTGTCCATTTACATCACACCGGCCACAGCCAAGAAGGGAACCGTATCCAGTATCGTGCCGTTTGTGACACATGTGGATCATACAGAGCATGATATCCATGCACTGATCACAGAGTACGGCGTGGCAGATATCCGCGGACTTTCCCCCTATCGAGCGTGCACATAAGATCATTGACAACTGTGCAGCACCGGAATTCCGTGAGGAACTGAACGCTTATCTGGAAGAGGCCATCGCGCAGTCCACACACAAACAGACACCGCATGTGCTGCACAAAGTATTCAAGTAACACCTTCCTGAGAAAATACAGGATATAGTAAGGAGAGGATGAAAACTTATGGGATTGGAAGAAAAGAAACAGGTTCCGTTTCGGGGTACCGCTGAACAGGAACGACAGCTTTTGGATTTTATAGAAGAACACAAACAGGTGGGCGGATGCCTGATGCCGATCATGCAGAAGGCACAGGAGATTTACGGATATCTTCCGGAAGAGGTTCAGAAAATGATCGCAGACGCTATGGGGATTCCCATGGAAGAGGTGTACGGCGTATCTACCTTCTATTCCCAGTTCCATCTGATGCCAAAAGGAAAATATGAGATTTCGGTTTGCCTTGGCACAGCCTGTTATGTCAAAGGGGCAGGAGATATTTACAATAAGTTTATGGAACAGCTGGGCATCGTCGGCGGCGAGTGCACGCCGGACGGAAAGTTTTCCCTGGATGCCTGTCGATGTGTAGGCGCCTGTGGACTGGCACCGGTGGTTCTCGTAAACGATGAAGTGTACGGCCGTCTTCGGGTGGATGACGTACCGGGTATTCTTGCAAAGTATGAGACAGAGGATGAAGGAGGAGCGCAGAAATGAAATCACTGGAAGAACTAAAACAGATCCGTGACAGAGTAAAGGATCAGGTGGATATCCGGGAAGGCTCCGCCGGAAAAATCCGTGTCGTTGTGGGAATGGCTACGTGCGGAATCGCCAGCGGCGCAAAGCCGGTTCTTTCCGCACTGGCAGACGAGGTGCAGAGACGGCATCTGAAAAACGTGATCGTGACACAGACAGGATGTATCGGGCTGTGCCAGTACGAGCCGATCGTAGAGGTGTATGAGCCGGGAAGAGGCAAGACCACCTATATCAAAATGAATGCGGAAAAAGCAAAGGAAGTTGCAGATAAGCATCTGGAGCACGGCCTGGTACTGAACAAGTACACGCTGGCTTCCGAGGGACTGTAGGAAAGGGGGAATGGAATGTTTCGAAGTCATATACTGGTCTGCGGAGGTACGGGATGTACATCTGCAAAGAGTATGGAAATCATTGCACGGCTGGAAGAAGAGCTGAAGGAGCATGGACTCGACCAGGAAATCGCCGTGGTAAAGACCGGGTGTTTTGGTCTGTGTGCCATGGGGCCGATCATGGTGGTGTACCCGGAACAGGTCTTCTACTGTATGGTAACCCCTGACGACGTGCCGGAGATCGTGGAAGAACATCTGGTAAAGGGCCGTCCGGTACAGCGGCTGATCTACGACGAGACGCTGCGCACGGACGGGGAGACGGTTCATCTGGAGGATACAGACTTTTACCGCAAGCAGAAACGGATCGCCTTACGTAACTGCGGCGTGATCAATCCGGAAAACATCGAGGAGTACATTGCCAGAGACGGTTATGAAGCGCTGGGCAAGGTGCTGACGGAGATGACGCCGGATCAGGTCATCCAGACTATTCTGGACAGCGGCATCCGTGGACGTGGAGGTGCAGGCTTCCCCCACCGGCCTGAAATGGAAGTTCGCTTCCGGCAATCGTGGAAAAGTAGAGAAATATGTATGCTGTAATGCGGATGAAGGAGACCCAGGTGCTTTCATGGACCGTTCGGTGCTGGAAGGTGACCCCCATGTGGTACTGGAGGCCATGGCCATCGCCGGTTATGCCATCGGTGCATCCCAGGGATTTATCTACGTGCGTGCGGAGTATCCCATCGCTGTAGAACGATTGCAGATTGCCATTGGACAGGCGCGAGAGTATGGCCTCTTAGGTAAAAATATTTTTGACACCGATTTCTGCTTTGACGTGGAGCTGCGGCTGGGTGCCGGCGCTTTCGTCTGTGGAGAAGAGACGGCCCTGATGACCTCCATCGAAGGAAAACGGGGAGAGCCCAGACCACGACCGCCGTTCCCGGCAGTGAAGGGTCTGTTCGGCAAACCGACCATCCTGAACAACGTGGAGACCTACGCCAATATTCCACAGATCATTTTGAACGGGGCAGACTGGTTTGCTTCCATGGGAACCGAGAAGTCCAAAGGAACGAAGGTATTCGCTCTGGGCGGCAAGATCAACAATACCGGCCTGGTGGAGATCCCCATGGGAACGACGCTCCGGACCGTCATTGAGGAGATCGGCGGCGGTATTCCGAATGGAAAGCATTTCAAAGCGGCACAGACCGGCGGCCCGTCCGGCGGGTGTATTCCGGCCTCCCATATGGATATCCCCATCGATTATGACAACCTGATCTCCATCGGCTCCATGATGGGCTCCGGCGGACTCATTGTTATGGATGAAGATACGTGTATGGTGGATATCGCCAAGTTTTTCCTGGAATTCACGGTAGATGAATCCTGCGGCAAATGTACGCCGTGCCGGATCGGTACCAAGCGGATGTACGAGATCCTGGATAAGATCACCAAAGGAAACGGGACGCTGGAGGATATCGACGAGCTGGAAGAGCTGGCTTACTACATCAAGGACAACGCCCTGTGCGGCCTGGGACAGACAGCGCCGAACCCGGTATTATCCACGCTCCGTTATTTCAAAGACGAGTATATCGCACACGTAACGGAAAAGAAATGTCCGGCCAAGGTATGTAAAGACCTGCTCGTATACAAAATCGATCCTGAAAAATGTAAGGGCTGTACCCTCTGCCGCAGAGGCTGTCCGGTACAGGCCATTGAAGGTAAGGTAAAAGAACCACACACCATCGATATCGACAAGTGTATCAAGTGCGATGCCTGCCGTTCCTGCTGCCGATTCGGCGCAATTTACAAAGATTAAGGAGGGGAGAACAGCATGGGAGAGATAACAATCAAATTAAACGGCATCAAGACAACTGTCCCGGAGGGGATCACCATCCTGGAGGCGGCAGCCATGTCTCATATCCGGATCCCGACCCTCTGTTATATGAAGGATCTCAATGAGATCGGCGCCTGCCGGATCTGCGTGGTAGAGGTAAAGGGCGCCAAAACACTGGTGGCATCCTGTGTATATCCGGTCAGCGACGGCATGGAGGTGTGGACCAACACGCCGAGAGTGCGGGAATCCCGGAAAAAGACGCTGCAGCTTATTTTATCCAATCACAGAAAAGACTGTCTGGCCTGTGTGAGAAACGGCAACTGTGAGCTGATGAAGCTCTGCCGGGAGCTGGGCGTCAATACAACGGAGAAATACAACGGCAGCATGACACCGTCGGTGGTGGATGACAGTGCGGTACATATGATCCGTGACAACAGCAAATGTGTGCTGTGCAGACGCTGTACAGCCGTGTGTGCCAAGGTACAGGGCATCGGCGTCATCGGTGTCAATCACAGAGGTTTTGCCACATCCATCGGTTCCCCTTATGAAAAGGGGCTGGCAACCACAAGCTGTGTGGGCTGCGGACAGTGTATCGCCGTATGTCCCACAGGCGCCATCACAGAGAAAGACAGTACCGGCAGAGTATTCGATGCCATTGCCGATCCCGATAAATTTGTGGCAGTGCAGACCGCACCTTCTGTCCGGGCAGCGCTGGGAGAAGAATTTGGCCTTCCTATGGGAATGCCGGTGGAGGGAAAGATGGTCACCGCCCTGCGGATGCTGGGCTTTGACAGGGTATTCGATACGGACTTCGGCGCAGACCTGACCATCATGGAAGAGGCTCACGAGTTCCTGAATCGGGTGCAGAATGACGGCGTCCTGCCCATGATCACTTCCTGTTCTCCGGGCTGGGTAAAATACTGTGAGAACTACTATCCGGATCTGATCCCGCATCTGTCCACGTGCAAATCGCCGCAGCAGATGTTCGGCGCCGTGCTGAAAACCTACTTCGCAGAGAAGCAGGGAATCGATCCCTCGGAGATCATGAGTGTCAGCATCATGCCCTGTACGGCAAAGAAAAATGAGATCGGACGGCCGCATCAGGATGCCTCCGGTTACCCGGATGTGGACGTATCCCTGACGACGAGGGAGCTGGCCCGGATGATCCGGACCGCAGGCATTGATTTTGCCAACCTTCCTGACGGCACCTTCGATCATCCGCTGGGAGAATCCACCGGTGCCGGTGTCATCTTCGGCGCTACCGGCGGTGTGATGGAAGCAGCGCTTCGTACCGCAGTGGAGACCCTTTCCGGTGAAGAACTGACCCACCTGGAATTCCAGGCGGTGCGGGGAACGGAAGGCATCAAGGAAGCCGAGTATGGTGCAGCCGGAAGAAAGATCCGCGTGGCAGTGGCCTCCGGTCTTTCCCATGCGAAGATCTTGCTGGATCGGGTGAAAAACAAAGAAGCCGAATACGATTTCATCGAGATCATGGGATGCCCCGGCGGCTGTGTCAACGGCGGCGGACAGCCCTTCGTATCTCCCACAGAGCGAGAACATGTGGACGTCCGGGGCCTGCGGGCAAAAGCCCTCTATACGCTGGATGCCAACATGCCGGTGCGCAAATCCCATGAGAATCCTTCGGTGAAGACCCTTTATCGGGAATATCTGGGAACGCCGGGCAGCATGATTTCCCACAAGCTGTTACATACGACTTATACACCGGGGGAAGTTCACCGGTTGAAATAAGAAGGGAGCACTTTTTATGAAGCAGTTAGAAGAAATGACCCATGAGAGAAAAGTACCGATCGGCATTTCTGCCAGACATGTGCATCTGTCAGAACAGGATTTGGAGGTACTGTTTGGCAAGGGAGCGAAGCTCACACCCTACAAGCCCCTAAGCCAGCCCGGACAGTTTGCTTCTGTAGAATGTGTGGATATCATCACCTCCAGGGGCATGCTCCGGGGCGTGCGGATCCTGGGGCCGGTGCGAAAGGAAACCCAGGTGGAGATATCCAAGACGGACTGCTACACCCTGGGCATTGATGCACCGGTGCGGGCGTCCGGGGATATTGAAGGGACGCCGGGGGCGATCCTGCGGGGGCCGGAAGGTATCCTGCAGATTCCAAAAGGGGTAATCATTCCTGACCGCCATATTCATATGACGCCGGAGGATGCCGCGCAGTATGGTGTGAAAAACGGAGACCGGGTACACGTTCTCGTAGAAGGAGAGCGGGGCGGTATTCTGGATCGGGTGCTCATCCGGGTCAGCGAAACCAGCAGGCTGGATTTTCACGTGGATACGGATGATGCCAATGCCTTTGACCTGCATCAGGGACAGTGGGTCAGAATTTTCAAAAGCAACCCTTATGAAAAATAGAAGCAAAAAATAGAAGCTGCCGGAAAGTCAGCCCGGTGAAAGGAGGAATCTTCTATGAAAATAGCAGTGATCGGAAAAGGAAAACAGGCGGCACATACCGCTGCGGCATTTGCACTTTGCAAAGATTGTCAGGTATTTCTTTATAATACATCCGAAGGCGTATCCCGAACGGTTGAGGGCAGAACAGAGGATGTCCTTCTGGATCGGGTGGAGCGGAAACGCCTTTCCATGGAAGAGGCCGCGCAGGCGATCACAAGACTGGTGATCTGTCCGGAGGAGACAGCGCTTTACGACTGTGACCTTGTCGTGGAGATGTCCCGGGAGTCAAGACGTGAGAGACGAAAGGAACTGAAAAAGCTGGCCGGGATCTGCAGCCCGAAAACCGTATTTGCCATTGGCACGTTTTCCCTGGATGCGGACTGGGAGCGCAGTGAGATCGGCCGTGAAGTGATTGGTATGGGATTTTTCCGGGAACGGTTCGTGTCAGATGCGGTGGAATTGATTGCCAGTGAAAAAATTCACAGAGATCTGGTCGCAGAAACGTCCGGAATCCTGAGAAGGCTGGGAAAACGGACCATTCTGGGCCGGGATCGGGGCGGGATTTTTTACAACCGCTTTATCGCACCATTGCAATATGTGGGAGAAACTGTGTATTTTCGGGCATTTGGGAGATAGATGGTTATCTAACTTATCTATAGGTTTTCTAAGTTTCATAAGGTTGCCATAGAGCACTGTAAAGGTTAAAATATTAACATGAAAAGCGGAAACGCAAAAAAGGAAAAGGAGAACGGAAACTATGAGTACAGTAAGCGAATTAGTGAAACGCGCAAGAGCAGCACAGGCAGTGCTGGAAGGATACTCTCAGGAGCAGGTAGATACTCTGGTACGTGCCATCGGCAAATTTGTCTATGACAATGCAGAGGATCTGGCAAAGAGAGCAGTGGAAGAGTCCGGTATGGGTGTTTACGAGGATAAGGTGGCAAAATGTTATGGCAAGTCCAAGAACATCTGGAACAGCCTGAAGGGCAAGAAGTCCGTAGGTGTGATAGAAGTGAATGAAGAGACCGGTATCATGAAGGTTGGTAAGCCCAAGGGAATCGTGGCAGCAGTGACCCCGGTAACGAACCCGGTTGTGACCCCCATGTGTAATGCCATGTTTGCCATCAAGGGCAGAAACGCCATCATCATCGCTCCGCATCCGAAGACAAAGAAGGTCAACAAATATGTGGTTGACAGTTTCCGGGATATCCTTGTAAGCCTGGGCGCACCGGCAGATGCCATCCAGACCATTGAGGAGCCTTCTCTGGATCTGACGGATGAGCTCATGGCTTCCGTTGATGTGGTTATCGCAACCGGCGGCGGCTCCATGGTAAAAGCCGCATACTCCAGCGGAAAACCGGCACTGGGTGTTGGACCTGGTAACGTACAGACCATTCTTGACCGCGA